>CAYWXT010000020.1:0-36893 GCA_964462125.1 uncultured Pirellulaceae bacterium | reverse complement strand
ATCGCGACCCTCGGTGAGCAGCTGGTGAGCACCGCTGGCGTCGATTGGAAAGCAATGCGGCGAACCGCCACCATCCGGGAATGGATCGGGAGTGTCGTCCCGGGTTACGAGAAAATTCGCGAGATCGACCAGTCGAAAGAAGAGTTCCAGATCGGCGGGCGAACCTTCCACGAACCCAAGTTTGCAACCGCCGACGGCCGGGCGGTGATGCACCACCACGACCTGCCGCCGCTGCCGGGGACAGGCGAGCGTGAATTGCGGTTGATGACCGTTCGCAGTGAAGGCCAGTTCAACACGGTCGTCTATGAAGAGGAAGACCTGTATCGCAACCAGGATCGCCGCGACGTGATCTTGATGCACCCCGCGGACATGCGACGGTTCGGCTTCGCGCATGATCAGGGTGTGACCGTGCGGAGCGACACCGGGGTGATGGAGAACATCCTGGCGCGGAGCTTCGAAGCAATTCGCTCGGGGAACGCATTGATGTACTACCCGGAAGCCAACGTGCTGGTCGGACGGCGGATCGATCCGCAGAGTAGGACGCCCGCGTTTAAGAGCGTTGTGGTGCGGGTGGATTCGGCGTGACAATGCCCCTCGGTGGTCGCGGCGAGTTCCGCTACGATGACGGTGAATCACGACCGATGGGGGATAGGGGATGCCGGACGTTCGACCCACACTGACGCTTGCAACCGACGTGCAGTACTTGCCGGGGGTCGGCCCGGAGCGGGCGGAGCGTTTGCGGCGGTTGGGGTTGAAGACGGCCCGTGACGTGCTCTTCTTTTTTCCGCGCGATTACGAGCGTCCGGCGCCGAACCGGCCAATCGATTCTCTCCGCGAGGGCGAACCCGCTTCGGTGGTGGGGACGATCACCGACGCCGAACTCGCCTCCCGTACCCCAGGGCGTTCGGTCTTTGCTGCGATCGTCGAGAACGAGACCGGCGCCGTGCGGATCGTCTTTTTCAATCAGCCGTTTCGGGCTGAGCAGATCAGCTTTGGCCAGCGGGTGCAGATCTCCGGCACACCCCGGCTGAAAGGGTTGCGGATGGAGTTTGTTCATCCCCAGGTGATTCTGTTGGCCGAGGGGGAATCGGGGGAGGCGGCAGCGATCCACCCGGTCTATCCGTTGACCGAGGGTGTTCGGCAAGCCGACCTGCGGCGGCTGACGCGGTTGGTTGTCGATGCCCTGGGCGAATCGCTGGTCGAGGTCCTTCCCGAGGCGCTTCGCAACCGCGCTGCCGAGGCGTTGGCGAAAGTCGGCCAAGCGAGTCACGAGTTGCTCTCGGGAGGGCCACTGCCATCGATCACAGCGTCGGTGAGGTCGATTCATTATCCCGCGAGCGAAACGGACCTCATCGCCGCCAGGCTGCGGTTGATCTTTCAGGAGCTGTTGGTGATGCAGTTGGCGTTGGCGATTCGCCGCCGCCGCTTGACGACGGAATTACGGGCACCGCCGCTGTCTCCCTCTCCGGTGATCAACGCGCGGATCTTGAACCGCTTTCCGTTTGAATTGACCGGCGACCAACGTCGGGCGATCGAGCAGATCGGGCGTGACATGTCTCGACAATTTCCGATGAATCGGTTGCTCCAGGGGGACGTCGGCAGCGGCAAGACGGTGATTGCGGTCTACGCGATGATGTTGGCCGTGGCGCACGGTCACCAAGCGGTGTTGATGGCGCCGACGGAGATCTTGGCGCGGCAGCACCACGCGACGCTGACCGAAACGCTGGCCGGCTCCCGCGTGCGGATCGGGTTGTTGTGCGGTTCTCTGACAACGATTCAGCGCCGCGAGGTGTTGCGGGCGGCGGCGGCCGGGGAAATCGATCTGTTGGTCGGCACTCAGGCGCTGCTGCACCGCCAGCTAGATCTGCATCGACTCGGGCTGTGCGTGATTGATGAACAACACAAATTCGGGGTGCGACAACGGGTTCGCCTCCGGGGCGGTGGCACCGACCCGCACTGCCTGGTGATGTCGGCGACCCCGATTCCCCGCTCGATCGCGATGACGCTTTTCGGCGATGTCGACCTGACGACCCTCCGCGAGCAGCCGCCGGGGCGGGGCGAGGTGAAGACCTATCTCGCGCGTGACGGCTGGAAAGATCGCTGGTGGGCCTTTGTCCGGGCTCGGCTCGACGAAGGACGTCAGGCTTACGTGGTGGCGCCGCGGGTGGCCGCTGTCCCCACCGAACTTTCAGAGTCGATCCAGGAGGGCGAGCCGGCTGGGGCCGACCCTGCTGAAGATGTCTCCTCGGTGTTGCGGACGTTTGAAACGCTGGCGCAAAACCAGTTGGCAGGATACCGCGTCGGTTTGCTGCATGGCCGGATGCCAGCGGAGGAGAAGCGAGCGGTGATGGAGGCGTTCCATTCAGGAAATCTGCAGGTCCTGGTCAGCACCACCGTGATCGAGGTGGGGATCGATGTTCCCAACGCGACCGTGATGACGATTCTGGGAGGGAACCGTTTTGGACTGGCGCAGTTGCACCAGCTTCGTGGACGGGTCTCACGGGGCGTCCACACCGGGCACGTGGGCGTCTTCACCGATGGCGAGGGCTCCCCGGAGGACGACGAGCGGCTGCAGGTCTTCGAGCGGTCGAGGGACGGCTTTGAACTGGCCGAGGCCGACTTTCGCCTCCGCGGTCCCGGGGATCTGCTGGGCAAGCGGCAGAGCGGGATGCCGGCGATGCGGGTTGCCGATCTGGTCCGCGATGAGCCGATCCTGGTCGTCGCCCGGGAGTTGGCCCAGGACATGATCGATGCCGATCCCCAGCTCGATGCGGAGGAGCTGAGTGAACTGCGGGGCCAGGTATTACGGCGGTATGAGAGGCGGTTGGATTTGGGGGATGTCGCGTGAGGGGAGTCGCACAGGCTGCCAGCCTGTCGACCGCGCAAGAGACTCCACAATCACACCCTTCCCGAGCGATCGTCTCTAGTCTCGGCGACTTCTGCCATCGGGGTTCGTTGGTGGGTGGTTGCCCGGTCGCCGTGGGGCGGGCTAGGCTCTCGGAACGAAACACCAAACTTTTGAGGGACGACGAGACCGATGGAAAAGTACGACGTATTCGCGGTGGGCAACGCGCTGGTTGATATTCAGGCGCAGGTGGAAGAATCGATGTTGGGCGAGCTGCAGGTCGATAAGGGGATCATGACCCTGGCCGACGACGCCCGCCAGGCGTCGGTGCTGGGGTCGCTCGCGGGGCGACCGTTGAACCGATGTGCCGGGGGATCGGCTGCCAACACGGTCGTTGCGGTCGCCGACTTCGGAGGCTCGGCCGCTTTTCTCGGCAAGGTCGGCGATGATGAAATCGGGGAATTTTTCATCCACGACATGCGCGAGTTGGGGATTGCGATTGACGTCGACCCGCAACCGGGCAAGCCGTCGGGGACGTGCGCGATTTTGATCACCGATGACGCACAGCGGACGATGCTGACGAATTTGGGGGCGTCGGCCACGTTGACTGCCGATGACCTGGACGTCGAGGTGATCAAGGCTTCCAAGTACGTCTACGTCGAGGGATACCTGTTGACCGGAGAGACGACGAAGGAGGCCGCGTACCGTGCGATGGCGCTCGCCAAGGAGCATGGAGCCAAGGTTGCTTTCACCGCGTCCGACCCGTTTTTGGTCAACATGATTCGCGATGAAATCTGGGAGCTGATCACCGGACCGGTCGACTTGTTCTTTTGCAACGAGGCGGAGGCCCAGAGCTTGACCGGGGAGCAGGACCCGATCGCCTGTGCAGCAAGGATTCATGAGCATGCGGAGAATGTCGCGCTGACGCTCGGCGGCAAGGGTTCGATCGTCATGCATGGCGGCGAATCGTTTCCGGTTGAAGGGGTGCCGGTCAAGGCGATCGACACGACCGGGGCGGGCGACATGTACGCCGGTGCCCTGCTGTACGGGATCACCAACGGCATGAGTTGGCCCCAAGCTGGCCATGTGGCGTCGCACGCCGCAGCCCGGATCGTCTCGCAGTTGGGGGCCCGGATGGACAAGAAGTTTACAGCCGAAGAGATGGCCGAACTGGCGTCGATGGTGTAAGGATCGTGTGGGAAAAAAGTGTCAGGTACCTTTTGCGAGGGACTCGCCCTCCGGGTGCTTTGCACAAAAGGTACCGGAAACTTTTTTTCCCGCTCATTACTAAGCCCCTGGCGGGTGGTTATACGCTGCTTGGAGGCGGCGCTGCTTCGTGGTAGTCTTGTTGCTGCTTCCGGACGCGGTGCGGCCGGACGCACCATGCTTGCCCCGCCCGCCTCCCCTCTCTCTCGGCCGCTCTACCGATGAAGTTTCTGTCACCATTTGCCGTCCCACCATCTCTGCTCCCGACGCGCGTGCTGCTGGTGCTGGTCGCGCTCGGGTTGCTGGCCCTTGGTTGCTCTCGCCAAGAGGGAGAGCAGCGGGAGTTCATCAACGTCGGCACGGCTCCCGTGGGCGGTACCTTCTATACCGTTGGCAGCGCGATCAGCGAGGTTGTCAACGACTACAAGGGGGATTTGCCCTGGCGGGTCAATGCGGAATCGACGGGGGGATCGATGGAGAACATTCGGCTTTTGAGTCGAGGCCGGATGCAGTTCGCGATGTCCAACGCCGCGATCACTTACTTCGCCGTTCGTGGCGAGGCGGGCTGGGACCAGGCTCACCGGATCCGCAGTGTGATGACCTTGTTTCCGAACGTCGCGATGTTCGTGACCCCGGAAGAGTCCGACGTTCAGACGGTCGCCGATCTGAGCGGCAAGCGAGTCTTCCTGGGCCCGGAGGGTGCGGGGTTTGAGTATTTCGTGGAGCCGATTTTGCAGGCCCACGGGTTGTCGATCGACGATCTGGAAGCCCGCTATGGCAGCCAGCAAAGCGCGGTCGATCTGCTCGGCGATGGTGCGATCGACGCGGCGATGGTCGGCGGGGGCATTCCCAATCCGGCGATCACCCAGATGGCCCAGGCCCAGGCGATTCGAATGATTCCTTACGACGACGACGCGAAAGAGGAACTGGCGCAGGAGTATGCGTTTTTTGGCCCCGCGGAGGTACCGGGAGGAACGTATTCCGGGATCGATGAGGACTATCATGGTTTGGACGTCGGTTCGGCCCACTTGATCGTCCACGCGGACGTCGATGAACAGCTTGTCTATGACTTTACGCGTTTGGCGTATGAGAACCGGGAGAAGATCGCCGAGCGTCACCGGGCGGCGGCCAGCATGACGCCGGAGAACGTTGTCCGGCCGGTCGGTACCGAGTTTCACCCGGGTGCGATTCGTTACTTTCAAGAGATCGGTATCTGGGCCGAGTCGGAGGATCCATGAGCCGGGATCGGGGTTTGGCGGGCGGCAGAGATGACGCGTCCTCGACTCCGCCGGCTGACGGCACCGATCCGGAAGGGGAGTGTGCTGAGGGCGACCTGTCCACGCTGGGGACTCTGCGCCGTCAGGGTCTCCATGGTGGTTTGGTGGTCGGCTTGTCGGCGGCCTTGGCGTTGTTCGTCCTGGTCGAAGTCAACTTCAACGTTTTGGCGCCGCTTCGCCAGCTGGCGATTTTCGCCGGCTTGGGGTTGGTTCTCTGTTTCCTGACGGTCCCCTTCTCGAAGCATTTGGCCGGGACCCGTTGGATCATCGGAATCGACGGGCTGTTGGTGCTGCTGACGCTGCTCAGCTGCGGCTACTTGATCCTCTATGAGGTTGAACTCGGCCAGCGGGCTGCGCAGTACAGATGGCTCGACATCGTCATCGGCACGATTGGCTTGGCCTTGGTCGTGGAGGCGGCACGTCGTTCGATCGGTTGGGCGCTGCCGATCCTGGCCCTGCTGTTCATTCTGTACGCCCACGAAGGGATCGCCCGCGACCTGCCCGATTGGTTGTTCCCGCATCGCGGACAAGACTGGTACGCGCTGATTGGCCAGACCTATCTGCGGACTGAGGGGGTGTTCGGCACGGCGCTCGGCGTCATGTTTCGCTATGTGTTCCTGTTCGTCCTGTTCGGAGCGTTCCTGCAGGCCAGCGGCGCCACGCAGTACATCATTGAGCTCGCCACGCGGCTGCTCGGTCAGCTTTCCGGCGGACCGGCCAAGGTGTCGGTGTTGGCCAGCGGCTTGATGGGATCATTGTCGGGAAGCGCGGTGGCCAACGCCGCGACGACCGGCACCTTCACGATTCCGCTGATGCGAAGCATTGGGCTGCGACCCCACGTCGCGGCGGGAGTGGAAGCGGCGGCTTCCAGTGGCGGAGCATTGGTCCCGCCGGTGATGGGCGCCGGTGCTTACATGATGTTGGAGATCATCAACCGCGACCCGCCGGTTACCTATCTGGAGATTTTGAGAGCGGCGTTGATCCCGGCGCTGTTGTATTACTTTTCGATCTTTATGTTGGTCCATTTCACGGCCAAGCGGATTGACGCGGCGCGTGATGCCGAGCGGGTGCGTGAGCAGGACGCGAAGGGGGAGCGGTCGCGCCGGGACGGGGAGTCGATGGCGCCGGGCGAGGCGGGCACCTCGGCTGCCGCCGGGCCGCCGGGGCGCTGGATGCGTTTCGAAGGGGTGACGTTCTTCGGGGCGTTGGGGGCCCTGATGCTGTTTTTGTTGGTTGGCTATTCGCCGTACCGGGCCGTCACGTATGCGTTGGCGCTGGTGATGGCGATGATTCTGATCGGCCCCCGGACGGAGTCGTCCGCTGGCGGTTGGGCCTCGTTGAGCTCTCGGGTGATGGGTTTTTTCGTCTGGGGCGTTGTCATGCTGCTGGCGAGATCCAGCCTCGACGCGGCGAGCACGTTTGCCGATGCGCTGATCTGGGGGATGGCGGGGACGTTGCTGGTCGGGATGTTTTCACCGGTTTGGCGAGGATTGATTGTCACTGGTTTTCGCACCGCCGCTGGGGGCGGCATCCCACTGATAGCGGCCGCCGCTTGTGTGGGGATTGTGATCGGTTTGGTCTCGCGCACCGGGATTGGCACGGGGTTGCCGCAAGCGATCATTCCGCTCGCCGGCAACAGCTTGTTCCTGGCCCTGTTGGCGATCATGGGCTGCTCGATTGTCTTGGGGATGGGGCTGCCTTCGGCGGTTTCCTATTTGCTGCTGGCGACGATCATCGGTCCTGTGTTCGCCGATCCGAATTTGGGTGTGCCGATTTTGGCGGCGCACCTGTTTATCTTTTACTTCGGGATGATGGCGATGGTCACACCGCCGGTGGCGTTGGCCGCGTATGCGACCGCCTCGATCGCGGGCAGTAGCGTCATGCAGACGGGCTTGGCCGCGTTCCGCTTTGCGTTGGTCGGCTTCACCCTGCCCTACATGTTTATCTATCGGCCCGCTTTGTTGCTGATGACCTCAGAGGGCGGCACTGCGTCTTTCCTGGCGGTCGCCTGGGCGGTGACGGCGGCGGCGTTGGGCATTTTGGCGTTGGCTGGCGGAATGTCGGGGTTTTTCATCACCCGCCTCGGTTGGGGCGCCCGGTGTGTGTTGTTCGCGGCGGCGGCGTGTGCGCTGTTTCCCGACCGCTTCGAGTGGGGCGGTCAGCGGCTTCCGGTCTTGGACTTCACCGGGTTATTGCTGTTGACCGGCGTGCTCCTCTACAGCGGATGGCAGCTTCGGCGAGGAGTCGATTCACGATAAACGCGAATGGACCGAAAAAACCCCTTGATGGAGGAACGGTTCATTTGCTAATCGACGTCACGGTGCGACGTCGTCGGATCACCCGGGCACTCCCTTGGCAGAGTCGCGGCGTTCGCTCAATCCCTTTTTTGGCAACATCCGTCTTCCGCGAGCCATGACGAAAGATGCAAGACTCATATGATCCGGATTTGCGTGAGTACATCATTCGCAGCACGTGTGACCAAGTCTCCGATGCGGCTTTCCAGAGTGATCCGTTCCCCCACGTGCTCGTCTGCGGTTTCTTGCCGGCGGACGTTTACGAGCAGTTGCAGCGATGCTTTCCGCCGCTGGAGCACTTTGAGCCATTCGATTATGAGAAGCACCGCACGACCGACGGTGACAGCAATCGACTGCGATTTCAAACCAACGACGCCAGCCTTGGGCAGTTGGACGATGGGTCGCGACGGTTCTGGTATTCGCTTCGCAGCGCCTTGGCCAGCGAGGAGTTGCGTCGGACGGTGTACCGCAAGTTAGCACCGGGACTGACGTATCGGTATCGCGTGCCGGAAGAGGAGGTCGAGGGGTTGGCTGGCTACGCATTGCCGGAGGTGTTTCAGGAGACGGACGGTTACAGGATCAAGCCGCACCCGGACACGCGCAAGAAGGTCGTCACGATGCAATTGGCATTACCGGAGGACGAGTCCCAGCGGCCGTTCGGGACCGAGTTTTACCGGCGTTCGATGCAACCGGGCGACTGGTTCCGTGAGCCGCGCGGGTTTGAGGTCGTCAAGCGAATGCCATTTTTGCCCAATACCGCCTATGCGTTTACGGTGCTCAATACCATTGGCTTGAAGAGTTGGCACGGGCGCACCGTCATTGATGGAAGCAGCGGGGTGCGGCGTTCGTTGTTGAACATTTGGTATGAGCGGGCCGAGAAGACGTACCCGGAGTTGGTCCGTGAAAACCAGGCCATTTATGGGCGACGGCCGCCGAGATCAGCTGCCGCATAGCTGGACAGCGGATACGGCTCACGGTTTCTGCGAGCTAGTCGGAAAACAGCGTCGAGCGGATTTCTTCGTCGAGTGATTTGCGTTGAGCCATCGCATCCCGGAAGGCATCGGCGTCGAGCGAGTAGAGGGTCACGTCGGTCGCTGCATCCACGTGGGCGTTGCGGGGTTCGCCGGTGATCAGGGCGGTTTCGCCAAAATAGTCGCCGGAGCCCAGGGTTGCGATGGTTTCCCCTTCCTGGCGGCTCACGGTCAGTCGGCCTTGGTCGATCACGTAGAAGCGATCTCCCGGATCGCCGCGCCGGATCACGCGGTGACCGGCGGGGTAGGTTTCCCGCCGGGTGCGTTGGGCGAGATCGGTGAGGGTGCTGATCGCGATGCCATCGAAGACGCTGCAGTGCGTCAACAGTTCGCCGATGCGGCTCGTTTCCTCGGGGCGGCTGTCCCGGGCGATGCGGCCGAAGTCCATTTTTACGATTCGGTCGGCGACATCGAGGATCCGATTGTCGTGGGTCACAATCACGATTGCGACACCCTGCTCGCGGGCGTGTTTTTGAAACAGCGTCACGACTTTCCGTCCTGATTCCTCGTCCAGCGCCGCGGTCGGTTCATCGGCGAGCAGGATCTCGGGCTGATGCACGAGACCGCGAGCGACGGCCACGCGTTGTTTTTGGCCGCCGGAGAGCTTCGCGGGGTGATAGTGGGCGCGGTCTTCGAGCCCGACGGCACGGAGTACTTCGAGGCATTGTTCGTTCTCCCGCTGCCGCGTCTTGCGGTCGGGTTGAAGTTCCAACGCCATCCGGACGTTTTGCAGCGCCGTCAGGGATCCGAACAGGTTGTGGGCCTGAAAAATGAAACCGAGCCTGCGCCGCAGGCGGACGAGGTCGGTGTTGGTCGATTGATGGAGGGGCTGACCGAGGACCCAGAGTTCACCCTGTTGGACATGGCGGAGTGTCCCGATCAGAGTCAACAGCGTGGTTTTTCCCGAGCCGCTTTGGCCCGTCATGATCACGATTTCACCCGGCTCGACCGTGAGTTGGTTGTCAAACAACACCTGTTTGCGGGCTTCGCCCTCGCCGAAGTGGTGCTGGAGGTTACGGACATGGACTGCCCCGTGGCGGGGGTCGATGATTCCGGCGGCGGTGGATCTCTGGACGGTCATAGTGAAAGGATTCTAATGGGACAGGAACCACTCGGTAGGCTAGGCTTTGTCTCAACGCGCCTCCTATCCCGGATTATTCTTTTTCGCAGTCCAGGCAGGCATTGGCTGACCTTGCCGCGAACCTACGCGAATCATCCGAGTTCGTGACTCCCACAAAACGGGGAAGAGCGACGGGGCTTCATCATCACCACCACTGCGATCGTTTCCATTGTCTGCCGTCAAGCGAACCGAACTCGATAGCGTCCGCTCGATCCGCGGGGTGTCTTGCGCCGCACTGATGAGCTGGGCGCCTGCCCTGCTGTCGATGCGTCCCCACGTGGTTGCCCCGTGGTGCGGTTCGTTGGTCCTGGTGGCGGCCCTGGGATGCGAGGGAGCCGATTCGGCAGGGGAGACGCCGACCGCTGCTATGCGTCTGCCGGCACTGGCAGCGTTGGGCGGCGGGGTCGATGGAGCCGTGGTGGCTCAGGGGCAGCTGGAACCGGCCGGAGGCGTCTTGCCCGTGATGGCGATGGTCGGGGATCGCGTGGAGGAGATCAGTGTCTCCGAGGGGGATCGGGTCGAGGTGGGGCAATCGCTCGGCCGCCTGCAGTCCCTGGAGGTTCGCCAGAGTGAACTTGAGGTCGCCCAGACGCAACTGGAGGAAGCTCGTGTCAACGTGGCCAGCGAGCGGCGGGTGGCGGAGGCGAATCTGGAGGTCGCACGGGTCGAGTTGAAAAAGGCGGAACTGCAACTGAATCAGGCAACCGAACGATTCCGGCGGGCGGAGTCGGAAGGGGGCCGGCTCGACCTGTTGCGCCAACGGGTCACGTTGGCGGAGAACCGGCTGGAGCAGATGCGGCAGGCATCCGAGGGCCCCGACGCCGATCGGCTGGTCAGCCCCGCTTCGCTAAACCAGCAGGAGCTTGAGGTCCGACAGGCGCGGGCCGATTGGGAGGCCGCCCGCCACGAGGCGATGGAGGAGATTGAAACGGGAAAGCTGTCGATCGAGGTCGCGAAGCAGGAGGTGGAGGCGGCGGAGGTCGCGATCGAAGCGGGCAAGGCGGCCGCGTCGCTCGGTTCCCAGGAGCGAAGGATCAAGCTGTTGGAATTGCAGGTGGAATCGGCGCAGCTGATCAGTCCCATTGACGGGCAGGTGCTCTCAGTCGACGCGGTACCGGGAGCGTCGGTCACCGCGCAACCGCTGCTGCAGTTGGCCGACACCTCGGACATGATTTGCCGGGCGGAAGTGAACGTCGCCGACCTGCGTCGCATCGGGCCGGGATCGGAGGCCCGCGTCAGCAGCCCCGCCTTGCCCCAACCGCTCCGCGGAACGGTACGATCGATCAGCCGTATGGTCGGATCCCCAAAGCTTCCGAGTCCATCGCCGATGGCCCGCGTCGATTGGCGGAGCGCCGAGGTGATCATCGGGATTGAGGAGTCGGACGCTGCAGCGGCGTCGGAGTTGGTTCACTTGCAAGTCGACGTCGCGATCGCTGCCACGGCGGACACCCCCCCTGATTCGCCCTGAGAGATGCCGTGCGTCGGACGTCACTCGCCCGCCGGAACCTTGCCCACCAACCGGCCCGCACCCTCGTTTCGGTGGTGGGGATCGGGTTCGCGATCCTGCTGATGTACATGCAGTTGGGGTTTCTGGGGTCGGTCGGAGACACGGCGACCAACGTTTATCGGCGGCTGGAGGGGGACGTAGTGGTACGGTCGCCGGAGTACCTGCACGCCTATGACCCCCGTTCGATCGACGAGGCGGTTTTCGAGCGGCTGCTCGCAATGCCGGAAGTCGTGGAGGCGTTTCCGCTTGATCTCGCGTTGACCAAGTGGCAAAGTCCGACGAGCGGGCAGTTTCGCGGCGTGGCGGCAATGGGGGTCGACGTGGACCGCAACCCACTGCAGTTGCCGGAGCTCGAGGACAAGTGGTCACTGCTGCACCGGCCCGATCACGTGTTGGTCGATCGGACGAGCCGCGCCGACTTCGGGCCTGTCGATGGCGTTCAATTTGGCGCGGCAGATGTCGGACGAACCACGGATGTGATGGGCCGCGAGGTGCGAATCGCTGGGACCTTCGAGATGGGGACGGGGTTGGCCGCCAACGGGGCGATTTTGCTCAGCCGGGACGGATTCCGAAGGATCACCCCGGTGGAAGCTGGCGAGGTCTCCATGGCCGTGGTCAAGTTCACCCCGAATGTCAATCCGAAGCAGGGGGCGAGCTTGATTCGGCAACGACTTCGCGGTGCCGCGGGCCCCCTCGCCTACGCGACGGTGCTGACGATGGACGAGGCGATTGCAGCTGAGAAGCGGCGCTGGTACACCGAGACGCCGATCGGAATGATCTTCGCCTTGGGGGTTGCCTTGGCCGTGGTCGTCGGCGGGGTGATTTGCTACATGGTCTTGGCGTCGGACGTGATCGCCCACCTGCCGGAGTATGCGACCTTGAAAGCGATCGGCTATACCGACGGTTACTTGGCTCGCACGTTGTTGGCCCAGGCCAGTTACTTGGCAGTCTTAGCGTTACCGCCGGCCACCCTGGCCGCGCTCGTCCTCTACGCGGTGACGTCGCAGTTGGCGGGCGTGATGATTCGCATGACGTGGGAATGGCTGTTGCTGGTGACAGTATTAGCGTTCGCGATGTGCAGCTTGTCGGGTTTGCTTGCGCTGCGAAAGTTGGCCAAGGCGGAGCCGGCCAGTTTGTTTTAGGCTTTGGTGGATTGACCTCTCCCTCCCTTGATGCCGGTCCATGGCACCCCGCACACCCCTTGCCTGGAGGAACCTGACAGCCGACCGGCGACGGCTCGGTTTGGCCGTCGCTGGCGTTGCCTTTGCCGGCGTCTTGATGTTCATGCAGAACGGTTTTCGCAATGCTCTGTTGGACAGTCCGGTGCAGTTGGTGCGGATGCTGAATTGCGATCTGATCGCGACTAGCCGTTCTCGGTACGCACTGCCGGCGGAACAGCCGTTTCCGCAACGTCTGCTGGATCGGGCGGTGGGCGATCCGGGTGTTGCTGCCACGGGTTCACTGTTGGTGGAACGGATGCGGGCTCAGGTCCGGGTAGCCAATGAACCGCAGCGACCGATCCGGACGATCGGTGTGCCGACCGAGCCAGGGTGGTTCCTGGACAACGAACTCGAGCAGAAACGCAGCCGACTTCATCTGCCCAAGGCGGCGCTTGTTGATTCGATGACTCGCCGCGAGTACGGGTTTCGGTTCAACGGTTCGGGCCAATGGATGCGGCAGGAGGTCGAGTTGTCGGGGCGCGAGGTGCGGTTGGTCGGCGCGGTCTCGATTGGGACCGATTTTGCCAACGAGGGAACTTTGCTGGTCAGTCACACCGAGTTCGCTCGCTATTTTCCCTTTCGCGGCGACGGGGAACCGTTGAGTTTGACGGACTTGGGGCTGATCCGGCTGCGTCCAGGGGCGGATCCCGACATCGTTGCCGAGCGTCTGACGGCCATGGCTCCCGAACAATGGGAGGTGATGCCGCGGGGCATGGTGATCGCGCGGGAGATCGACTTTTGGGGGCGTCAAACGCCGATCGGGATGATCTTTTTGATCGGCATGATGATGGGCTTCGCCGTCGGTGTGATCATCTGCTACCAGGTTCTGTATGCCGGTATCCAAGATTCGATGCCGGAGTTCGCGACCCTCCGGGCAATGGGATACTCCAACCGCTACTTCGTTTCGCTGGTGATCCGCCAGTCGATCTACCTGGCGGGGCTCGGCTTTGGGCCGGCACTGCTGATCAGCTTCGGGCTGTTCCGATTGCTGCAGGATTTTTCTGGGCTTCCGATGCTGATCACAATCCCCCGAGCGATGTTGGTGCTGGGACTCACCATGTCGATGTGTTTGGCCAGCGGGCTGCTGGCGCTTCGGAAGTTGCTCCGCACCGACCCGGCGAGCTTGTTCTGAGGTTTTCGGCGAAACGGAGGAGTGTTGGTTATTCGCTGAGTGTCCCTTGGGCTTGACGAAGTTGGACGTCGGCATGTGCGAGTTCGACGCGTCGTTGCATCGTCTCCCCGGCCAACTGCAAGGCGTCCAGCAAGGCCAAACGCTCGCTCCCGGGGGACGCTTGATCGAGCTCGACGGCCGACTCGGTTTTGGTCGCCACCGAGATTGCCAGTTCCTCCCGCTCGATCGCCAGGGCAACCCGTTGATCAGCTTCCCAGAGCGCAAGTTCCGCCGCCTCGATCTCATCGGTGATCGACTCGCGGATGGACTCTTGGAGTTGTCGGCACTGTTGCCGCCGACAATTCAGCTCCGACGCGTTCCCCTGGCCGGAACGCAAGCGACTCAGCAGCGTGGAGCGTCCTGCGAGGGCCAACCCGAGTCCTGGCCGGAGCACGCTCATCATCGCCCGGGCCGCTGGCAGCGAGTCCTGGTTCAAGCATTGGCACAAGGCATCCGCGGCCCGCAGGTCCCCGCGGGTTCGAAACGCGGTTTCCAGTGCCCCAGCGGTACTCTCGACTGCCAATTCACGGGGAAGGGCGTCGCCCAGTTCGGCTGCCTCGACGGCGCTCAGCGGCTGTCCGGTCAATCGGGCCAACCGGCGCCGTGCTGCCCGCCCGCCGTATTCCAGCTGCACCGACTGGTCGCGGATTTCGAGCAATCTTCCTCGAAGTTCGCTCGTGTCCCCGTCGGGGAGCTCCAGAGCCTCGGCCCGCTCGGCCATCGTCAGTAAAGACTCAATAACCTGCTCGGCCTCGGCGGCCAATTCTTGCTGAGCCTCGATGCCGACCAGTTGGTGGTAAAGTTCCAACGCTTCGCCGGCAGCGCGGTTGCGTTCGTGCGCCGCGACGTGTCGCAGGACCGATTGCACCAAACCGACTTGAGCTGCCGCCCCGTTCTCCTTGCGGTCCAATCCCGCCCCGACGGATCGCCGTTCGACATCGATCAGGGATGCCCCGGTGGACGACTTCGCGGCCCATTGCCGTACCTGCTCGGCGGTCCAGACGACGGAATTTTCCGTCTCCGCCGCCTGCTCTTCCTCCGCGGGACGCGGGGCAGTCACGTGAACTGGGACGGCTACCGGTCCGGCGAGTTCGCCTCCGACGACGGCAACCAGTAGGACAGCGGATAGGGCGAGCATAATAACCCTGACATCGAGCAGCGTGGCTGTCCGGCTGTACCCCAGCCCAGATTGGACCGGTTATGCGGATCGGGGCGCATGGATTCGCCCGAACGACTGCGGGGCGCCGCTTGCTTACGCCGCCGAGGCGTTCGCGGAATCGTCCGCCTCGAAGTCGGGACGCAAACAACTTTGTTTCCGGTCGCGCGATGCATCATTTCGTCCAGCTCGCTTCCACAGGGCCGCGATCTCGCGGGTCAGGCTTTTGGCGATCGTCCGATGGTAGGGGGAATCTGCCGGCAGCCCTTCAACCAGCCGGCGATGGGCCGCCCCCAGATTGTGGTATGGAATGCTGGGGAACAGGTGATGCAAGGCGTGATAACGGGTGCCAACCGGTCCCCAGAGCTCGGCGATCCAGGCTGGACGGGGGTAGTTGACCGAATCGAGCAACTGTTCCTCAAACGTCATCTCCCCCTCCTCGTTCGTCCAACGGTGGGCACCGAGGGTGCGGAATTCGTTCGTCACCAACACGCCGACTCCGACCGCATAGGCGATCAGCCAAAACGGGTCGAGCCATTCACCGCGCATGATGCCGCCTCGGGTCAAAAGCCAAACCGCCCAGACGAAGCAGCAGGCTTCTTGAAGGATCACAATCCGCATCAACGACGGGGAGGCGTCGCGCCGCTCATAAAAGGGGTCGACGATCATCGTCGAGGCGTGGCGGTGGACCCACGAGCGGGCCATGGGAAAAACCCAACAGATCGGGCTGATAATCAGAAACCGAGCGATCGCCAGGAACGGAATCAGCAACGCCTGGACGATGAACCCGACGATCATCCACCGCCCGCGATGGCTCAGCGGCAAATATTCCCCGTCGTGCTCGGTTCCATAATGCTTTCGCCGATGATGATCGACATGGGGATAATACAGAAACGAGGGGACGAAAAAGAAAATCCCGCACATCGCATTCCAGGCGATCCGGAAGCCGGTGAAGCCATGCTTGGGCAAGTGGATCAGTTCATGAATGAACATCAAAGCCCGCATGTAGAGCACCACCGTGGCGACGTAACAGAGCGCCACTGCAGTGATCATCCAGGGATTCGGTGCGTACCAACGGGGAAGCAAAAATATCAAGTGGATTGCGATGTGGCCGCAGATGATCGACAGCAGAAAGTCAACCCAGTAGATCTTCGGGTCCGGCTTGGTCAGATCACCCACGAGCCGGCGGGCATGAGCAAAGGAGAAAGTCCCGCTGGGGGCAGTCAGCTCGGAAGTACTCATTGCATGCAAACCGCAAGGCGGACTGGTACAGATGACGTCGGCGGTGTCGTTCCCGATACATCCTCCTTGGGGATCGAGCGGTCCCTGCAGCGCGGTCGAACCTTTCTTTAGACTCGCTGCAAATGTAAGACCAATCAAGTGAAGTTTTGACGGTTCTTCTGGTATGAGAGTTCAATGCGAATCGTGGTGATCGGTGCCGGAGCCGCGGGCTCGTCGCTGCAGCCGAAGCGGCCCGCCGGTCCGCCGACGTGGTTCTGCTGGAAAAGAACAGCAAGACAGGGGTCAAGATCCTGATGTCGGGCGGAACCCGCTGCAATCTCACTCACCACACCGACGCGAAGGGAATCCTGCGTGCCTTCGGCCGGGCAGGGCGGTTTCTCCAGCCGAGCGTCGGTGCGTTTCCGCCGGACAACGTAGTCGGCATGTTCCATCGGCTCGGTGTCGCCACGAAGGTCGAGTCGACCGGCAAGATCTTTCCGGCCAGTAACCGTGCGGTGGAGGTCCGGGATGCGCTGCAGCGGTTCGCGATCGAATCGGGAGCCCGCCTCCGTCTTCGCTGTGGCGTCCGGTCGTTGACTCGCGAGGGAGGCCGGTGGAGGATCGAAACCTCCGAGGGAGTGGAGCTGGCCGATCGTGTCATCGTGACCGCCGGTGGACGTAGCTGGCCGGGATGCGGCACCACCGGCGACGCCTACGACTGGTTGCGGCGGTTGGGGCATACGATCGTCGCGCCCCGACCCGCGCTGGTGCCTCTGGTTGGAGGCGACCCCTGGATGCACGCGTTGTCGGGGGTGACGATTCCCGATCTGGCTGCTTCCGTTCGTTCGCTCCCGGCAGAGGGCAAAAAGCCACGGCGGCTGATCGAGCGGCGTGGGTCGTGGCTGTTCACCCACTTTGGTTTCTCCGGGCCCACCCCAATGGACATCAGTGGGACGTTGACCGCGGCTGACTCCTTCGCGGATGTGCCGGTCACCGTCGACCTGTTGCCGGCGCTGACCGAGGACGAAGTGCAGCGGTCGCTCTCGGACCGCCGTGGCGACGGTGGCCGCCGGCCGGTCGCCAGCGTTCTGCAGCGTTGGCTACCCCTACGGCTGTGCGAGGCATTGGTGTGTGAAGCGGGCGCCGAGGGCCCCATCGCGCAGCTCCCCTCCCGCTCGCGATGCCGACTGGTGCAGCGGCTGAAGCGGTTACCGATCGGAGTCACCGGCACAAAAGGCTTTGACAAGGCGGAGGTTACTGCCGGAGGCGTTGAACTTTCTGAAGTCGACCCGAGATCGATGTCCAGCCGGATTGCCGAGGGACTGTACATCGCCGGTGAAGTGCTCGATGTCGACGGCTGGATCGGAGGCTACAACTTCCAATCGGCCTTCAGCACCGGACGGGCTGCGGGGGTCGCCGCCGCGACGCGGCGCTCGTAACCCTGATGAGCGGCGAGTTCTGCAACGGGCACTTGGTGGATCTGGGGTTCCTTACAAGTACGGTGCCAGTGGCCCACCGCGGGCGGCGCGTGCGTCGACCTTGGCGACGGTCGGCGGGTCTTCGATCAGCGAAGGCGCGTGGAACGGTTTGACACGGGCGTCGATCACGAGGGAACCGCGACAGCCCCAATGCTTCTCCACGAGGTGCTCCTCGATGCCCCGGACGTCGACCGCAGGGTTGCTGCGGGTGAACGTCACCCACAACCAGTTCTTGAGCGTGGCGGCCGCAAATTCGCTGTCGTCGACGAGCGTCACCAGAGGAAACTGATTGATCGCCGCCGCGGAGTCAAAGGCGGTAACGAAGCGGCCGACCGGTTCCGCGTCGGCGGGCCGGGAATAACGGGGCGCCTGGACGGCCAGGACACCTGGCATCACCACTCTCGGTTCCGCGAATCGCTCCGGCAGTTGCATATCCGCGGGGATCTGCTGGGGCAGCGTGCGCCCGGGCGACCCGCAAGCGGCGATCACCAGCTTCGATCCACGGTTCAAACCGCTACCGCTGTAATCGAGCGTATCGATCGTGGTCTGGGTTTGAAAATGAAGGTCGCGGCGCCAGTCGACACGTTGCAGAACATGCCCCAGGAAGGCTTCGACATCATGAATGTCGAGCCGTTCCGCCGGGTCGTCCGTGATCCACAAGTATTTCGCCAGCGACAGCTGGCCGTTGCCCAGAATCGCGTTGGCCTGGGTCAACAACTCCTGCGGTTCAGGGTCGTGTTGGGATTCACGCTGGGACTCGCGGAGGTAGGGCATGTAGCGTTCGCTGCCGATGGCCAGCAGCAAGGGGTGGACGCCGGCGGCGTCGACGGCGTGGACCGCTTTCACCCCGGGCAGCACGGTGGGAATGATCGGATCGGTCAGCTCATGAATCAACTGGCCGAACGTCGTATCCTCCTGAGGCGGGCGTCCTACCACGGTAAACGGCCAGACCGCTCCCTCGCGATGCCAAACCCGTTCGACCCGCATCACGGGAAAGGGATGCTGCAAGCTGTAGTAACCGAGATGGTCGCCAAACGGTCCCTCGGGCTTGGTTTGATTGGGATCGACGGTTCCCACGATCGCGAAATCCGCGTCGGCATAGACCGGTGCGTGGTCTCCGCGAATCAAGCGAACGCGGCGACCGGAGAGGGCGCCGGCGAAGGTCAGTTCCGTCAAGCCTTCCGGAAGTGGCATCACGGCGGCGAGAGACATCGCGGGAGACCCTCCGACCGTGACCGAGACCCGCAGCGGTTCCCCCCGATCCAGCGCCTCCCGATGGTGGACGCCGATCCCGCGCTGGATCTGGTAGTGCAAGCCAACCTCGTGCTCGGGGTCGTATTCGTTGCCTGAAAGCTGAATCCGATACATGCCCAGGTTCACTCGCATCAGATTCTGCGGCGCCCCAGGGTCGGGAGTGAGCACCTGGGGCAGCGTGATGAAACCGCCGCCGTCCTCGGGCCAACACTTCAATTGGGGCAGATCGCGAAGTTGCCCTTGGCGCGACTGAACGGGGCCACCGCTGACCATCCTCGGGAGCATGTGGAGCGCAGTGATCGGCACCCCGGTGTAGCGGAGCGGGCGCCGTGGGATGGTGCCGGGATCGAGTTTGACCTCGATCAGACGCCGGACTTTTTCCAGCGTGTGACGAAACAGATAGCGAGCCTGGTCGAGGGAACCGAATAGATTCGATGCCATTGGGAACCGAGTCCCCCGCGCGTTGGTGAACAGCACCGCGGGACCGCCCCGGGCGTAGACACGACGCTGGATCTCCGCCATTTCCAATTCGGGGTCGACCTCGTCATCGACCTGAATCAAACGGCCATCGGCGCGGAGGTCTTCGACGACGTCTCGGGTGCTGCGATGCTTCACGGGATGTTTCGTTGGCGAAAGGAGGTTGTGGTCCACCACGCGTTTCATGGCTCCACCCTACCCTGGGGCGAATCGACCGGGCTAGACTGGGCACTTCGCAAAACGGTGAATCCGAAACAACCACGTGTTTATCGAAGGATCGGACATTGGAAAGCCTTCCCTTGCCCAGTGTTGAGCTGGAAGTCGTGAACGAACCGGCGGCGAATGCGGATGTCCTGGTGGTTGGTTTGCCCGCATCGGGTGATCTGTCGGTAACGATGCAGCAGTTGGACGCTTCCAGCAATGGCTGGCTGGCTCGTTGTGTCCGGCATCCATCGGTCTCCGGCGAGGCGGGGGAACTGTCGTTGGTGGCCAACCCGAGTGAAGCGGGGCCGAGCATGGTGTTGGTCATCGGCTTGGGCGGAGAATCCCAACGGTCACGGTCCGATGCCTTCCGCGCTGCCTCGATCGCGATCCGGCGAATCAACGAACGGTCCCAGAGCCGGGTCGACGTGGCGCTGGCCGAATGCTTTCCGACCGATTGTCACGACGCGATTGTGTCGGGGGTCTTGTTCGCTTGCGAGGGGCAAGGGATTTACCAGTCGGCGCCGAGTTTGCACGTACCGGATACGATCGGCTTGGTCGGGATTGAGGACACTGCTGTCGTGCGCGGCCAGGTGATTGGCGATTCGATCAACCAGACCCGGCGGCTGATCAACGAACCGGCGTCGGTGATCTTTCCCGACAGCTTCGCCGCTCGGGCGTCCGACGTTGCCACCGACGCGGGACTGGAGATCGAAATCTGGGATGAGGCGAGGCTGGCGGCCGAGGGCTGTCGCGCGATCCTGGCGGTTGGCGGGGGATCGGTGAAGCCGCCGCGAATGGTGATTCTGCGTCATCAGGGCGGCGGCGAGGAACCGCCGCTGGTGTTGGTCGGCAAGGGAGTGACATTTGACAGCGGCGGTTTGTCGATCAAACCGAACGATGGCATGGTCGACATGAAATGCGACATGTCGGGGGCCGCCACGGTGCTGGGGGTGATGCAGGGCATCGCGAGGCTCGGGGTGAGGAAGAATGTGATCGGCCTGTGTGGGCTCGCAGAGAATATGCTCAGCGGTACCAGCTACAAGGTCGGTGATGTGATCGAGACGCGTAGCGGGAAGACGATCGAGATCTTGAACACCGATGCGGAAGGCCGGGTTGTGCTTGCCGATGTCTTGGACGTTGCCGTGCAACACCGACCCGCCGCGATCGTCGACCTAGCGACGCTCACCGGCGCCTGCATGATCGCGCTCGGCACCGAGGTTGCCGGGCTGATGACCAATCAAGACGCGCTTTGCGCCGCGGTCGAGCAAGCGGCGGGACAAGAGGGAGAGCCGGTCTGGCAACTCCCGATGTTCGAGCTGTACGACGAGCTGATCAAGAGCAAGGTTGCCGACATCAAGAACGTCGGCGAGGGCCGCTGGGCAGGCGCGATCACCGCGGCCAAGTTCCTGGAGTGTTTCGTCGGCGATGTCCCCTGGGTGCATTGCGACATCGCCGGCCCCGCCTTCGCCGACAGCCCCAAACCGCACCGCGACGCTGGAGCGACCGGCGTGCTGGTTCGCTCGTTGATTCGCTGGATTGAATCTGCGCCGGTAGAGTCGTGACCTCGCAGAGAGTTCCTGATGGTCCGAAGTCCCGGTGACTTTGGCAACGACGTCGTTTCCCGACACGTTGAACGCGCGAGAGCGATCACCGGCGGTTGCAAGGTTCCGCAGGCGAACCTCCTCGCGCCGCTGAGGCCGCAGCCCTTATTCGCTACAGCTTGCCAATGGATGCTGGGGGGTAGGTGGGAATTGGAATCGGCCATGGACCGCCTCATCAACGTAGCGGTTCGAATCGCCGTGGCGGTAGCGGATGTCGGCCAACACGCGTCCGGCGAGCAGATAGACGTCGCGCCATTCGTCGGATTGCTGGGTGAGCGGCGAGACGCCCCGCTGTTCGGCGACGATCGCGAGCCGTTCCAGGTGGGAGGAAAGCATCAAAAGTGGGTCATCACCGGTACAAACCTCGATGGTTCCGGCCTCTCCCTCGTGGGATTCACCACCACCGGCCGGCGCCAGGGTAATGATCGCGAAGCCGTCGTCCAGAATACTGACCAATCGCGGTCGCGTTGTCTCGTCGATCGTTTCCACAATGGCCATCGCCAGGTCTTGGCAGCCAACCTGGATGGTCGTCGGTATGACCCGGTCGTCGTCGATCGCTTCGATGACCAACGGAGGCTCGAAGTCGATTTGTTCAAATCCCTCGGTCAGCCGCTGTGTCGTGGCGTTGAGGTCAACTTCGGTCACGACGGTGAACTTCGGGTCAATGTAGCGACGCGAATAACGGGGTCCCCGCTGAAACACCTCCTTCGGATTCACGGGGCCTACCCCGCCGCTCTCCCGGCCCGAGCCACGGCGCCGCCCCAGAAGGTGGCCGAAACGGCTGGCCATTGCACTGGTCAAGGCGCCGCAGATGGCCGCTATTCCCAACGACAGGACGAGAAAACCGACCGCCATCGCCACCGGATCGGCATCGACGAGCCACCAGTGTCCGACAACGGAAATCTGCCGAATCCCGAAGAAAATCATCCCGATGCCGGCAGCGGCGTAAACGACCTGCCATGAGCCACTGTTTCGCTGCCGCAACGGGGAGCCGCACAGGCTCAGGACCGACGGTAGTGAGAATACCAGCCAGGCCCACCACGTTGGGCGACCACTTCCTGCCAACACCAGACCCATCGACACGGCCGCGATGCTGCCGACGAACCAGCCGAGGGCCCACTTCGGATCGGGCAACGCGTCAGGCGGTACGTACACGTAACGGACGTCGCTCGTAAGGACCGATTCCTGGATCGGGAGTCCTGCCAGGGGACCCAATATGGAATCGAAACGGCCCGCCCCGACCGGCTGGAACCGACCGGTCAGTGTCCCGGACGCCTCGATTTCGGCGTGGGCCGCACGTAAGGGATGCGGCAGATGGGGAACGACCACGCGGGAGGGGACTTGGCCGGGAGCAGACCCCCGTGGGACAACTTTGACCGGCCCCAGCTCCGAGAACGGCTCGTTCTCCCATCGACCTTCTGAATCATCCGTGATGAGGTCGAGCGTTTGAGGAGATAGCTCCAGAGCGACGTCGACAACCTGGACATGGCCATTGTCGAACGGCCCCCGCTGCACGAGCTGGTCCCAATTCATCACCTCGGGAACCGCCTTTGTCGTCCTCGCCAAATGGTAGCGGGGCATCGCCGCCAGCGTCCCGACCAACAGGCCGACACAAGCGACGGTGCCGCCGAAAATCACGCGGGCCGGGCGTGGCCGGTCCACCCCCAGATAACCGGAATCACCCATCGCTCGCCTAATGCAACGCTCGGGAGAGAAAAACGAATCGCCGCGGCTCCACGCATCATTCTAAGAAACGGCGAACTGGACCTTGGGAAACAATAGCACAAGGGAACGGCACCGCCGGAGAATTGCGCAGGGCTTCGCCCCGGCGATGTTCCGCCACCCCCCGGCCATTGCTCAAATTGGATCCGTGCATCACAAATGACCCTCATGACCTGAATCTTCCCCGCTTGTCCGGCATGACGACTGTTCCGATGATGGGGCGATGCGGAGCTCGAATCCATCAATGTCAACGTCTCGCGGGACCGATCGAAATCACCCCAGCGTGCCGCTATTGATTACCGGCATCGCGGGGGTGCCCGGCTACAACGCGCTGCAGTACTTTCGTCAGCGGTTGGGTGATCGTGTCATCGGTGTTCGGCGTCCTGACCACTGGCCGCTCCGGGGACCGGGAATTGTTCCCTGCGACCTGGAGGACCCCGTCGCGGTGCGGGAGCTGTGGGAACGATTTCGTTTCGGCGCGGTGCTAAGCTGCGCCGGCAGTTGTCGGCTCAAATCGTGCGAACTCGACCCGTCGATGGCCCGGCGAGTCAACGTCGCCACGACTCAAAACGTGATGCGCGAGGCCGCCCGGTTTGATGCCCGCGTGATCCACCTTTCGATCGACCTGGTGTATGCAGGACGCCCTGGCGGTCGGTACCGCGAACACGAGTTGCCCGATCCGGTCACGATCTACGGTGCCGTGATGGCCGACGCCGAACAGCTCGTCCGCGAGACCGTGCCGCAGGCGACGCTGCTGAGGATCTCGCTGCCGATGGGCGTCAGCTTCAACGGGCACGCCGGCGCGATCGATTGGATCGCGTCCCGCTTCAAACAGGGCAAACCGGCGACGCTGTACTATGACGAAATCCGCACACCCACCTACGTCGAGTGCATGAATGATTTGTTCGCATGGCTCTTGGCGAATAAGATCCCAGGGACGTTCCACGCCGGGGGCCCGCGACAGTTGTCGTTGTACCAAATCGCGCAGATCGTCAACGTGGTTGGCGGTTACGACCCTGTCCTGCTCCGTGGCTGCTATCGGCACGAGGCGGGTCCGATTCCGCCCCGTGCCGGCAATGTGGCACTCGATTCCCGCGAGCTGACAACCGCCGTCGGGTTCGATCCCTTCGACCCCTGGCCCGCTGACGAAGACCTCGTGCCGATGGGACGCGGATGGCACCGAGATCAAGCGGGCAAGCTCGCGGGGTCAAGTCGTCGGATCGTCGAGCGGCTGTATCGCAACCCGCGACGCGAAGCCTCGCCCGGTTGGCCACCCCGTCCAGGAGCCGAGGCGAGCGCCCCATACCCTCCGTTTTGTAACGGCACGGCGCAAGCCGTCCGACCTTGAACGTGCATTCACGGCAAGACGCCGGGCGACTTGCGCCGCACGCTTACTGAATACCCCTCGGGCCAAACTGCTTCACCCGCGGTTTCCGGCCGAGCTTACGGGGCCGCGGAGCGGCCGGCCCGGGCAAGGTCTTCGATCAACTCCTGGATCACAGATTCTTCCTCAACGGCGACACCTGCCGATTTGATTCGAACGCTCAAAGCTTCGTCCCAAAGTGCCTTTGCCGGTGGTGGTTTGAGCTTGCGATGGGCGAGCCCCTGGGGATTGTAATCCGCTGCCGAATACCGCCACGGTCGAAAATGAAATTGGCGGTAAAGCCGATTGGCAATTCGCAGCCCGCCCCAATCAAAGTCGCCGTGGTAGGCGATGCGGTGACCCGCTCGCACCCATCCCTCGATCAGGTGCAAGCAGGCGAGACTGGGGTTGCCCTCGACGCAAACCAGCGGCGGGCAGTCGACACCGAGCGCGTCACATGCCGCCGCAACGACGCTCGGGTTCTCGCAGACATATAACTCCCGCTTCGCTTCGGAATCGGACCTCGCCGACCCCGGTGAGCCAAAGGTGATCGGGTGGATCCGCAGATGCCGGAAGCTGATCCGAACGGGCATGCCCTGCCGTGCATGTTGACGGAGCATCGCATCGGTCAAACCGTTTCCGGTCGCCGGCAGGTTCAATGCCAGCACCGTGCTGGAGAGCTCGTCGGACACCAACCCGACCGACTCCCAGGTCCGGCGGCGGAGGGTGGTTTTTGTCGGCAGCGGCAGCTGCTCCCGGGCGGCGATCAGGCGAACCAGCAATCGGGACAGCGGCCGTTGCGGATCCAGGGCGTGGGCGTCGTCCAGATTCCGTGCGGCAAAGATCGCCAGCGGCATCGGCGGTACCGGAAGTCGTTCCAGTAGGTCGATGGCCCGTGCCAACAGTGTGCGGGCAGCGTCGGGATCGCGACGTACCGCGCGGGTCAGCCAGCCCTGACGCCGGACGGACTGCAGACAGCTGACCAGGGCAGGATCGCCCGCGACCCGCTGCTGGGCCTCGTCCCAAAGCCGACCCCACGCCGTCTTCTGCTGCTCGCGGATGGAACGTTCGCGAGCGAAGGAACGCCCGGTCGCTTGCTCGATCAAATCAGCGAGTGAACGAAACCGGCCGGTGTTGCGAACGACTTGATCGAATGCTTTCAGGTCGATCGTCAAGGTTGCCCCCCGCGCTGAGCAGCCGGTAACGGCGATGATCGTCGCGCGCTCCGCGGAGTCCAAACCAGCGAGCCGGATCTTTCCCTCCAGAAGCCCACCGCGGCTTTGCTTCTTGATCATCCGGTTCAGCAGCGGCCGACAGGCCTGCGACCGTAGTTCCGTCACCAATGGGTCCAGTGGTGCATTCTTTGGCATTGCATCAACGATCCAACGGCATCAACGATCGAACAGGGGCTGCTCCAACGCTTCCGCTGCGTCCTCGGCCGAGGCGACGGTGCGCAGTTCAGAACCGTTCCATATGAAAACACGATTGACCACGGCGTCGATGTCCGCGAACCGATCCAATTGGCAGATGGCCAGCTGCTTCACACCGGGGTACATGCCCCACTCACTCTCGCTGGTCATCACCACATCCAACTGGAACGCGTCGATCAGGTCCATGCAGCCCTCGCGCATGTCAGGACTGACTCCCGCGAACGCTTCGTCGAGCAGAATGAATCGTGGGGCGAGTTCATCAGCGGATCGATAGTAGGCGGCCGCGGCAGCCAACTGAGGCAGGGTCAACGAAATCGCTTTCTCTCCGCCACTGCCGGTGCCGTAGGTACGGCGCGTCAAACGTTGCCACGCGGCGTCAGGGCCGCTGCGACGCTCGATCACGATGCGGTGCCACAGGCGGTAGTCGAGCGCGGTGGCGAGGTGATCGTGCCACGACTCGGTCTGCTCGCTTTCCCGCTGCAGCCGAATCGACTGCTGCAAGAATCGCTTGATCTGCTCGCGTTCTTCAGCGGACCAGGTCGCCGAGGAGGTGGCCAACACCTGACAGGCTTCTGCCAAGCCGGCCGGTCCGTCATCGGCCCGCTGCCACTTGAATCGCATCTGCATCCCGGTCTTCATCGGGCGTTTCGAAACCTCGGTCGTCATCATCTGGATCAGCTCATCGGCATTCTGCATGCCGACACGCAGCCCCTCGGCGACCTCCCCCAAGAGGTATCGTTCCAGGGTGTCCTGTTCGCGCTCGTCCAAGATCTGCTGGCGACTTTCGATGTCGGCCCGCAGTCGGCGGATCGCGTCGGGCGGTGACTGCGGTTCGCCTTCGAGTGTCAGCGTGACCTTTTGCAATCCGTCGCGGAGATGATCGGCGGCGATCGAATAGCCGTCCTGGGAGAAGATCGTTTGTTGCAATTCGTTCTGGGCTTCATGGATCTTGGTTTGCGAGCGGTGCCACGCTTCATCATCGATGCGGATCTCTCCCAAAGAGGCGTCCATCTGCCGCGCCACCTTGAGGGCCTGGGTCATCGACCAGGGCAACTCCGGCGGTTCGAGCTCCTCGTCCGCCGAGCGCAACAACCCGTGCGACTGCAGTGAGGAGAGCCAGTCGGCCGCCTCGCGACGTTCAGCATCGTACCGCTCCGAGTCGAGTTCGGACTGCTGGATCTTGTTGTCGGTGACGGCCAACGATTGCTGGACGGAGAGAACCTCTTCTCCATTCGCCTCGGCGGCGTCTTCGTCCCGCTTGAGTTCCTGCCTGGTCGCGTCCAACCGTTCCATGATCGCTTCTGCGTCTCGCCCCACGGTTGCTTCGAGTTCGGTCACCCGCTTCCGCTCGGCAGCCAATTCCGCCTGCAGCTGCTGGGTGCGGTCCTCGGCGGAGCTCGTTTGATCAATCAAGTTGTCGAGCGTTTGCTTCGATTGGTCGGCGGCTGAAAACGCCCCCCGAAGCGTATCGATGCGGGCTTCCAGCGTCTGCAATCGTTGGCGATACGTTTCGATCCGGTTGCTCAGTTCCCCTGCCCGGTCGGCCCAGCCGCTGAGGCCGGCATCGGCCGCGTCGGTGTCTCGCTGTTCAACCAACCGTTCTTCATCCGCACGCCGTTGACGCTCTGTGTCGCGACAGTGCTCGCGGTCGTCGGTGGCGACGTCGACATCATGCTCGGCTGACTCGACGGCAAGCGTAGCGGCCACCAATGGTTCGCGACTTGGAAAAGATTCCACCAACGATTCGACGCGCTGTTGATCCTCGTCAAGCCGTTCCAGCGCCTCGGTCACTTGACGCCGTTGTGTCACCAAGCTTTCCAGCTCGGCGGCAATTTCTTGTAGACGTGCGTTTTGATAGCGTTCCCGTGTTTCTCGCCCGATGTACTGGGGTACCGGCTTCGCCCACCGTCCCTGCAGCGGCCCGTTTCGCCAACGTCCGTCGGCAGCCACCCAGGTCGGTCCGGCGTCGGTACCGACACCGATCACGGCCAACAGTTGTTGCAACGTCGGCGGCTCGATTCCGGCCGCCGACAACTCCCCGGCATCGGGTGTGACCACGCGTGACAACCGACACTCATCTGGTAACGGTTGCAACGCGCTCGTCCGAAGTTGGACGTCAAGAATTTCTGTTTCCGGGTCGTCGGATGACAAAAGTTTTCCTTCAGGCGTGACCCAAGCGTCGAGCAGTCCGGCGTCTTCCAGAGCCGCCTCCCATCCGGCCCGCTCCGATTCTGGGACCGCTGGTTCGAAGTCAATCAGCTGCCATAACGGCGCCCCCGGGAGTCGGTCTCGATGCGTCAAGTCGCGTCCCATAGGAACCGGCGGCCGAATCGGCTCCCCCGATTCGAGCCGCCGTTGCTGATCGGTCAACGCTGCCTGATGAGCATCCAAGGCATCCAACTCGGCTCGAAGCCGCGACCGCTGGTCGGCGAGCCGGCGAAGGGCTTTGGACTGTGCCGACTGCAGGTGCATCAGCGACGGATCAGCGGACCGATCATCGGACTCGGTGAGACCCTGTTCCGCCCATGCATACCATTGGTCCGACCAACGCGCAATGGTCGGCAGATCGTCATGCAAAAAGGATGCGGATTCGTACCACTGCAGGATCTGCTGCCACACCGCCGCGACGATCTCGGACCGCTGTTGACGCGTGCCCTGCAGACGGTCGGTTCGGTCTCGCAGGTTCGCTTCGGCACGCTCAAGTTCCCAAATCGCTTCGTCGTAGTGCCGGTGAGCGGCGTCAATCTTGTCGTTCAGTTGGATCAGGTGCGCCGCTGAACGCTGGTAGGCGTCCGCGCGCTCCTGCAGCACCGTTTCCGCCTTTTGATAGGCATCGAATCGATCTTCCGGTGGCGGATCATGGACGAACAGCGAATGAAGCGTGGTTTGGTGCAGGTTCTGTAGCGCCTCCGGTGCCGCGAGCTTGCGGGCCTCCTCGGAGACTCGGATCACCGCGTCGGTGGATTTTTGAACCGCTTCCCGGTTCGCCTCCCACTGAGTCCTGGCCAATTGTTGTTGCTGGACGATGCGCTCAAGTTCCCGCTCGGCAGTGGCTGCCTGGAGGTCGAGCTTTTCGACCGCCTGTCGCCGCTCATCGAGCCGTGCGGCGCTCAACATCTCGGGGCTTTGTTGTAATTCCTCGATCGCTGCGCGGTGCGTCTCGATCGCGACCCGCAATGACTGTTTACGCTCCAGTAGTCGATCCCGCTGCTGGCGGTCTTGTTCGAGTAAATCGACAAGTTCGCGCAGATTGCGTTGTTCAGTTTCGAAGCGGCTGTTGGTGGTGGTGAGTTGTTTGATCGATCGCAGCACGCCGCGGCGCACGTGCTCGCGATAGGGCCGCATGAATCCTTCGATCGCCCGCAGCAGTTCCTGGGCGGCCGCGAGCGAGGTACGGTATTCGTCGAGTTCGCGAAACGCTTCAGCGGCATCGTCGAGTAGTGACTGTTTGAGCGGCGGCAGGGATACGCGAAGTGCGGCTTCGAGTTGTTCGATGTCGAGTTTCTTCGCAAGCTGCGGCTGGCGCAGTTGCAACAGCAAATCGATCAGCGGATCGTACCGCTCCGCTAGGCGGAACAAGGTTTCGTCAACGATGCGGCGATACTCCGCAGCCGTCTTGATGACCTGACCCGGTGAACCGAGCGTTTCTTCGAGGGCTCGCTCGGTCAGTGGTACGCCATCGATCGACTGAAGTGACAACGATTCATCAACTCGCCGGGGGGTGACAAAGAACCAGGACTTCATCGATCCGTCACGAATGGCGCGGATCCCCATGCCGATGGTGACGAAATGTTCGCCTTCCTCGTCGAGCCGGCCAAACTCCAGCCAGGAATAGCCGGTGGCGCTGTGCTGGTCGTCTCCGAGCACGTTCCAGGCCACTTGCCGCGTCGCGTCCCGGTCCGGCTCCACACGGGTCGCTTTGAGGGAACCGTCCAGCAGCAGCGGCAGCGTCATCGCCAACACGCGGCTTTTGCCCGTGCCGTTGCTGCCGCGGAGCAGCAATCGCCCGCCCGCGAACGGGAACCGCTCGTCCTCAAACAGGAACAGGTTCATCAACCCAGCCCGCAACGGCTGCCAACGTTTCCCCGTCGGAATCGGCAATTCACCCGCCAGGATCTTCCGGGCAGACAACGCTTCACGCGTTTCCGGTTCCAGAGTCTGTCCCTCGGAATCGCCTATCATGATTCGGCCTCCGTTGTCGCAACACGATAGCGCCCGATTGCTGGTCGCGGAATGACTTGTCCCGCTTGCAGGTCGATCAAGCCGAGTGATCGCAGGATCTCAAGGGAGTCGCGGGTCAGCCGTCGGACTCCCTCCTCCGTATCCGCCCCTTTCCGCCAGTGCTTCTTGTGGCGGGACGCCAGCTCGCTGAGCCGCGATTCCACCCGGTCGATGCTGATGTGGCAATCGGATTGCTCGCTGTCACGGAGTTCATTCGCCAACCATTCGGCCAACAGCAGCGTGGCATGTCCGCGGGTTCCCAATTCCGGCAAACCGACGTCGGTCCAACCGCCGGCTGGATCGAGCAAAGCGACCCCTTCGGCGCGTCGCTCGGCGACCATCCCCGTCGCGTGGGTCAATTCTCGCAGCAGACGCTCACCCTGCGATTGAAAGTAATCGCGCTCACGCGCGGTCAACTCATCAAAGTACATCACCGGGTCATCGAGCAAGCGGCGCACGAGCCAGTGTTGCAGTTCCCGGTTCTGGGCATCGGGTGATTCGGGCGTTTCGACTTCGTTCAGCTGTTGTATCAGTGATGGCACATCGGCCGCCTCCACCGTCGATGCACCGCGGACACTGCACAACACCGTCGAAAGCGCGGCGCGATCGATGCGGTACAGGCAGTCTCCGTCGCTTTGCACGAAGTCGGCATCATCGCGGTCGATCCGCACGAGAACGTGCCAGCGTTCCAATCGCCGCATCACGCTGACCAATTCGCGGCGATGGGAGAGCGATTTGGTGTCGTACTGAAACCCGACGTCGGCCAGGTCCTGGTCAACGCGAACGGCGAGCTCCGTCTTGCGGGCGACCTGTTGAATTGTGGTCTGGCGATGCTCGTTCTCAAGGGTCGCCAGGACCAGGCATAACAGGGCATAGCCACGGCGTGTGATCAACGTTCGATCCGCCCCCGATTTCTCCTCCAACCCTCGCGTTGCATCCGATCGTGGGGAAGGATGTTTGCGGAGTCGCGCTACGTCGGAGGCGACGACCAAGGTCCATCCGGGCCAGCGGGTGAGCCATCGCTTCAACCACTCGGCGTTGCGGCGGACGAGTCGAAAGTCGGTCGAGGTCTCTCCCTCGGCCGGAATCAACGGACAGGTGATCAGAAGTCGCAAGGCCTCGCGGCGCTCTTCGAGCTCGACCTCCCGTTGCCGGGCCGCCAATCGACTCGCCGCGGTCAACCGCGACGGGGCGCCGTTGTCACCGGTCACGTCATCGACCACGCGTCACCTCCATCCATCCGTCAGGCAACATCAACGTCCCATCCTGGGATCGGATGCAGGCATGACGCTGGGTGGGGCCCGGCGACGGAGTTGGGACCGGCGGCCAGAGTCGAATCTGCAGGGTCCCGTCATGGCTGCGGGCGATCACGGGCGTTTCTGCCGAGACGGCTTGTTGCGGTTTGGCGACCGCCTGCTCGATCAACTCCACCAGCAGGCCAAGGGCGTGCCGATCGAGTTCGCCGACCTCGGCCAGCTGGCATCGGCCGAGCGCGATCAGGGTTTCTCGTGACGCGTCATCCCGCCCCGCTTCCAAACTCAAACGCCGCTTCGCCTTGGCGCGGTCGGACTTGCGATCGACGCCCCGCCGATTGACGCCGGCGGAGGGAGCACGGCCGCTGGCGCGCAACTGCGGCGCGATCACCACCGGATCCGCATCGAGCCAGCGCGTGCGGCTGGAAACAGGCTGTTGGTCACGCTCGATCAAAGTCGCCTGGTCGACGCGCAAATGCCGAGCCGGTGAGAGAGCAAACGCAGCTCGGTACAGCTGATGCGCCTGGTCGTCATCGCGGCATTGCAGGAACCGGCGGGCCAGCACCTTCAAATCGCTCACCCGGTCGCTACGCCCGGACTGTCGCTCGTTCATCTGGGCGGCCAACTGCAGCAGCCGCGGGATCGCCGCCCGTGCCGCGGCGCGCAACTGCGCCGACTGTGGCGGCCGGCCGGCCCCTGGGACGAACCAGCCCCGCAGCCCGTTCAAACGCGACTTCCACTGTTGCGTTGTCGTGGCGAGCCGGGCTTCGTGCGACTCTTGCAACGCTGCATTGGGCGTCCCCACATCTTCGCTGGCCGCGATCTGGGCCAAACGTTCCAATTCCCGTTCCCGGATATCCAGCAAGTATTCACTGATCTCGCTCGACCGCAGAATCAATTCCCCGACGAACTGCTGTAGATACTCGATCAGTTGGTTCTTGTAGTTCAGGAACGCTTCCAGATCACCCCGCTCCGCCTCGGTCTGTTCATGCAGCCAGCGAAAGAATGACTGGGCCCGGGACGTCAACTCATCGGTATCTTGGCAGAGGTTGCGAATCGTCGTCAGCGTGACCACCGAGTCGATCTCGTCGCCGCTGCGCATCTCCAGCACCAATCGCCGCAGCTGTCCTGACGCCGAGGCGATGCGTTCCAGGGCACGGGCGTCGAGCTTGGCGGCCTGTTGCAGACGCTGGGCGAACGTCAGGGTGGACGCATGCGCCGCCTCCCCAGCGGCACTCAGCTGATACAGAAGCCGCTTGCGGTAGTAGTCGTTTAATGACGAAACGTCCGTGTTGTCCTGGTACGACTGCAGATTGCCCCACGCTTCCAGCTGCTGGAGCGCCGACTCCACCTCGCTCAGCTCGACGGAGTCGCCAAGTCGTGTCAGCCCTTGGCGAACTTCACCGCTCCGCAAGTGCAAAGCGAACTCCGCCTTGGCTGCGGCGAACACCTCGATGACCGCCCGATAGAGCTCCGCGCGTTCCGCGGTCAGGTAAGAGAAGCAGGCCCAATCGATCACCTCCGATCGGGTTCGGGACGGACCGGGCTTAGCGTGCGGGCTAGCGTCAGCGGTGTGGCTCATGCTCCCCATTCGGGCTGCGACCCTGCGATTGATTCGGCGACCGGCGGCGATCTCCCCATTGTAAGCAAGCTTGCGTCCCCTGGTGAATCGGGGTCCGCCAAATGGGGCCGCGTCAAATGAGGTCAGGACAGGTCAAACGTGGGAGCGTTCTGTCTAGCCGCCTTGCCCCTCCGCATTCCTTGTACGGAACCATGCTCAGTGCTGAGCGCCAACGGTTCCGGACTCGAGGCGGAAGGCGAACCGGCCGGTGTAGTCGCGTTGACCGGGTATGTGCGTGACGACTTCAAAGTAGTAATCGTATCGTGAATTGTCGGTGCTACTCACCGGCGAAGTAGGCGGCGCATCGACCGGGATTGTGAAGTTGGCCGACACGGAAAGGGCGTTGCTGGGCATGACGTTGCGGTTTTGGGCAAATGTCTGCCGGTCGAGATCGCGTGCGGTGGTCGTGTGCGTCGTTTTGCTGCTGCCACTGGACCATGAGTGAATCTGCTGCACAAGTGCGAGCTGTATCTCGCTGACGTAACACGCGGTGAGCACCGGCTGCTCGGCAGAAACGGCGAGGGTTTCGCCAGGTGCGAAGCGGGCGGTGCCGGTGTAGAGAGATGCGTCTGCGAGTATTCGGGCGAGCCGCCAGCGGCGCATGAACATGGACACTGGAATGAGACCGATCGCGAAATAAATCGACGAGCCGACGTGAGCGAAAGTGCTGTAGGGCGGATCGGATATTAGGTAGTAGTGGCCGATCGCCGCGCCGCCGACGCCACACCAAAGTCCCGCCATCGCGCCTGCGAACATCGTTCCTTTCTTCAGCGGAAGCTGAGTGCGCATGACGAAGTCGCCACCGCTTTGTGGTTGCAAATGGTGGAGCGCTGGTCGCGTGCGACCATAGCTTAGGATGGCAATGCCGATCATCACAAAGATCATCGGAAAAAGCACGAAGGCGTACGGCGCGAAGGTGGTGTCGCGAAGCAGGTACGCGTCGCTCGGGTCGTTCGGATCGTAGAACGCCAGCAGGCGATCACCGACGTTGAAGGGCGCGATGACGCGACGGGCCCAGTTACCCTTGTAGTTGACCGGAAACAAAAACACTTCGTCGCTGGAGTATCGCTCGCCACCAACATCGTATTCGTACTCGACGACGGGATACTCGCGGAGGTCCCCTCCGCTGGTGCGTCGCTGCCCGACCTCCTTGCCGAGAACCGTCGCGTCGATCGGCTGAAACTGGGTCAGCCTCTGATGCTGTCCCCACACAAGCCATACGCCAACGATGATTGCCATCGTGGGAATGACAATCACGATAATCCCAAACACCTTTTCGATCTTCGCGCCCATAGCGTTTGAGTATACCGCAAGTAAATCGAACATTTCGGAGCCGAAGCGATCCGCTGAACTCGCCGCCCCGGATCGCTGCGTCGTGTCGACTGGGAAATCGGCGTCCGTTCGCGTATAGTGCGCATTCTCGACAATAGGCAACAAGCACAGGAACCCGTCATGTCAGTCCGGGAACGCGGGGCAGAGGTCCTCTTCGCATGTTTCGCCTGCATCGCCTGGATGCTGATTGCAGGTTCGCCGAGCATTGCCGCAGATCCCCCTTCGCGCTTCGCCACATCGGACAGTCTCAGTGGTTACGTGCACTGGATCGATCTGTACGACGCGAATAATCGTCGGATCGACCCCACCGCCGAATCCCCTGCACCGTATTCACCGGCGGCGACGTGTGGCCGCTGCCACGACGTGGATGTGATGACGCACGGCTGGCATTTCAACGCGGTCGATGAAAGTGTGGAACATGGGCGCCCGGGGCAGCCCTGGGTGTGGGGCGACCCGCGGACGGGAACTTATCTGCCCCTTTCCTACCGCGGCGAGGACGGCACTTACCATCCCGACGCGGTGGGAATGTCACGGTGGGAGGTGGCGGCAAAGTTCGGCGGCTATCTACCGGGAGCCGGCCCCGGAGCCGAGGAGTCTTTGGCGAGTGGCCATCCGGATCCGGATGGGGAGACAACCGACCGATCGGCGATCACGGGGCCGTTGCCGCTGGACTGCATGCTCTGCCATCGTCGCGGCGGATCCGGCTACAGCCCCTTTGTTTGGACGGAGCAGATCGAGCAGCAGAATTTCGCGTACGCGCCCTCGGTGGCGATGGGAATTGCAACGGTCAGTGGTTCGATGCAGAGGTTACGTGATGACTTCGACCCCGAGGCGGAGGACGCGGCCGAGCGGCTTCCCAAACTGAGCTATGAACAATCCCAGTTTCGCCAAGACGGCAAGCTTTACTTCGACGTGGTGCGGAAACCGGAGAATGATGCCTGTTACTACTGCCATACCAACCTGCCGGCCCAGGCGGTCCGCGGCGATCGGTGGCAGCATGATGAAGACGTCCACCTGCGGGCCGGGATGGACTGCGCGGACTGTCATCGCAATGGCTTGGAGCACCATACCGTTCGCGGCTTTGAAGGAGAGCGTCATCCCAGCGGCGGGTCGGTCGCCTCGCTCAGCTGTCGTGGATGTCATCTCGGGGAATCCGCCGGCGAGGGCAATACCGCGGCGGTGCCGGCGGAGGAGTCGATGACCGACCCGGGGCGCCTCGGCGCGCCGCTGCCCCGACACCGGGGCCTGCCACCGATTCATCTGGAACGACTCACCTGCACCGCCTGTCACAGCGGACCGGTTCCAGCGCTGGAGGCTCGAAGGGAGCTGAATTCGGTCGTTCACCAGCTTGGAAGTCATCAACGGCGTACCGGAGACGAGTTGCCCGGGATCGTGGGCCCGGTCATCCTGGCCGACAGCTCATCCCCGGCGGCACCCTATCAGCCCCATCGGCTGCTCTGGCCTTCCTTCTGGGGAACTCTCGATAACAGCCAACTCACGCCCCTGCATCCCGAGCAGGCCTATCCGACGCTCCGCCGGGCGCTACGCGTGCGCCCAAATTTTTCCGAGGAATTGGGGACGGTCTCCGTTTCTTCCCGTCAGCGTTCCGAACTGCTGGGAGAAGACCGCGCTCGAGTCTCCCCGGAAGAATGGAGCGGCGAGGAGCAAGCCATCATTGCCGAGGCTGAATCGGAGCTGCGACGGGAGCAGGTGACCGACAAGCTGACGCAGGCACTCGAAGCCGTCGCAGACGAGGTTTCGCGTGGACGACCGGTGTTCATCAGCGGTGGCGTGGGATTCGGGCTCAACGAGGAAGGAGAATTGGAGTCGCTCTCCGGCGAGGAGCTCGGGGACGCGGCCGAGCCATATGCTTGGCCGCTGGCGCACAACGTGCGTCCGGCGAGGCACTCCCTTGGCGCCGACGGATGTGCGGAATGTCACCGCGAGGACGCCCCATTGTTCGCCAGCAAGGTCACCGCGGTTGGTGTGCTGCCCGATCAATCGGTCGAGGCGCTCACGGCACAGCAGATGGTCGGGGGCGCACCGGACGCCTGGCGGTATTGGAATCAGCTATTCCAAGGCCGGGAGCTTTTCAAACTTCTGGCCAACATCGCGTTCGGGATGGCGTTGGTTGTGACCTTGTCGGCGATCGGTTGGAACCTTGGCGCCCGGCTGCGACGAGTCTGACACCGCCAACTCGCAGTACCATGTGGAGATTCGATCGTGCTGTTCCAGATTGAAATCGGCACCTGCGCCCCGCTCTTGGCCGCGTCGTTTCCGTTCACGACGGTTGCTGGAAGCCTCTTGATGGGTGTGCTTGTTGTGCTCGCGTTTGCATCGCTTTACGTGCTGCGAAGCGGCCGCCAGGTTGGCCCCGCTCGCCCCCATCACCCGGCGGCGCGGGTAGTTTACATTCTGTTCTTGCTGACCACGCTCGCGTTGGCGGTCACCTCGCTGGGCCAGCTTTTCCGAGCTGACCATATGAGCGGTTGGCCGCTGCTGGCGCATCTCGCGAGCAGCGGTCTCTTCATCGTGCTGCTCCCGCTGATGGCAATCGCGTACTTGCCCTGGGGAAGTCCCAACGACCCCGCCTACGCACAGTCTGCACACCGTTGGTGGCTGGTACATTGGAGCAGCTGGCTGCTGATCTTATCGGCCATCGTGACCGCGGGGACGATGTTGGTCGGCATGCAGCCGCTGCTCGACACCACGGGATTGCGGGCGGTCACGGAGATCCATGGCTACGCCGGGCTGATTACCCTGTTGGCAAACATCACGCACGCCTGTGGGCTATTCTGGACCCGACTTGGTTATCGCTAGTTCGACTGTCCCAAATCGCTCTTGTGCTCGCAACCCCTTTGTTGTCAACATGTTGCTTGCGTTTTCACA
>CAYWXT010000019.1:0-37649 GCA_964462125.1 uncultured Pirellulaceae bacterium | reverse complement strand
GGCACGTGGGTGATCCGGACCGCCGAGTCGGTGGTGTTCACCGACTGTCCCCCGGGTCCCGACGAGCGGAAGACGTCGATGCGGAGCTCGCCGGGGTCGATCTCCACGTCGACGTCCTCGGCCTCGGGCAGGACCGCAACGGTCGCGGCCGAGGTGTGGATGCGCCCGCCGGACTCGGTCTCGGGCACGCGCTGGACCCGGTGCACACCGGACTCGTGCTTGAGCAGCGAATAGGCGCCACGGCCGCGCACCCGGAACACGACCTCCTTGACGCCGCCCGGATTGATGCGGCGGCCCAAGGCTTCCACCGTTGCCGCCAGCAATACCACCGCCGGGACATTGTTCAGGTGAACCCAGAAATCACCCGAAAACGGCGAGACAAACCAGTAAGCGAGCAGCTCGTTGTTCCCCGGTACATACCAGAACGCGCATTGCCGGTTCGCCAAATTTCCCGATTGAACCCAGTGGTCGACCAGCGGCAAATGGTAAGCCAGCGTATCCCAGTCAATTGGCAGCTGCAGCAATCCGAACAGGATCAATTGTGCGCAGCCGATCGCCCCCAACGCGATCCAACCCCAACGCACCCAAGGGCCCGTCCGAGATCGATTCCTGCCCGCCGCCAACAACTGAGGTTGGACCTTTTGCGACAACCATCCCAGGCAGCCGGCGGCGAATAGGACGACCAGGTAAAGTGCTGCTGGGGTCAAATAGCCACCGGCTCCCATCAACAATCCGCCTGCGACGACGAGCGCCCAGAACAACAACGTGACGGCCGCCACAATGATGCCGCGGTCGTTGCTCCAGAACCGCAGGGCGACGTTCTGCAACCAGTAAAAAATCAGCACGTGAAATACCACAACGGGCAGCGCGGCCAAGGCGTCATGAATGCTCATCCGCTCACCGCCGCCCCGTTGCAGTTCCAACGATAAATCGCTTCTCCAACCAGGAGCGGCAGTGGTAGCTGGCACGCGGTCAAGCCGACATCAACCGTGGCGCGCAACCCGCACCCGCGGTTCGTTGCCACCACCCCTGACAATGCCTCACTGGAAAGGTAGCCCCACTGCTGCAGCGAGTGACCGATCAACGACTCGACCTCCCGTAGCCGATCGGCGTTCAGCGTCTGCCTTCCCTGGCAAACGACCGAGGGGTCGATCGGCTGCAATGCTCGTCCCTTCCAACGCTGCTCACGATCCGGAAACGCTCCTCGATCTCGTACCGGATCCGGTCGAACCATCCTCCCCACGTCCCCTGGGTCGGATAAGCCGATGTGTCGCAGCACCCGCCCCAGTTGACCTTCCGGATCAGCAATCAAATTCTCGAACCGAAGCACCATCAACGGCATTTCATTCCGCACGATCGTTGCCGACAAATGGCGCATATAGAACTTCCAGACGAGTGCCCCGGCGCGATGACTGCAGTGTAGCCAAGGGACGCGAGTCAAGCTGGCAGCCACATCGCGGCCATCGCGCACCAGTGCAACGACCGGCGCCCGGGGAAAGCATTCGCCGAGCCAATCGAGCCGCGCCGTATGTTCCGGCGTCTTTTCACCAAAATGAGTTACCCCGGCGCCGCGACGCAGACGCTGCAGATATCGCTCGCGGAGGCAGCGAAACACCTCCGGTGTGGGCACGTCGCGACCGGCGAGATCGAGGGGCAGATCGATCCGCAGATCGCGATTCATCCGCTGCAGCGTACGGCGCCGGATCCAGACCGGCAACCGGTGAAAGCCGACCAGAAGCTTCGTCTCCGGAGGAATGACGACCGCGGGGTGACGATTCAACATCACCTGCAGCAGCGTCGTTCCACTTCGCGGACACCCAACAATGAAAAACTCGCGGCAAATCACCCACCTCCACGACCGGGCGACCCCCTACTTGCCCCCTGAGCCGGCGGCAGGTCGACGATGGTAAACGTGATGTCGATCCTGCCGTGATTCGTGACCACCTCCACGGAAACCTCTTCTCGCTGCAACTCCGCATCCGGACCAGGCTGAATCTGCAGCTTCCACTGTTCGCGGCCACTTCGCCGAGAGCCCTCCCTAGCGTCGACCTCGCCGTTGGGTTTGACAGGGTGAACGCGAGCATGATCAGCCAACCCCTCCACCGCTTGAATCGTGACGTTCGACCCAGTGACTAACTTCACGAAAACCGGCTCGTCCCGCGATGCAATGACCGACGGGTCGGGGTATACGCGATCGTTAACTGAAAGCATTGCTACAAGATCGAGTTTCCGTGGCTTCAGAGTGCCGCATTCCAAAGTGACCGGGCATTCGCGGGTGACCGGATCCGCTGGGAGTACCGCTCGGATTCGCATCCGGCTTCGGCCAGGCTCGAGCTCTCGATCGTCCAAGATCGAACACTCGACACCGAGCATCGAGACAGCCACGGCATCAGATGGCATCCTGCCGCGAAGAAAAATATCGAACTCAATCTCTTCACCGACTCCTCCTTCAAGAAACAAACGATCTGACTCCACCGACCAATCAGCGTCAGCCCGTACGTTCACCAGTAGCCGATGCTCATCACGCTCGCCGTTTTTCAATTCATACGGCAAAATGATGTCAATCCACTTACTGGTATGCTCCGACGTAATATCGATCGTAAAATTCAGCTCCGTCGATTCGCCAGGACCGAGATCCGCAGAACTCAGGATCGTATTTGTACATCCACAGCCTGCCCGAGGCTCCCCCAACACCAGATTGCGTTCGGATTGGTTGAATAACCGAACCGCTCGGGATACCTGCAATACTTCCCCAACCGGGACGACGATCTCCATTTGATCGCCTCCTTCAATTACCAGCACGCGCTGATCATCGTCATAGTCGACATCTTCGAAAGTCGCGCAGCCACCGGCCAGCACAACGAAAAGCAAAAAGCCATGGGCGACATTGCGATGCTTAAAAAATCTCACAAACAGGAGAATCGCGACCAACAGAGCGCAAGCAACAACCAATGCGACCATGGCGCGGGACATCGACTGCGCTTCTGGCTGTTCTGCGCGGGCCGCTGGCGGCGTCCCAACGCGTTCTCCCGTGCGACGATCCAGATAATAACTATCCTCTGGAAAATCGAGAAAAAAATCTCCCTCCTGAAACTCGTCGACAAAAACAAACGAGTTGAGATCGAAGACCATGCGCTTTCGCAAGTCCCACTTCCTTTCGTTCCCACTACCGCTTCGCCTAAACCTAGACATTTCGATGACCGCCGGCACCCAAACGCCGTCGATTCTCTCACCATCAATGCTACTAAGCCGCACTCCAGGAACATACTCACCTTGGTACCAACTTCCCCTTTCGACGAAAGCCGGTGCATAGTCACGTTCCGGCGACAACACCAGTTTGGCGACTGATACCTCTTCTCGAGAACGCCAGTCTTTCGAGGGCCGCTGTTCGGCAAACGGGTCCGGAAACAAATACTCAAGCCCGTCGGAGCTTGCCTCGAACGGGTGACCAGAACTCGCCAACTCGGGAAACCCCTGCTGATGCCCAAAGTAGCCAACCCCATACCCCACACCCGGATCCTCGAGAACGACGTCGCTTCCACCGCCGGAATAGATCAACCCGGACATTTGACGCAGAGAGAGCGACGAGCGATCGCTTCCGTCAAAGGCTCGCCGAACCTCATCCTTCCGAACGCGCCCCTCCTCAAGCCGGAAACCGATCCGATGATAGCGGTACCGCGACCCACCTCGTCGCACCAAATCATAGTGATACGTCAGACGCAAATCCCCGTCCGTCTCTACTCCCAACGCCTCAGCCTCCGCGAAATCGCGAGGCTGAAACGTCTTGCCACTGCACTCGTACATCTGCATGCGCTCAGCCGACGAAAGATACGCCACCAACTCCGTCGTCGGCTCGTTTAAGAGCTGAGCCGCCGAGTCACGCGTTCCTACGGATAGCTGAACCATCGCTGCCAAACCGCAAGAAAGCCACCACCAAACTCGCGACACACAAATCGGGCGAATCCACATCTAACTTGCCCTTCAAACAACACGAACGACAACAGCGGGCAGCGGTCACTATTTTGCGAACAGTTTAGGACTGAGTTCTACAGTGACACGGACGGAAGCACGCAGGCACCAATTGTTAAATCGGGTCTGTGCACTTTTTCAGTTGACATTCACCGACGACTTCCCCCTCAGCAGCATTGCCCTCTGGGCACTCACAGCCATCGTCTATTATGCACGCATATTCGACCTTATCGCCGCATTCATTGAAGCCCACCTCTTTAACCACACATTCCTCATCTGGATACCCAAGTCGACAGAACTGGCGGGTCACATCTGACAGACACCGTGTACAGCTGCTATCCACGCACGGATCATTCGGAGCATCGCATTCGTTGGTGCCAACAACCATGCCCGTACAGATATCCTCGACGCACCTTGCGTCCGGAATTACTTCAGCAACGACCAAGGCACCGAGTCCGAGTGTCATAGAAGAGAACAGAAACGCAACAGCTTTTAAATTCATCGGCTCGACTTTGGAAAAGGAGAAAGTAAGTCAACCCCGCTAGAGCCTTGCCGATTGTATCGAGTCAAGGGGGGGGGGGGGCAACATCGCCGGAGCTTTTTTCCCGGTTCTTTCTGAGCGGAAATCAACGCTGCGGAGGATCACGCGACGGAAAACCGCCAGGAGTTCCCGGTCAGTGACGGCCATCGCGTGGCGCAAGCCCTTTTCTGACAAGGGCTTGCGATTTGACCAATCACAAAGACGGCGCGAAACGGCAACAGCTGTGACCCCCGAACACACGGGCTTTCCGACCTGGCTGGGAATTCCTGGAAAAACACGGCCGTACTTGATCTTGAACCGTGTCGCCCCGCACCTGTTTGCCCGCCAAGAATGCGAAGTTCTGCAGGCCATCGGAGTATTCGCTTGCGAGGTGCGAGATGCTCAAGAGCCGAAGTCCCCGTTCTAGCGGCGTGTTATAGTGACGCGTCGCTGCTTTGCCGCATCATGTTTCCCAGTACTGACCTTTGTAGCCTGGATTCGACGTTAGGAGCAATCATGCTACCGACGGCTTCGCTTGGAGCTTGGATTGCGGGGGTTCTGTCCGTGATGATGGTCGCGTCGTATTTCGATCAGCAGGCCGACGACGCATTTTGGCCTGGGCTTCAGGGGCTGATGAAGCAAAGCTACCATGAACACTTGGGCGGTGAATACTGGCACATCGCGCAGGCGGTCGCGAGTGGGCGTGGATTCTCCGACCCCTTTCCGATTCCCACCGGTCCGACCGCATGGATGCCGCCGATGCTGGTCTACATCCAGGCGGCGTTGATCGGCATGCTGGGAGACGAGCGGGGCGCAGTGGCGCTGGCAGTCATCGTATTGAAGTCGATCGTCATCGGTAGCATCTGCTGGTTCATCTGCAACCAAGGCACCGCATGTGGTCATCCCTGGTTGGCGATCCTGTCCGTCGCATTGGTCATCGGCGGGCAATTCTATTGGATTTTTCAAACTCTACATGATGCCTGGCTGGTGTCAGCATTCATGAGCATCACACTTGTCGCGCTGATCCACTGTCGACGGCGGCCGACGGTACGTCAGAGCCTCGCTTGGGGTGCGTTCGGAGGATTGTTTTCCTTGGCGAGTCCGGTCGGTGGATTGACGTGGGCGGTCGCGACGACCGGATTCTCCATCCGACATCCGCGTACAATCATAATCGCGGCAGCCACTGCGCTGCTGGTCGTTTCTCCGTGGACAATACGATGCGCGGTGACTCTGGGAGAGTTCGTTCCCATCAAATCGAATGGCGGATATGAGTTGTGGATCAGCAATGTCGCGGACGATGACGGCAGGTTGGACATGACCACGATCGAACGGCATCATCCCTACGCAAGCTCCGGGACTGACATTGGACCGATGAGGGTGTCTGGGGAGACGACCATTACGAAGCGGAAAGGTGCAGAGGCGTTCGCGTGGATCCGCGCACATCCACGTGACTTTTCTGCAAACGTCCTGCGACGCTTTTCGTCAGCAACCATCTGGTATACGCCGTTTGACCCCCGGGACGCTCGCCAGGAGGTGAAGCTTTACCTGAAGCGATTCGCTCACTGCTTGCCGGTGCTTGCGCTGCTTTACGGGCTGTGGCGACGATCGATTCGGCAAACGCGCGAGTTCCAAGTCGCGGCTGTCCTCTTCGTCATCTATTTGGCCCCGTATGTGTTGATCAGTTACTACGAGCGCTACGGCGTTCCGCTACTGGCTGTCAAAATGATGCTGGTTTTTCTCGCTCTCACTGGGCGATCGAGGAGACTCGAGGCGGTTAACCACGGCGTGTTGCAAGCAGCAGCGAAATAGCACGTCACAAAGTTCGTCCCTTATTCGTGCGCCCATCGCTCTTCGCTGCTGGCGATGGAGAGTGAGTGGATCATATTGTCGGATTCGGATGGCTGCAACTGATCCTTCGGTGCTTCCTCGATCGCGACCAGTTGCAGGATGCCATGGCGCGGGTCCATGCCCATCCGCAGTTGCTTCGCGAACATCTGCTGCGAGCGACGGCGCATCAATTTCGTGAAGGGGACGTCCAGCACTGTTGGCACCCGCCGGTGGGACGCGGCGTGCGAACTCATTTCTCGGACGACTACCTCTGGCTGCCGCTGGCGATTTGCCGCTACGTCGACCTATCGCGGCGACGCGATCCCTCAGAGCTGGTCGGTCCTTTCCGGAGCAGGCACCCCCGAGCGGAGCGAGCTTGCGGTGCAGAGCCTGGATCGGCGTCTGATCCGCCGCGACGCCCAGATCATCCTGCGATCGACGATCGCCAGGACCACCAGATCGAAGTCGAGCTGGAGCCCGCTGGAACCGCTCCGCCGCTGCTATAGAATCGCTTTCGCCGATCGCATTTAAGCTTCCCACGGCAAGTGGTCATATACTGGAATTTTAATAACAGGGCCCGACCCGTGTCGAACGGCAACGTGACGAGCGATCCGCGACTTGGAGAATCTCATGGTACGACACGACGACATCCCGAAAACTTCCTGGATCATGACACTCGCAGCGATCGTCGTGGTTGTAGCGGCTCTCTACTTGGCGAAGGGAGTGCTCATTCCCTTGACGCTAGCGGTGCTGCTGAGCTTTCTCTTGAGCCCCCTTTGTGACTGGCTGGAACGAGGCAGGATGGGTCGGATCCCGGCCGTGTTGGTGACGGCCACCTTGGGGTTCACCGTGCTGGGGCTCGTCGCTTGGACTGCCGTCGTGCAGGTGAGTTACTTAGCGCCTAAACTTCCCGAGTACCAGCGTAACCTTGAGGTGCGACTGAAGGCGGTCAACGAATATGCCGTCGTCGTGCTGAGCAAGGTGACGCAAACCGCCGAAGGAATGGACCAAAACCTCTCGTCACCGCAAGAGACCAACGAGCCGCTAGGGACGAATGAACTCCCCTATTCCGTCCGCGTTCTTCCCTCGCCAAACAGCCCCCTGAAAGTCTTTGGCGGGATGTTCGGTACGCTGCTCGAAGTATTGGGAACTACCGGCATCGTGATCGTACTCGTGGTGTTCTTCCTGATCCGGCGCGAGGATCTACGCGATCGTTTTATCCACTTGGTTGGGCATGGTAATGTGACCGTGACCATTCAGATGCTGGAAGATGCGGGCACGCGCGTCAGCCGTTATCTCTTGATGTTGTTCTTCATCAACGTCACATTTGGCATTTCGGTTGCCGTTGGGCTTTACTTCATCGGTGTGCCGAATGCTCTTCTGTGGGGCATCATGGCGACGATCCTGAGGTTCATCCCTTATATCGGCCCGTGGATCGCGGCGGCGATGCCGATCGGGCTCTCGTTGGCCATCTCCACAGGTTGGCTCGAACCCGTGCTGACGGTGGGGCTGTTCATCGTGCTCGAGTTGTTCAGCAATAATGTCATGGAGCCTTGGCTCTATGGCAGGAACACCGGTGTCTCGGCAGTGGCAGTGCTGGTGGCGGCCATATTCTGGATGTGGTTGTGGGGCCCAGTCGGCCTGCTGCTGGCAACGCCGTTGACGGTGTGCTTGCTGGTGGTCGGCAAGCACGTTCCCCAGCTTTCATTCCTCGGCATTTTGCTGGGCAACGATCCTGTATTTGCGCCTCAAAAGCGCATCTACCAACGTCTACTGGCAGGTGATCAGGAAGAAGCGATCGAACTGCTCGACGCGTACCTCGAGGATCAACCGCTGGTCGAGGTTTATGATACGGTCCTGATTCCGGCACTGGCTCTGGCCGAGACCTACTGGCAACTGGGTGAGCTCAACGACGCGAAGCACCAGTTTATTATGCAAAGCCTGAAGGACATGACCGAAATCCATCACGAGCGCCAGCGGGAACGATTAGCCGAGGAAACCGCTCCCTTGCCCGCGACCGAGGGCCAGGCCGATGAGCCAGCCCCGGCCAATCCGCCGCCCCAAGTACCTATACTCTGCGTTCCCGCCCGGAGTGAGGCGGATGAAGTCGCCGCTCTGTTGCTGACGCATATTTTGGACGCCAACGGCTATCTGGTGCAGGCCGTCTCGATCACCACTTTGGCGAACGAGATGATGGAACTCTACAATCAACAGCATCCCGATGTGGTTTGCATCTCCGCCACGGCGCCCGCCGCCGTGATGCATGCTCGGTACATGTGCAATCAACTGCGCGGTCGATTTCCCAACGTAACGCTCGTCGTGGGACTATGGGATTCCCATAGCAATCTGGACAAGGCACAGGAGCGCATCGGTTGTGGCGCCACTGTGGTTACGACGTTGGCAGCCGCGCAGTCGCATATCCAACAACTGGCTCGACGGCCCCGAGACGAGGGCTCCGTTGACGCGTGACCTACGGGGAACGGAGGGGGGGGAGTACTGGCACATTGCCCAGGCGGTCGCGAGTGGGCGGGATTTCTCCAACCCCTTTTTTTCTTGCCCTTAGCGTCGCGAGACGCGGTGGCGGCGGGCGAAGCGGATCGCTTTCAATCGCGTTTTCTCCCAAGCGTCCAACATCTGGCCCGCGTCTCGATAGCGGTCACGGGGGCGGATGGCGAGCGCCTTGCGGATCACGGCGATCAGGTCGGGGTGGGTGTGTCGGCGAAACCGGGCGGCGCCAGGCAGCGGCCATTCGAAGGGATATTCTGGCCATTTCCCCGAGAACATGCGGTAGGCCAGCAGCCCGATGGAGAAGACATCGGAGCGCGCCGACGGTTTGCCCATCGCTTGTTCCGGGGCCATGTAGCCAACCGTGCCGGTGCCGGAACCGCACACGGTTCGCTGGGCCGCCTTGGCGATGCCGAAATCGGCCAGCCGCACTTGCTTGTCCTCAAACAGCAGGATGTTTTCCGGTTTGATGTCACAGTGAATCACACCCCGGAAGTGGGCATGGGCGACGGCCTGCAGCAATTGGTGCAGCAGTTGGTACGCCGATTCGAACGCAATCCGCTTTTGCAGCCGGTCATCGAGCGTCCGTTCGGCGAGCGGCGAGACGATCACGAGACGTCCTTCGACGAAGGTGGCGTCGCGGATCGGCAAGATGTTGGGGTGGTCGAGCTTCGCCGTCAGCCGAGCTTCCCGGCGGAATTCCTCGACGAGTTCTTCCGAGACAAGTTCGGTGGAGGGAATCTTGAGGGCGACTTTCATGCCGAGCAAGATGTCGGTGGCGGCATAAACGGTCGCGAAACCGCCACGGCCGAGCCGCTTATCCAGCCGGTACTTTCCCAGCCGCGTTCCGACGCGGAGCGGCTTGTCCGGCGGTTTCGGAATTGCAAAGGCGGTGCGTTGCGACCGCTTGGAGGGGGTGCGGGATCGGCGCGTCATATCTCGTTCGGGTCCACGACGTAGACGTTGGTCGCCAGGTCATCGACGACCCGTTCCTCCAAACCGCTTTCCAATCGCCGCAGTCGGCGGAGTTCTCCGGGGCGAGTCCCTTTGGGCAACCGCCCCAGGTGACACACTGGCTCGCCGGGACTGACCGCCGGCAGTGTCGTCATGCCGATAACGACGGCGGAAAAGGGAGACTCCAGGGCACTCCGTTCGCGTCCCAGCAGGTTCGTGTTGGTCGCCAGGATCTGGCCCTTGTCGACGATCGCTCCGGGTTGCACATGGAAGTGCAGGAAGCCTCCGCGGTCGGCGCGGATCCACTTGCTCTTCTCCACCGTCACCTGGTAATCGGGGCGATTGGGTTCGCCGTCGATCATGCCGAGTTCACACAGGACATTCTTGACGCCGCGGACACCGGTCTCAACGACAAAGCGTTCGACTTTCCAAACTTCGCCCCCTTCCATCACGATCGTGGGGCAACCGGCCGAGCAGGCTTCTCGTCGCAGTGACCCGGCGGGGCCTTTGCCGTGCAGGATGATTTCGGTTCCGAAGGCGCGGGCCAGGCGGGCGACCGAGGGGTCTTTCAGATTGCCCCGGACGCTGGGATAGTTCGTGCGGCGGACGGCGGCGGTGTGCAGGTCGATCATGCAGTCGCTGCGGTTGACGATTTCGTCCATGATGGTGCTGGCCATCCGCGCCGCCAAACTTCCCATCGCGTCGCCAGGAAAGGACCGGTTCAGGTCGCGGCGATCGGGGAGGTAGCGGGAATGCCGGTCGAAGGCGAGTAGGTTCAACACGGGAACCAGGATCAAGGACCCGCGAAACAACTGCAGGGTAGCATCGTTGACCAGTTGGCGGACGACGCCGGTCCCGTTGATTTCGTCGCCGTGCAGGGCGGCGGTGATCGAGACGACCGGGCCCGGAGACTCGGCGCGGCTGACGTGGATTGGCACGCGGGTCTCGACCCCGCTGTAGCTTTCCGAGACCGACACGTAGATGTCGCGACTCTCGCCAGGACGGATCTGGTGTCCGTCCCAGGTTTCGATCGGCTTCTTCGTGCGGGCGTTGCCGTGCATGGCCTCAGATTTCTTCCTCCGCCGATCGGTCCGCGGCGGAGCCCGCCGCCGCTTGCTCTTCTGTGAACAGCTTTTCGTAATCGGCCGGCAGCACCTTCACCTTGGGCTTGCGCCGTCGCCGCGTTTTGTCCGGGACCATTCCCCGCATCGCTTCCAGTTTGCCGAAGCAGAGCAACCGGTCGCCCGGTTCGAGTGAATATTTCAACCGCGGATTGGGAATCACCTTGGTTCCGCGGTACAGGGTCAGGACGTTGATGTCCTGTTCCGGCAGTCCCGATTCGTCAATCGTCTTACCGACGAAGTTGGAGCCTTCTGGGATATGAATTTCGGTCACCCCATAGCCGCGACTGACCGTCAGTCGTTGTCTCAGGTCGATCTCGGGGAAGTTGACTTGGGCAGCGATATAGTCGACTACGGCGCCGGCGATATCGAGCTGGGTACAGGCTTCGATCCCTTGCAATCCAGGGGAGGAGTTGACTTCCATGATCTGGGGCCCGTCGCGTCCTTCGAGCATGTCGACCCCGGCGACGCGGAGCCCCATGATCTGGGCGGCCCGGATGGCGATCTGGCAGTAGCGATCATCGAGCTCGACCGGCTCGGTGCGGCCGCCACGATGCACGTTGCTGCGAAACTCCGTCCCTTGAGCCACGCGGCGCATCGCGGCGACGACATAATCACCGATCACAAAGGCCCGGATGTCCCGGCCGCGGCTTTCCGAAACAAACCGCTGCACGAGGACGTTCTGGCGGGTGCTTTGCAGCGTTTCGATGATTGCCTCGGCGACCTTCACGGTGTCGGCCAGGATCACGCCGACGCCCTGGGTCCCCTCCAACAGTTTGATGATCACCGGCGCCCCCCCGATCCGTTCAATGGCCGGAATCACGTCCCGGCGGTCGCGGACGAAGGTCGTCTGCGGGATCCCGACCTGGTGACGGCTCAGGATCTGCAGGCTACGGAGTTTGTCCCGGGCGTTGACGATCCCGGTCGAGCTGTTGGCGCAGAAGACGTCCATCTGCTCAAACTGTCGGACCACGGCGGTTCCGAAATAGGTGATCGAGGCGCCGATCCGGGGCAACACCGCGTCGTACTGACTCAGCGGTTTGCGGCGGTAGTGCAGATCGGGACGTCCCTGTTCGACATCGATCGCGAACTTGAGGGTGTTGAGAACTTTCACGTCGTGCCCTCGGCTGAGGGCCGCTTCACGAAGGCGGCGTGTGCTGTAGCAGGTGCGACTGCAGGAGAGAATCGCCAGTTTCATGTCGTTCCGTCCGTTGGAAATGGGTCGAGTGAGCGGTTGCTGTTTCGCGGCTCCAGCCGCCTCAAGCATGCGGGTGTCGTCGTTTTCGCATTGGCTTTCCTCCGTAATAGGAACGTCCGGCGTCGACCAGCAAGCGTCCCCGAAAGCCTTCCCGGCCGAGCAGCATTCGAAACCCCATCGAGTCGCGGTTGGCCAAGGTCAACTCGATCGGCCAGCGTTGACCGAGGATCTGGACCGAGGTTGTGATCACCGGCCGATGATCGATCTCGCCGCTGGAGCTGCGGACATGCCGATACTCCAACAGTTCTGCCTCGGCGGTGACGAAAAACTCGCTCCGCTGGATCGGTTGCACCTTGAACCGCACCCAGTCCCGACCCTCTTTTTGGATCGGTTCGATGTCGAACGCATGCAGACTCGACGATCGCGCCCCGGTGTCGACCTTCACCTTGATGCGGCGAATGCCCAAATCGGGCAGCGTGATCCATTCGCGCCAGCCGATGACCGGAAGCGATTTGCGATGGTGCGCTGGGGTGACAGGCTCGGGTGTCACTCGTAATCCCACTTCATGATCCAAGGGTCCTCGTATTGACGCTGCAACTCCTTGAGTTTCGCCTTGTAAGTCTCCAGCTGTTCAGCGTGGCCGGGGCTGTCGGCGAGGTTCGTGGTCTCCTCCGGGTCGGCCACGATATCGAAAAGTTCAAACTCGGGGCGCTGGACATATTGGCCGACGGTCTTGTTGCCGTAGGGGGCATCCATCCCTTTGGCCCACTGTGCCTGCCAGCTGCTGGCGGCCCACAAGTCGGAGGCGAAGGGATATCGCAGCGGGTGGGCGATGTTCCAGATCAACTTGTAGCGCCCATCGTGGACCACCCGCATCGGGTAGTACATCTGGATCTCATGGAACGTGTGGGAGGCAAAGATTTCGTCGTGATGGTCCGCCTCAGGATCGGACAAGCAGTGTAACCACGACTCGCCGTGATAGGAATCGAAGGGGCGCCCCCCGTCTCGATTGTCCTTCACCGCCTCGTCCCGTTCCTTCCAGAAGGCGTCGACGTCGATCGGATCCTTTGGCCCGTTGGTTTTCGAATCGAGGCCGTCGGCGTAGTCGAGCAGTGTGGGGGTGATGTCGATATGGCTGACCAGGGCGTCGGAGGTGACACCGCGCTTGGACTGGTAGGGGTCGCGGACGACCATCGGCACCCGCAGCCCCCCTTCATAGACGGTCGTCTTGCCCCCGGCGAACGCCATCCCATGGTCACTGGTGAAAACGATCAGCGTCTTGTCGTAGAGGTCGGCCCCTTTCAGGATTTCAATGAGCTTGGCAACTCCCGAATCGATGCGGGCACAGGACTGGTAGTACTGGGCGAGCTCTTCGCGGGTCTCCGGCGTGTCCGGCAGGAACGCGGGGACCACCACGTCTTCCGGGTCAAAGAAAACCTCCTCGACGCCGGGATAACTCCCCCCTTCCGGTTTGTTACCGAACAGGTCGGGCTTCAACTCTCGGGTCGACGATTCGTCCTTGCCGCCGCCCCGATGGGGATCGGAGGTCGCGAAGTACAAGAAGAACGGTCGGTCGTCGCTACTTTCCGTGATAAACTCCCGGCAATTCTCCGCCATCGCCACCGGGCTCCGCGAGTTGCCCGGCAGGTACGTATCGAAGCGAAAAACCGCTTCCGGGGCGACGTGATACTTGCCGATCTGTGCCGTCCGGTAACCGGCACGGCTCATGACCCGCGGCAACGACAGGCCGACGACGTCGTGAAAGGACGCGAACTTGTGATAGTTGTGCTGGTGCCCATACTGGCCGTTGCGGTGGTTGTGCACCCCGCTCATCACGACGCTCCGACTGGCGCTGCACGAAGCGGTGGTCGCGTAGGCATTGCGAAAAATCAATCCGTCGCGAGCAACCTCGTCGATCGCCGGGGTCGCGGCGACCGGGTCCCCATAGCACCCCAGCGTCGGGCTCTCGTCGTCGGTGATGAAGAACACCACGTTTCGTTCCGCCGCCTCGGAGGCGACAGCGAGCGAGAAACTGATCACAATGACGGCAAGGAGCGGCACGGTCCGGGCACAGGGCGCCAAGGGTGACAAATAACGCATCGGCTCTGAGGGGGGTAAGTCGTTGGGGATTTCAATTGGCATGCAATTCTAATGGGATCGACGGTTTGATGTGCAGAGTCTTCCCCGCGGCGCCGGCCACTTTTCTGGCTCTGCTCTGCTGCGCGGTGTGGCTCAACGGCGTCAGGGTGACGATCGCAGCGGACCGGACAACCTGCTTTTTTCCGCTTCCCAGCGATGCTTCTTCTGACTCCCCGTTGGACACCTCGCGTGTACGACTTCCGTGCGACGGTTTCGGACCGGCGACCCCCGAGGGCTGGCGGCGTTACCTGCAGGTCTGGCTCGCGCATCAACGTGACCCATCCGATGCCGCGATTCGTCAATTCCTAGGCCTGCCACCGGAGTCGGCCGTCACCGCGAGCTCGCGGCGTGGCCGGTCGGCACCGCGGGAACTCGGCTGGCGGCCGGGGAGCTACCGCCAGCTTGAGACGCCCCACTTCCAGCTCTTCACCCGCGCGGAGGCACAAACCAGCCAGCAGATCGTTGAGGACCTGGAGCGTTGCTACTGGATTTGGACGCAGACCTTTTACCCGCTGTGGGAGGGAAGCCGCCAGGTCTCGCTCGCCTTGTCGGGGCTCGACGACTCAATGCCGGTGGCCGAGTTCCTAAGCGGTAGCTCGGCCCGGATCACCACCGCCCGCAAGATGAAGGTGGTGCTGTTTCGCGATGCGGCGGAGTACCGCCAGACGCTTGGACGCCAAGTTCCGGGGATTGAGCAGTCGACGGGATATTACAGCGACCCAATGCGGATCACGTTCCTGTACGCCGCTGAGCCGGATGATGCCGCAACGCGGCGGCACGAACTGGTTCACCAAATGTTCCGCGAGGCGACCCGCTCTGGTTTGGGACGGAACCCGCCTGGCGAGACGCGTGATTTCTGGCTGGTGGAAGGGATCGCCGGCTACTTTGAATCGCTTTGGATCGGTTCCCGCGACGGCACCCTCGGCGGCTGGGACTCGCCCCGACTGCAGTTCGCCCGGCATCGCGTGTTGACCCGAGACGACCGCATGCCGATGTCGGAACTACGCGCCGACGGTCGGGAGGCAGCGCAGCAGCGTGCCGACCTGGCTCGCTGGTACGCCCACGCGATCGCCCAAACGCATCGGCTGCTCGATGACCCGGGGGGATCTGGCGACCAGCAGCGCGACGACCGGTCGGGCACCGACCGAGGCGTGTTCCGCTCTTGGACGTTCGCCAAATTGGCCGAGCTCTATCAGATTCCCAGCCAGCTGAAGGAGCCTCCTTCCGGCTTCGACGACGACAGGGCGGAGGGGGATGGTTTGCTGGAGTCGTTCCTGCGTGTCGATGACGAGGACTTGTTGAACAATCGAGTCAACCGGCCGTTGCGGGAGCTGTATTTGGCGAAGTGCGAAGTGACTGGGGCCGGGCTGCGGTCGATCCCTCCTCAACGAACATTGCAGTGGCTCGATCTGTCCCGCCTTCCGATCACCGACCGAGACGTCACCCGGCTGGTGCCCGACCCGGTTGATCTGCAACAACTGAGTCTGGAGGAGACGAAGGTCACGCCGCAGCTCGGTTCCTGGCTTGGCAAGGCGCGCCACCTGCGGGAGTTGGACCTGAGCTGGACCGCGTCGGATGACCAGTTGATGGCGGTGCTGCCCAACGAATCGGTCTTGGAAACGCTGTGGCTGACCGGCAGCGGCGTCAGCAACGATTCGATCGACAAGCTCGGCTCACTGAAGGAACTGGGTGCGGTCGATCTGCAGCGCACCGCCGTCGATGCCGAGGGACTGCGGCGGCTCCGGAGGCGGAAGCCGAAACTGGAAATCAACCCGCTGGAATTGCGGACGGAGTGACACACGATGGCCGAGCCAGAGCTTCCTGAGTTTTTTCGCGTCCGCCAGCCGTTTCCGTCGCTGGCATTGGACGACGTCTCGGCAGCAGCGCGGGAGACGCTCGAGTCATCTGGACTTGCCCAAACGATCCGCCCCGGGCAGTCGGTCGCGGTGGCGGTCGGCAGCCGCGGGATTGCCAACCTCAGCGCTGTCGTCGCGACCACCGTGCAGTACCTCCAAGCGTTGGGGGCTCAGCCGGTCATTGTCCCCGCGATGGGAAGCCACGGCGGAGCGACCGCGGCGGGGCAAACGGCGGTCCTGGCGACCTATGGCGTCGATGCCGCGTCGCTTGGATGTCCGGTCGAAGCTTCGATGGAGACGGTCGTTGCCGGGACCACGGCCAGCGGTATCCCAATCCATTTCTCACGGGTCGCCCGGGATGCCGATCATGTGGTCGTGATCAACCGGGTCAAGCCCCACACGCGGCTCGTGGGGAACCTGCAAAGCGGACTCTGCAAAATGCTGCTGATCGGACTGGGCAAACGGGACGGGGCGGAGGTCTATCATCGCGTCTTCCCCCAGGTCGATTATCGCTTGAGCGAAATCACCCAGCAGGTCGTCCCGTGGCTCGTCAAGGAGATGCCGATTCGGCTGGGGCTTGCGTTGGTCGAAGATGCCTATGAGCAAACGAGCCTGGTCGAGGCGATCGAGCCGGAGGCGTTCCTGACGCGCGAGCCTTCTTTATTGGAATTGGCTCACGAGCGGATGCCGCGGCTACCGTTCGACCACGCTGACCTGCTGATCATCGACCGCATCGGCAAGGAGATCAGCGGTAGCGGGATGGACACCAACCTGGTCGGCCGCAAGGCCAACGACAAGGCCGCCATGCCGGACGAGTTCCCCAAGATCCGGCACATCTACGTCCGGGGACTGACCGAAAAGTCAGCCGGCAACGCCACCGGGATTGGAATCGCCGAGTTCTGCCACACGGGCCTGATCGAGCAGATGAATGTGGACTTCACCCGCATCAACTGTTTGACGAGCAACCACGTGACCGCCGCGGCGATCCCGGTTCATTACCCCAGCGACCGCGAGGTACTGCAGGTGGCGTTGACGCAGCGTCTATGCGCCGATCCGGACCAGGTACGCTGGCTCTGGATCCCCGACACGCTTCACGTCAGCGAAGTGGCGTGCAGCGCCGCGTATTTGAAGGACGCCCGACGCCGAGAGGACCTGGATCTGAGCAGCGAACCGGCCCCCCTGGCGTTCGATGCCCGCGGCGATCTGATCGAGGTGTGAAGCGGGGGAGAGCCCCGACTCGACAGCTTGAAACTTTTCCCATCTGGGAGAGCATTGAAAACCCGCCAACAAAAAACCTCGGAGCACCTGACGGGGCTCCGAGGTCGACGTGTTGGCACCACAGGGCGTGGCAGCGACTACCGGCAGACGCTGCAACCGGCGGCTGGTCCTGCTCCGCAGGCGGTGGGGCAGAGCGGGACTTGGACGGTCGTCGGCACGGCACGGCAGACCTGGTACTGGACTTCCTTCATCGATTTGACCGGCACGCAGACGGTGTAGGTCTCCGGGACCTCTTCGGTGACGGTGTCGTAGACGGTCACGTCGTAGGTTCGCGTGCGGGTCTCGGGTTCACAGACGACGTAGGTCACATCGCGGCTCCGCTCCTCGGTTTCCCAGCGGTGCTTGGTCACCTCGCGGGTCCGCGTTTCGGTTTCGTAGGTCGTCTTGGGGACCATCCGGGTCTTCGTTTCAGCGACCATCTTTGTCACCGGCACCGTGCGGGTCCGCTCTTCGGGGCGGCACTTGGTGACAGTGTACTCGCGGGTCCGTTCCTCTGGCCGGCACTTGCGAACTTTGACGACGCAGGTCCGCTGCTCGGGAACCATCTCGGTGTAGCAGACCTCGCGGGTGCGGTTTTCCATCCGCGTCTTGGTCACCGGAGCCTCGCGGGTGCGGGTTTCGGTGACATACTTCGTCACCGGGACCTCGCGAGTCCGTTGTTCCTGGCGACACTTGCGAACCGGAACGGTCCGGGTCCGCCGCTCGGTGCGGTACTTCTTGACGTTGACCGTCCGGGTCCGCTCCTCGATCCGCGTCTTGGTGACGGGGACGGTCCGGGTCCGCGACTCGGTCTCGTAGCTGGTCGCCGTGTAGGTGTACGGCACCTCGGTCGTCTTCCGCTTGTAGGTCGTTACCGGGACCTCTTTGGTCACCACGTTGGGCACCCAAACGCGGCGGTAGGCGACTTGGGGGCCACAGGTAACGCAGGGGGAAACATCGCAGCCGGAGGCACAGGGGACTTCGACCGCTTGGCATTCGTAGCGTCCCTGGTCCCGGGTCACGGTCTTCATCGTCGTCACCGGGACGCACTTGGTGACCTTCCGTGTACCTGTCTTGGTTTGCTGGACAGGCTTTTTGACCGTGTAGGTCTGCTCGACCTGCTCGGTATAGGGAACGCAAACCTTGTACGTCTGTTCGACCTGCTCGGTATAGGGAACACAGGCGGTGTAGGTCTGTTCGACCTCTTCGACGTAGGGGACGTTGACCGTGTAGGTCTGGGTTTTGGTTTCCCGCACCGGGACCTTGACGTTGTAGGTTTGGGTCACCATTTCGGTGTAGGGGACACAGACCTGGTAGGACACTTCACGCGTCTTCTTCACCGGCTTGTGGACGGTGTAGGTCTTTTCGACCTCTTCGACGTAGGGGACGTTGACCGTGTAGGTCTGGGTCTTGGTTTCCTGGTAGGGAACCTGGACCGTGTAGGTCTGTTCGACCTCCTCGGTGACCGGCACTTTGGTCGTGTAGGTCTGCTCGACTTCGGTCGTCACCGGGACCTGAACGTCGTAGGAGACCTCTTCGGTGTAGGGAACGCAAACCTTGGCTTGGTAGGTCTCGGTCTTGGTTTCCTTGCGGGGGACGTTCACCGTGTAGGTCTGCTCCCGGGATTCGACGCGGGCGACGCAGCGTCGGACTTTCTTCATGCGGGTACGTTTCTCCCGCTCGTAGGTGGTCGTGGGCACCTTCCGTGTTTCGGTGACGTACTGCGGCCGCATCACCGTCACTTCGCGATAGCCGGGGCTGCTGTCGGAGCCGGGGCTGGTGTCGGCGGATTCCGCCAGTACTGGGGCGGTCAACAGGACCACTGCAGCCAGCCCGATCGATCGTGTCATCATGTATGCTTTCATCGAAGCCATTCCCTCCAATCCGTCTCACAGCCTGTGAGGCATAGTCAAAGTACGAAAAAACTTGTAACGGCTGCGCAAAATGGGCGAACCGTAGGCCCAGGGGGCGTTGAATCTAGACGACTGTGCTGGGGTGTCAATCATTCGCGGGGGGCACGCAGCGGGAATTGGTCGAAATAATCGAACGGGTGGCAATGCTACGGGCGAGCCAGCCCGGCCGGAGGCGTGCGGGGCGCCCGGGCTTCGGATTAGCGAATCGGGAGGAGGACGCTGGAGAAACGGGGTCATGGAAAACGATAAGCAAGCAGTGACGGCGGGTCGAGCAGCCGGGGAGCCGGGGAGCGGAAAGTGCATCGGAACGGGGCCGGGGCAAGTTTCCGCATATGACAAGAGCGGCTTCGTTTCGTAAGATTGGCAAGGAGGGCGTCCGCGATCGGTGCATCGCGTAGCACCTTCGAGGTCGGACTTGCCATCACGATTGGTGGCCGGTTTGCCGGTTTCGTGGTATTGGGGTGGGAGTGGATCGATGAATCGATCTTCGCAGGCAGGACATTCTGCCGCGGGTGACTCAGGCAAATTCGTTTGTTTGGGCGACCCGTCGACATTTCCCAAAGATCTTCGGCAGGAACCTGTCGTGGTAGTCGATACCGCTGTGGAGGCATTCGAGCAGCTGGAAGAGCCCGATGTCCGGGGCGTGTGGATTGCCCGGGACCAGCTTCCCCAGATCAGCGAGATCCGCGGGATCACACAGAGCGGGGTGATGCTGCGGGACATGCCCGAGGGGGTCGCCTTGCTCGACAGCGACCTACGGGTGCTGTGGAGCAACCGGCGATTGCTGCAGTGGGCCGGCCGGCCGGAGCATGCGTCGCTGGGCATGGGGTTCTACGAACTCCTCAGCAACCCGGAGATCATGGGCCCGGACTTTTGCCCCTTCCACACGGCGTTGGCGACCGGGGAGGAGAGTAACAGCACGCTGCACAGCGACGACAACCGGTTCTACCAGGTACACGCGGCGCCGGTGACCCAGACCGACGGGACGCGGCAATTGATCGTGACCGTCGGCGACATCACCGAGGAGATCCTTCAGCAGCAGAAGCTGGCCGCGATTCACCAGGCGGGCCGCGAGCTGGCCGACCTGCGGCCTTCAGAAATCTTCATGATGGAGGTCGACGAGCGGATCGACCTGCTGAAGGAAAACATTCGCCACTACCTCCGCGACTTGTTGAACTTCGAGGTCATCGAGATCCGGCTGCTGGAACACGCGACGGGAAATCTGGTGCCGCTGCTCAGCGTGGGGATTGACCAGGAGGCGGCCGACCGACAGCTGTTCGCCCATCCCCAGGGAAGTGGCATCACCGGCTATGTGGCGGCCAGCGGGATGAGTTACGTCTGCAACGACGTGGTCAATGACCCGTTGTTCATCCCCGGCGTCGCCAACGCGCGAAGTTCCTTGACGGTGCCGCTGATTCTGCACGACCAGGTACTTGGCACGATCAACGTCGAGAGTCCCGAGCCGGCGGCGTTCGGCGACAGTGACTTGCAGTTTTTGGAGATTTTCGCCCGCGACGTGGCCTTCGCGCTCAACACGCTGGAATTGCTGGTCGCCCAGAAGGCGAACACGGCGCAACAGAGCTGTGATGCGATCCACAGCGCTGTGGCGATGCCGGTCGATGAGATCTTGAACGACGCCGTGAACGTCATGGAAGGCTACATCGGTCACAGTCCGGAGGTGGTCGATCGGCTGCGGCGGATCTTGCAGAACGCCCGAGACATCAAGCGCACAATTCAGCAGATTGGCCAGCGGATGACGCCGCTGGAGGCGGTCCCGGCGGGCGTCCAGACCTCCCGGAACGCGAACCTGAAAGGGAAGAAGATCTTGGTCGTCGACGCCGACGATCAGGTCCGCGAAGACGCCCATCAACTGCTTGAACGATACGGCTGCGTCGTCGAAACAGCCCACAAGGGGGACGAGGCGGTGCTCATGGTTCGCGGTAGTGGCGGCTCGGAAAGTTACGACGTGATCATCAGCGACATCAAACTCCCCGACTACAGCGGTTACCAGTTGATGCTCCGCTTAGGCGACATCATGGAACGGGTGCCGATGGTCTTGATGACCGGATTCGGATACGACCCGGGACACTCGATTGTCAAAGCTCGCCAGAACGGACTGCATCCCAAGGGAGTGCTGTTCAAACCGTTCCGCCTCGATCAACTGATCGACGTGGTGCAGACGATTCTGACGATCGGCAAGCAAGCTCAGTCGGCGCCGAACTCGGATGATCAAGAGCCGACCGAGGCAGCCCGGGCGAGCCGCTGACCGCCACCTCTCCGGCCGAACCGCCTTTCAAACCGAACTCTGCGCCCCCTCGGGACCTTCGCTCGATGCCGGGAATTGCCGGCTCCGCTGCTGGTCCTCAATGTCCTGGATGTATCGCCGCAACCGCTCCAGCTCGTCCTCCGTCCCTCGCCACTTGAGCATGTTCTCGACCCGCTTGAGCAGTTCGACTTTGTTGATCGGCTTGCTGAGGAAGTCATCGGTCCCTGCTTGGACAGCCCGCTCGATATCCCCGAGCTCGTTCAAGGCGGTGACCATCAGGACCATCACGCGGGCGGTCTGAGGATTGTCCTTGAGCTGTTTGCAGACTTCGAAGCCGCTGAGCTTGGGCATCATCACATCGAGCAGCACCAGATCGGGGGCAAAGCTGGTGACCTTCGCCAGGGTGTCTTGGCCGTCAACGGCCGTCTCGAGCTCACAGTCGAAGCTAGCCAGGTAGGCTTCGAGCAGCTCTCGGTTGGCGGCGTTGTCGTCAGCGATCAGGATTCGGGGCATAGCGTCGGGTCAGGTGACGGGGAAGCGGCGTGCGTCATCAGGGTCGCGGCGACATGGTCTCCGCCGAACCGTGCGGTCAAGCGATCGGTTCGGCCGCAGCCAGCCGACCGGCGGGGACCGGGAAGGACTCGCAGAGCTCCTTCACCTCGGCGCGGATCTTCTCCAGGGCGGCGTCATCCTCGCTGTGGGTCAGAGCCCGATAGATCCACCTGCCGATGCGGGTCATCTCGTCCGGCCCCATGCCACGGGTGGTCAGGGCGGGGGTGCCGATGCGAATTCCGGAGGGATCCATGGGCTTGCGCTGGTCAAAGGGAATCATATTCATGTTGACGGTGATGCCACAGCGGTCAAGCACCGCTTCGGCTCTCTTGCCCCCCAATCCCACGGCGGTGACATCGACCAACAGCAAGTGGTTGTCGGTCCCGCCGCTGACCAGGGGAAGCCCAGCATCGAGCAGGGCACCGGCGAGCGTCTGTGCATTGTCGACCACGGCGCGGCCGTAGGCGCGGAACTCGTCGGTCATCGCTTCGGCAAAACAGACTGCCTTGCCGGCGATGATATGCATCAGCGGGCCCCCTTGGGTTCCCGGAAAGACGTTTCGGTTGACCAGCTTGAGGTGCTCTTGCTTGCACAGAATCAGCCCACTGCGGGGACCGCGGAGCGTCTTGTGGGTCGTGGTGGTGACATAGTCCGCGACCGGAACCGGATTGTTGTGGACCCCGGCCGCGACCAAGCCAGCGTAGTGGGCCATATCGACCATCAACTTGGCCCCCACCTCGTCGGCAATCTCTTTGAAACGCTCGTGGGGGATTTCCCGCGGGTAGGCGCTGGCCCCGGCGACGATCAGCTTGGGACGATGCTCCCGGGCCAGCGATGCGATCTGATCGAAGTCGATCCGGTGGGTCTCCGGGGAGACGCCGTAGCTGTGGAACTCGAACAGCCGGCCGCTGATGTTCAACTTCATGCCGTGAGTCAGGTGCCCGCCTTGGGCCAAGTCCAGACCGAGCACCTTGTCGCCCGGTTCGAGCGCGGCGAGGTAGACGGCCGTGTTCGCCTGCGATCCACTGTGCGGCTGGACATTGGCCGCCTCAGCGCCGAACAACGTCTTGGCCCGGTCGATCGCCAACGTTTCGACAACGTCAACGTGTTCGCAGCCCCCATAGTATCGTCGTCCGGGATAGCCCTCGGCGTACTTGTTGGTCAACACGCTGCCGGCGGCTTGCATGATCGGCAAGCTCGTGTAGTTTTCGCTGGCGATCATCTCCAACCCCTCCTGTTGGCGGAGGGCCTCAGCTTCAATCGCTTCCCAAATCTGGGGATCTTGTTTTTGCAGAGGGTTCATTCAGGGATCAGGGCTCATGGGGGTGGGGACAGAAGGACACGAAGCCCCGATTGTCCGCTGGTGAGGAAAAACCGTCAATGTAGCGGCTCCCCCGCCATTTTTTTCACGACGGGAGGAGCCGGATTCGGTAACCTAGGCTTCAGGAATCGTTTTCTCTTGCCTTGAGTGTTATCGGTATGAAAGCCACGTTTTGCCTGATCGCCGCGGTTCTCGCGGCCATTGCGGCGTCCCCCACCGCGGTCGCCGATTTGCCTAGCTTTGACAAGGTGTCGGAGGGTTATACGAAGGTTCCCGTCTCGGACCAGCAGAACCCGAAGGGACTATTCGACATTTGGAAACACGAGAAGGACTCTCAACTGATCGGAGAGCTCCCCAAGAACTTCGCTTCGAAACGCTACTTTTTGGCTTTGACCGTCAGCAGCGGCGATCGCTATGCCGGGCTGCAGTCGGGGGATTGGGTCGTGCAGTGGCGGAAGTATGACGACCGACTTGCCTTGGTCGTTCCCAACCTGTCGGTGCAAGCAACGGGGGAACCGGAGGCGAAGTCCTCGGTGAAGCGGTTGTTCACCGACCGCGTGTTGCTCGATGTCCCGATCCTGGCGATGGGTCCGAAACGCGGTCCAGTCGTTGACCTCGACGCGTTGCTGGTGGGCAACGACAACGCCAGCCGCTTCTTCGGGTCCTCGGTTCGAATCTCCAACCCGCGGATCATGAAGATCGAATCGGCCAAGCTGTTTCCTGACAACATCGAGTTGTCGTTTGAGATCGTCGGTCAAAACGGTCAGCTGCAAACACTGCATTACTCGATTAGCGAAGTGCCGCCGGCGAAGTCTTCCTTCAAGCCTCGGGAGGCGGACGAGCGGGTTGGCTACTTCACCACCTCCTTCCAGGACTTGGGCAAGTACGACGACGACGAAACTCGGGTGCGTTACGTCAACCGCTGGCATCTGGAGAAGCGGGACCCGAAACTCAAACTCAGCCCCCCCGAAGAGCCCATCCGGTTCTTCGTCGAACACACCGCGCCGGTTCGCTATCGGCGTTGGATCAAAGCGGGGGTCGATTACTGGAACCAAGCATTCGAGAAGGTCGGCATCGCGGATGCCATTGTGATCGAGTACCAGGACGCCTCGAGCGGGGCGCACATGGAAAAAGACCCCGAAGACGTTCGCTACAACTTCATTCGCTGGCTCAACAACGACGTCGGCACGGCGATCGGCCCAAGCCGCGTGCATCCGGAGACAGGCCAGATTCTCGACGCCGACATCATCCTCACCGATGGTTGGATCCGGCACTTCAACTTCAACTACCACGATTTGATGCCCCAATTAGCGATGGAGGGGGCCAGCGCTGAAACACTCGCGTGGCTGGGCAAGCGTCCCCGCTGGGACCCGCGGGTACGCTTGGCGCCGGCGGAACAGGCGAACTCTCTTCGGGACCGCTACGCGCGCGAATCCCGGCAACCGATGGCCGGCTTCGGGATGGCCCAGGCAGACCCAGCGTTGCTCGGCGATGACGAATACGACGGGTTGTATGGCCACATCAGCCAAAAGAATGGGTTCTGCATGGCCGCCAGCGGACGGAGCCTCGACCTCGCCTTGGCCCGCATGAACTGGGCCTTCATGCTGGCCGCCGATGAAGAGGCCGAGAAGGAAAAGGAAAAGAAAAAGAAAGAAGACGAGGACGATGAGGGCGCCGACGACGAGGACATCGCCGAGGATGAGCCCGAGGATGAAGCGGATCTGTTGGACGGCATTCCGGAATGGTTTGTCGGCCCGCTGCTCGCCGATCTCGTCGCTCACGAGGTCGGCCATACCCTCGGACTGCGTCACAACTTCAAGGCGTCGGCGCACCTACCGCTCGATGAGATCAATAGTGAGGGGGTCAAAGGCGAGACGACGTTTGCGTCGTCCGTGATGGATTACGCGCCGATCAATTACCGTTACGAAGCGGGTGACGTTCAGGGCGACTATGCGATGATCGACATCGGACCGTACGACTACTGGGCGATCGAGTACGGCTACACCTTCGATGACAAGAAGCTTCCGGAGATCCTGAAACGATGCAATGAACCGGCGTTGCAATACGCCACCGACGAAGATACCAGCGGCCCTGACCCGCTGGCGCGGCGATACGATTTCTCGTCGGAGCCGCTGCAGTATGGGGTCGAACAGATGAAGTTGGTCGAACTGTACCGCGGCCGGATCTTGGAAAAGCTCGTCAAAGAGGGCGACAGTTGGTCCAAAGCGCGCCGCGGCTACGAGTTGACCCTCGGGATTCAGATGCGAGCGGTCAGCATGATGGCCAACTGGGTCGGTGGCGCTTTCGTGAATCGAGACAAAAAAGGAGACCCGGGTGACCGTCCGCCGGTCGAGGTCGTCCCGGCCGAGCAACAGCGGGCGGCGCTGCAGTTCGTGATCGAAACTGCATTTCGGGACCAGGCGTATGGACTGACCCCCGAATTGCTGGAGCACATGAGCGTTGACAAGTGGCTCGATGGTGGCGTCCACAGGTCGCTGTCGAACGAAGCGACGTGGCCGATTCACGACCGGGTTTTGGGCATGCAAGCGTCCGCGCTGACGTTGCTGATGAATCCGACCACGCTCCGCCGGGTCTACGACAACGAGATCCGATTGCCCAGCGACCAGGACGCCTTGACCCTGCCCGAGCTGCTCAAAACGGTGGGGGGCTCGGTTTGGAACGAACTTGATGAGGAGTGCCCGGATGACCGCAACGACCGCCGGCCCATGATCAGCTCGCTCAGGCGAAACCTCCAGCGGGAGCATCTGCTGCGATTGATCGATTTGGTCTTGGAGGACGAGTCCGATACCGCGGCGTACAAACCGATCAGCAACTTGGCACGAATGGAGCTGCGTCAACTGGCTGGGCGAATCGAAACCTCCCTTGAGCGATGCGAACAGAAGATGGACGCCTACACGTTGTCGCATCTAACCGAGTCCCAGGAACGGATCACCCGGGCATTGAACGCAAGCTACACGTACAACGCCGGTTCCGCGGATGCCCCGGTGATGATCATGCGATTCGGTGAGGAGCCCCCTGAGTCGGAATAGTCCCTTCTCGAAGTTGACTCAACCACGTGAACGCCGGAGAGCCACGCTCTCCGGCGTTTTTGCATTGACCCCCAAAAGGGGGCGTCGTTCCCAGCGGTTTTGCTCTCGTCCAGCTTGACTAGCGCCCCGGGTAACCCATTTTTCACGTAGTACGTGCCGTCGGATCGTCCGCCGTTTCCAGAATCACGACGCGGCACCCCACCATTTGGCTCCCCGGGAGGGCCCCATGTCCCAGCCGCTGATCGTTGTCGCCGATGATAGCCGCACGGTGCGGACGCTGCTTCGGCAAATTCTCCAGCAGGCCGGCTTTGCCGTGTCGCTGGCGGTCGATGGCCGCGAGGCGGTCGAGGCGGTCGTATCCGAACGCCCCGATCTGGTCGTGCTCGATATCCACATGCCGGGCATGGACGGCTATGAGGCATGCGAACAGCTGCTCTCATTGAAGCCGCCGTACAGCCAGATCCCCATCGTCCTGCTGACCCACGACGACGGGCCACACCTCAACGCACTCGGCAACCAACTCGGGGCGTATCTCCGCAAGCCAGTCCAGCCGGAGAAGCTGATCCACACCGTTCGCGTCCTCCTGGATCGCGAGGGTGGCCAGCGACCACAGCTCGACGTTGCGTTGACCTGATTGCTGCGTTGACCTGATTGCAAGGAACGAGCTCCGATGACAAACGAATCCCATATGCGACACGATGATTCCGGTTCGGTCGCCACGCCGGTGGCGACCGCCGAGCCGAGCGTGACACCCGAGCAAATCGATGATTGGGCTGCCGAGATTCGCGATTTTTTTGCCCGTACCCGGCGAAGACTGGGCGGTTGCGGGAATGGTGCTGCGGCGGATCCGACCAACGCATCACCTCTGGAACGGGTGATGCAGGAAACCACCCCTGCCGCTGGAATGCCCCTGGAGTGTGACGATTCAGCGTCGTCATCCGATGACGCCCTCAGCCGACTGCACGAAATCAAGCAGCGGCTGGCCGCTCGCCTGCAAAAGCCCTGACCCCGTTCGAACTCTGACCCCCATTCGAACTTGCTTCACGTCCACCCCCTTCGCGGACAGCTCACCGAACAAGCCGCAGTCCGCAAACGAGATTCACCGACATGCCGAGTCACCCGACGACCTACCTCGATTCCGCGATCCGAGACATCGCAGGAGACGACAAGCACTGCGTGTTCCGCATCGGCTCTGGGTGGTTTTCGATCCCAGCGACGGCGGTGCGTGAAATCGTGCCGGCCTCCGAAATCGTTTCGGTACCCGCCAGCCACCGGTCGCTGGCCGGATTGTGTCACGTGAGGAGCGAGTTCGTCCCCGTGTTGCGGCTCGGCGCGCTGCTTCAAGAACCGGCCGAAGGCAGCGGCGAAAATCAGAAGGTGCTGGTCATCGAAGGCGCCGGAGGGCACTGGGCGCTACTGGTCGATGAGGTGGTGGCGTTGGAGTCGCTTGAGACGCTGATCCATCCCGATTACCGGTCGGAGAGTTCCCAATCCCCGATCCCCCGTTCCCCCATCCTGGGCACGGCTACCTGCCGCGACCAGATCGTCCGGGTTCTTGATCCCAACGGGGTCTTCCGCTTGGCCCAGCAGTTCTTGCTGGACAGCTGGCAAATCCTGGCCGAAACCCGTCGTCAACTCAATAGCACCGCAAGGAACGAGTCTTGAAAACCAACACGATCCTACTGATCAGTCACACCATGGCGTCGACCGTGACGGCGGTCGCGGCGTTGACGGCGGTTTACGTTGGCGGTTGGAGCATCGCCGCCGGCGCTGTCGCCGTCGTCGCCGTGGTTGCGGGAAGCACCTTGCTGCTGTCGCGCCGCCTCACCGCGGCGCTGCAGTGGATCCCCGAGATCGCTGCCAAAGCAGGCCAATCCGAGGTACCACAGTTCGGATTGCTCGAATTCGACGATGCCCTCGGTGCCCTGTCGCAACACGTCTCCCACTGGGATGAGGTTGCCGCCAACAGTCGGGAACAGGCACGGGAACTGCAAGCGATTCTGACGTTGCTTGACCGCCGCGTGAGTGGGAATCCGGTCACCGGCTCGCAGCTGCGAAGCGTGTTGTCCGGCATCGGTCAGCGGCTCCAGCGCCTGCTCTCCCAGATCGAGCAGAGCACGGTGGAGATCGGCCGCTGCACACAGGCGGTTGCCCAAAATGCGGAAGTTCAAGGCAACGCGGTCGTCAAAACGAGTACCTATGTCGAACAACTGACCGCCAGCATCGACTCGGTATGCAAGGAAACAGAACAGATTCACGTCCGAGTCGCTGAGAACGGCCAAACCATCGGCGAGGCGCTGCGGATGGTGCAGGAGATCACTCAAGGGATGGAACGGATGCGTACGCGGTCCGAGGCGAGTGAGCGGAAGCTACGAGCACTCGATGACCCCACCCGCCAAATCCGATCGATCGTCGACAGCATCGCTGACCTGGCGGGACGAACCGATCTGCTCGCGCTCAACGCCGCCGTCGAGTCAGTCCGCGCCGGGGAGCACGGCCGAGGCTTCGCGATCGTCGCCGACGAAGTCCGCAAGCTTGCCGAACAGCAGTCTCAGGCGACCCGCGAAGTGACTGTCCTGCTCGAAGCACTGCAGATGCAAACGCAGGAGTCGATCGCACGCCTGGTTCAAGAACGGACCGACGTCGAGTCCGAGAGCAGCTTAGGGACTGCGGCCGAAGGAGTGCTCGAGAAAATCAGCCGCAACCTGGACGCCGATGCCACACAAGCCAAAAAAATCACCGCCACCGGCGCCCAACAGCGGCAGCTGGCTCAGGAAGTTGTGCTCGCGGTCGAGCAGATCTCGGAACTGGCAAAGGCCGACCGCGATCAGGCAGAAGGGGCTCGCTGGGCCATGAAATCACTCGCGAAAACCGCGCTCGAACTCGATGAATCCATCGACCCCCTGCACAAGTGCCGTGATCAACACCGAGGCGATCCCGCCGAAAACGGCTCCACACAACCAACCGCGTTTCGACAGATCCTGGAATCCGAAGCACGCCCAGAGCTGCCGATCAACGCGGAGCCGAACAACAAAAGCTCGGCAAACCCAAACACGGCGAACGAAAACCCACACGATCCCCACCCGCCCCACACGGTGTCCGTCTGATGCAGAGTCAACCAGCCGCACAACCGAACACCACGGACGAGACGCGCTCGATCGACGGGATGAATCCAACCGCCGGGGATCAACGGGAGCAGCTGGAAGAGACAGTCGAGCTGTTTCAACTGCTGGCCCGATCCGGCGAGCATGATCTGCCGTCAGAACTTCGCGATCTCGCATCGCTGCTCGTCCAACTCGCTGAACTCTCCTCAGAGCTTCAGGACCAGGACCGTACCAACGCCGAGTCGCAGGGCTCCGCCGCGGAATTCCTGATCGAAGCCGCCGAGGTGGTCAAGTCGGCGGCCCATGCCGATCCCGAGTCGCTCCAACGCATCGCCGAACTGAAACAGCTGGCCATCGATCGCTGGGGTGACCTGATCGCCTCCGACCAAGACTTGGATGGTTCCGGAAAAATCGACGAGTGGGAGATGTTGTCCGAACATGACGAGGGAGTCGACGAAGAATCGGAGGAGGTCTCCGCACCGAGCGCCGAGGACATCACACGGCTGCTGGCTGGACTCCCAACGTCGTCTCCGGATCCGGTGGAGCCAGCCGAACCTCCCGACTTGACCGCGACACAAACAGCAGCCGAACTGCGTGCGGCCACCAGCAATTCACCCGATGCAGACCCGCCGCTGGAGGGTGAGCTCCGAGACGCGTTCCTGGACGATGCCGAACGGTGCGTCGCGTCCCTGGAGGATGCGCTGCTGACACTGGAGAGCCAACCCGAGGCGCTGTCCCCGCTTCGCCAAATCTTACGGGAACTTCACACGCTGAAAGGGGCGTCCGGAAGCGTGGGCCTGGAGGGACTGGCAAGCTTCATCCACGACTTGGAGGAATCGTTGCGGAAATGCGAAGCGGCCAACAGCGCGCCCGATATTGAATCGCTGTTGGCCGGCGTCGACACGATTCGACGACGTGTCGACGAAGTTCGCTCTCCTGGCCAGACCGCTTCACCGGAGGCAGGAGCGCCGACGGCCGCACCGGCGCCAGCAGACTCCACACCACCTGCCGCCCGGGCGAATGAACCCGCACCGGACGCAGCCCCGCACCCGGCTCCACGTCCGACCCCGCAACCCGCTCCGCGGTTTGAGGACACAGCGACGGAAGAAGAAACCGTGCGGGTGCGGACGTCGCAACTGAATCGGTTGATGGATCTTCTCTCGCAGTTGGTGATGCTTCGCAATCGCCGGGGGATGGAACTGGCGGACCTGGAAGAGATTCATCACCAACTGATCCACGGCGTGTCGCGGTTGCGAGTCATGGGCGACGAAGGAATCTCGGCGCAAAGCTTTGGGCGGGCCGTGGCCGGGACGGTCGAGGAAACCATGCCACAGCTATCCCGGATCAACGAGATCACGAACGATCTCTTCGAGTCGGCACAGCGGCTGCGTTCCTGCTTCCGTCCGGTCGCCGAAGGCAACGCGGCGGTATCCCAATTCATTCGCCAGTTTCGTCAGGAGCTGGTCGAGCTCCAGCGAACCCCGGTCTCCGGACTGTTTCGCCGGCTCCGACGGTCGGTCCGGGACGCGGCGCGTCTAGAAGGCAAACAGGTGGAGCTTTCTTGGGTGGGGGAAGAAACCGGGATCGAACGCTCGTTGCAGGAGAAGGTCTACGAGCCGTTGCTGCACATCGTCCGGAATTGTGTCAGCCACGGCATCGAATCGCCCGAAGGCCGCGTCGCGTGCGGAAAGTCGGCCGCCGGGCAGATCATTTTGGCGGCCCATTCCGGCCCCGACCTGCTGGTCATTGAAGTTCGCGACGATGGTCGCGGGCTCGATTACGACGCGATCCGCCGACGGGCGCTCGAGCGGGGCCTGCTGAAAGCCGACATGGCTCCCAGCCGTGAAGAGTTGGCGCAGTTGATTTTCCAGCCGGGATTTTCGACCCGCGAGGTCACCAACGAACTGGCCGGACGAGGCGTGGGGATGGATGTCGTCGCGGCCACGCTGGATCGACTGCGGGGCTGGATCCAGGTCGACTCGGAGTCCGAACGCGGGACCACGATCCGCTTGAACATTCCGCTCCCCTCGGTCATCCAACACACGATGCTGTTGCGGAGTTCAGGTCAGCTGTTCGCCTTGCCGATGCAGTTCGTTCATGGGGCCGGCGGCGACGCCGGTGGTGCTGCGCCGATTCAACTCGCCGAACTGCTCGCCTTTTCAAGCCCAACCGGCACCGCCGCCAACGATCCGGCGATTTCCTCACGATCGGGCCAGGACGGAGAGTTGCTGATTCTCGACTGCGGGGCCGGGTCGACGGAGGAATCGAGCGGCGGAGTGGCGGGGATTCGCAGAGTCGCGCTCTGGGTCGATGAAATCGTGGGGCCGGAAGAGGTCGTCGTCCGCCCGCTGCCAGCGTTATTGAAACAACACCCGCTGTGCACCGGCGCCACGCTGTCGGGAATGGGCGAGACGGTCCTGGTCCTCGATGCCCACGGGCTGGCGGCCCTGGGAGTGCAGCATTTGTTTACACGAACCTCCAGCTCACCACCGGCTGCGGTCGACCCAGAGCACCGACCGAGCGAAGTTGACGCTGCATCGGAAGAATCACCGACCGGTCGCGCCGCGTCTCCGCCCCGCTTCTTGGTCACCGACGATTCCGTGACCGCCCGCAAACGGCTGGCACGATCCCTGCGCCGCTACGACGTCGAAATCGTCGAAGCCAGCGATGGCTCCGAAGCGCTGGAGCTGCTCCGGCGACAGCCGTTTGCCGCCGTCTTTTCCGATCTCGAGATGCCCAACGTTGACGGGCTCGACCTATTGGCCGAGCTGAAGGGTCGAGAGCGAACGCAGCAGATCCCCGTCGTGATCGTCAGCAGCCGGACCGAAGACGAATTCCAAAGCCGCGCTCGCGAACTCGGTGCGGACGGCTACTTGGGAAAACCAATCGACGATGAAACGCTGGATCGCTCTCTGAGAGAGATTCCGGGGCTGCGAGCCGCGGTCGGCGAGCAGAATTTTCACGAACCCTCAACACGGTAAGTTTGGATGAGCGAGAAAAAGATCCTGGTCATTGATGATAGCGCGACGATTCGAAAGCTCGTCGACACGCACCTCAGCGCCGAAGGATACACCGTCATCTTGGCGGCCACCGCCGAAGAGGGTCTGGCGTTCGCCGAAGAGACCAACCCCGATCTGATCATCTTGGATCACCAATTGCCCGGGACCACCGGATACGAGGTCTGCCAGCAGCTGCTCGCCTCCCCGACACTGCAACAGATTCCGGTGGTGGCCAGTTCAACCCTCCGCAAGCGGGCGTACGCCGAATACACCGACTGTGACAACGTCATCGACATGCTCCCCAAACCGTATACAGAGGAACTGCTGAAGACGACGATCGCCAACGCACTTGAAACGGCGACCATGATTGTCGCCTCCCAGTCCCGCGGGACGGCGGTGCCCGAAGTCATTCACCAATCCGAGGACGCGGAGCTGGCTGGTACATTCGGCGGGTTCAGCCTCAGGGAGGTGCTCGACTTTCTAAACAATGGCGGCAAGCAGGGCGCGTTGGAGGTCGAAGCCGAACGGGTCCGGCTGTGGTTCTACCTGAACAGCGGTCGGATTCAAGGCGTGTCCGCCACCGGAATCTCCACCGCCGAAGTGGAAACCATCGTGCGTGACCTCCCGCCATCACTCGCGAACCTGGCCGCTGTGCTGAAGCTGACCATCGGGGGACGGGGCAGCGCCGAGGTCGACGGACTCGTCCAACTGCTGGACCAGAAAGTTCTCGACCCTCGACTGACCGCAAGGTTGTTACGTTACCAAGCCGCGATGCTGGTTCGACTCGCCTTCAATCGCAAGCTGACCGCATTCCGCTTTCATTCCGGAAAACCGGTGCCAGCACTGCACCGGGAGCTGCCGATTGACAGCAGCCTGCTGGCCCTGCTGGTCGAACAAGCCGTTCACGGCGACGGATCCGAACTGCCCCCCGATGACGGACAAACGACCTATGTCCGACGATCGATCCGCGGCCAGAACTTGGACCGAACCGGACTCGCCGCGCGGCACATGAAAATCCTGAACTTGCTTTCCGAGCCGCAGGGCGTGGCGGCGCTGGCTCAAAAACTCGCCTGGGAGCCGGACGAGGTCCGCCGGGTGCTGCATGGGTTCGCCCTCGCCGAACTTGTCGAATCGCAACGCGACTCGGCAGTCACCAAAGTCGTGCTCTTCGAACCCGATCCGGCCGGCGCCAGACAGACCCGTGCCGCGTTCGGTGACGGCAATGATCATTACGGCGTCAAAGTCGTCCGAGATGCGTTGGCGTTCCAACTACTCCTGAAACGTTCAACGCCCGGCGCCGTCGTCTTTGCCGCTGACAACGAGAGCAGCCGTCATGCGGTGTCAACGATTCTTGCCCGCCGTAACGCCCAGACCACGCCCGTGTGCCGAATCGCAATCGGCGCCGAGGGCGACGAGGGTGTCGACTGGGAAGCCAGCCTCGGCTTTTCGCCCGACGCGGTCATCCGCCGCCCCTGCACTCCCGACTCGCTGTTCCCGGTCCTCGACCAGTTGATTCCACCAGCAGAGGCGGCGCCTGGCGGCACGAGCAACCGCGCGCCGTCCGACTCGCCCGTGGCGGCCATGCCCTCACCAGATCCCATATTTCCCGTCTCCGCCGCGGAGGTTACTGACTGATGGCGCTTTCGACCACCCATGACATCTGGAGCGTGATCGCCGAATCGGGGCAAGGCCAACGACTCACTGCCGAACTGGAACCCGGAAAAAACCTGTTCGTCGGCAGCTCGGACCACTGCGGGTTACAGCTCAGCGGCGACGACATCTCCTCGCTGCAGTGCCTGATCACGTTGGAGGGAACCACCGTTTCCATCCAGGACTGGGCCTCCAAGTCTGGAACCCATGTCAACGGCGAGCCGATCGCGGTCAAAACCGATCTCTCGCCCCGCGACAAGGTGTGCGTCGGTGGCTACCGCATCCGTTTTCAAGCCCAATCCGCTGCCCTCCGACCGACTGCTCCCCCCAACGACGTGCCATCGAACGAGGCGCCATCGAACGACGTGCCATCCCATGACACGCCATCGAGAGACGCGCCCTCCAGCGACGCCCGCCCCCTCGCGGTGCCCACGATCAACATCGAACCGAGCGAACGGGTCTCCAGAACACTACCGGAAGCGAAGGCCGAGGTGAGCGAGGAGATCCCGCGGGTCGATGCGGCACCATTCGGTTTCGATGATGATCTGTTTGAAGCGGAAAGCTTTGATCAAGAAACGGTTCAGCTTCTGCGGGCGGAAATTGAAGACCTGCAGGCGGCATTGGCCCAACGCGACGAGCAAATCGAATCGCTGTTGGCCAGCCCAGAGTCCGCGCCCACCGAACAGCCAGCTGACGAACTCGAACAGCAATCGGAGGCGATGCTTCAGCGACTGCAGGATCTGCTCGACGAGGCCGAATGCCACGATGAGCGGGTCGCCCTGCTCGAGGAGCAACTGCAGACTGCCGAAGAAGCCCATCAGGCGGAGCAGGAAGAGCGGACCCAGTTGGAAACTTGGGTGGGGGACATCGAACGCCGCATCGGCGAGCGTGAAGAGGAATGGAAAGCGGAATCCGACGCCCTCCGGCAACAAGTGGAACAAGCCCGCGAGGAGCGCGACCGGGTTCAACATCAGCTGCGAGATGCCGCCTCCCAGGGAACCGCACCGGACGCCTACCAGGAAACGCTCGACCGTCTACAAGCGCAAAACGGCACGTTGCAGCAAGAACTCGATGCCGCCGGAAAGGAGATCGCGAGCCTGCAACAACGGCTCGAGCGGGCCGAGAACCGCGATGAGGAAACGCTCCGTGACGAGCGTGCCGCGGTGGCACGCGACCGCGCGGAAGTCGCCCGCCTGCGGCACGAACTGCAACGCCAGTTGGCGCAATCCCAAGCCCTGCCGGAGGCCAAAGAGCAGCCTGACCGAGAGTTCTCCGACCGCTTGAAGGCGCTCCGAGAACATCTCAAGGAAATTCATCAAGAAGAACAGGTGGAACGGGAACAACGCGGATCGCCCTTGGCCAGTCGCATCAGTCGACTTTGGAAACGATTGGAGTACTAGCTCATGGCCGACGACTATCGGAGCGGGTGCGACCGCGATTCGCTGGAGCAAATCTCGAGCGATGTCGAAGCGTTCCTTGAGCTCTGGATGGAACGGATCGGAGGCGTCCTCCAACATTGCCGTACCCTTGCCCAACGGGAGCAGAATCTTTCGCGCCGCGAGGCAGCCTTGGCCGAGGCGACCGCCGAATTCACGGAGCGACAGCAACGTTGGTCAGCCCAACGCGACGCGGAGATCTCCCAGTTGCAACAGCAAGTGCACGAGCTGACGGAGGCTTGGCTGCGGTTGGAGGATGAGCAGCGGGCAGCCTCCCCCGCGACACCGTCCTCCGCGCCGTCGGCGGAAACGGCCCGAGCGCCGGAAACGGCCCGAGCGCCGGTCACTTCTCCAGAAAGTGCGAGCGAAACTCGGGCGGTGGCACCAGAGCAGGCAGGACAACCGCCGGCGCGGTCCTCCCTGACGTCCCCGGCACCAATCCCCGCAGCACTGAAAAACCGGTCCAACCATCCGCCGGAGCCGCATACCGACCTCGGTTGCCCCGCCACCATTTCGCAAGGTGAAAGCCGGCCGTCGGGGGTGGCGAATCAAGTCCCGGCTTCCAACACAGCGCCCCCCCGCGAGTCGTCATTCGAGCAGTTTCAGCAGCTGCAGCGCGAGGTCGCCTTGCGCATACGGCCGAACCCATGACCGTGACACCGTTTGATCGAGTCCTCCGGATCGACGTTGTTGGAGACAACCCTTGACACTCACCTCCCTCTTTCGCGACTCCGTGGCCGGATTTTGGCCGCGTCCGAAACCGCCGGTCGCGGTCCAATCTGCTCCGGACCCACTCGACTTGATCGAGATTCCTCCCGACGTGCGACGTCTGATTCGCGACCGTCGCTACTGTCGCGTGCTCGCGCCGAATGACGGAGTCACCTTTGACGAACTTTCGCTGTTCATTGCGTGGCGGACCGTCTCCAACGAAATGGCGCTGGTTCCAGCCGGCGAGGTCACGCTTTCGACCGATCTGGCCGTGGCCACCCACTACGGGTTCGAGTTTGAGCCGGCGACCTACGACAGCATTCCCGTCGCTGCGATCTACATGGACCGCACCCCGGTGACCAATGCCGACTTTGCCCGCTTTGTCGCCGGTGGAGGCTACGGCAATCCAGAACTCTGGCCCGAGGAGGTGTTGCCCGATGTGCTGCAGTTCACTGACCAGACCGGGAAACCGGGTCCCAAGTACTGGATAAACGGCCAACCTCCGGAAGGAGACGCCAGGGATCCGGTGGCCGGCGTTTGCTGGTACGAAGCCAATGCCTATGCAATGTGGTCGGGCAAGCGGCTGCCCACCTCCGCGGAGTGGCAACGCGCCGGGACCTGGGCCAACAGTCACACCAGCCACGGGCGGGAAGCGAAGTACCCCTGGGGTGACGCCTTCGATCCTCACAAAGCGAACATCTGGGCCGCCCGACGGGGGCGGACCGTTGCGGTCGATGAGTTTCCGGATGGCGCGACGCCCAACGGAATTCGGCATCTAATCGGGAACGTGTGGGAGTGGGTTGACGCCCAGTTCACCTTGCCGGGAGACGGTGACATTCGTTTGATCGTGGAACAACCCTTGGCCGAGGTTCGTGGCGGCGCCTTCGATACCTACTTTGAGTCGCAGGCTTCGTGCCAGTTCCGCACGGGGCAACCGCTTCTGCACCGCGGGAGAAACGTCGGCTTCCGCTGCTGCGTCAGTAGCGACCGCCTTCCGCCACTACCGAATCCGCCCCAAGCTTATGCCCCCCCACCCAGCACTCCGGAAGCCGAGTCATGATGCTGTCGACCAACGACAACGAATACGGGTACGCAAATGGGCTCCGCTGCATCTGCTGCCTGAACTGGATTTCGGAGTCCGATACGTTTTGCAAGGGCTGCCAGACACCGATTGGCCTGTCCCTGTCGGCGGCCCAGCGGCGCGGAATCCAGAGCTTCTTTTCGGTGCTCGGCGCGAGCAATGCCGGAAAAACGGTCTACCTCGGGATCTTGTTGGACCTGCTGAGCAAGGGCTCGCAACGATT
>CAYWXT010000018.1:0-38190 GCA_964462125.1 uncultured Pirellulaceae bacterium | reverse complement strand
TATTGCGACAATTGGCGCTGGAAGGACGTTCCATTCTACCTTCGCAGCGGCAAAGGGATGTCCTGCCGGACGACCCAGATCGTGATCCAGTTTCGCGGCGTACCCCACACGTTGTTCGAGGAAAAGTCGGCGACGCCGTCGCCCGGCAATCGGCTGGTGATCCAAGTGCAGCCCGCCGAAGGGATCCAGCTGCATTTCGAGACCAAGGTTCCGGAAACGGAGATGAAGACGCGGACCAGCCACCTCGACTTCAGTTTCCAGCGCTCCAGCGGGGTCGAGTCGATGCCCGATGCGTACCAACGGCTGCTGCTCGACGCCATCCAAGGGGACGCCAGCCTGTTCGCTCGCAGCGACGAGGTGGAGTTGGCGTGGGGCATCATCGACCCGGTCATCGCCGCCTGGAAGAGCCCCGCCGCCCCACCCCTGCACCGCTACCAAACTGGGCTTTGGGGACCGACCGAATGCAGCCAATGGATGCGGGACCAGCGCCGCGAATGGTTCGACGTCTGCCCCGTTCTGTCGCATTAGGATCGTACCGGACACTTCTTTCCCACTGATTGCTTCGGCTCTGTCAGCGGCGCCGTCGATTTCGGAAGTCGACATCGATCACATTGTCCGTTTGAGGACTCGAGACGGTCGGCTCGATTCCCTGCTGCGTGCGGCTGCCCGGGACCGACTTTCCCGTTCGAGTTGTCCAATCGGCCGAGTGGGTATTGGCAAAGTCCAGATGATGGTGCCTCTGGGTTCCGTCGGGGGCGGTCTCGGTCCACTCGACCTTGCGGAACGCCGGCCGCGAGGTCTCCTGGGGAATGAAATCACGGACGCGAACGTCGATGCCGGTTCCTTGGGTGAGCTTCTCCGCCCACCGCCGTTCCAGATCGTAATAGGTACCGCCGCCGGTGTTCATGATCCAGTTCTGGCGGGTCAGGTTTCGCGCGTCCCCTGGGGCGCCGAACTGATTCCCGATCAAGTGCCCCGCGTGGTCTCCGGAGCCGCCGGAGACCGCCGTTTGCGAGGTCCGATCCCGGTGCTGACGAACCAATCCAGGGACCCCCAGCGCGCCGCTTGCCTCCTGGACCTCATAAGCCTTGTCGCCGACGGTCGTTCGGTACCGGTCGGGAAACGAGAAACGGCCACTGACGTCGGGAATCGCATGACGTGTGGCACGGGCCGCTGGAAACGCGGCGTGATCGAGCGCTGCATGCAGCCGGAGACGCATCTCGTCCAGGTACCGGTTGGCACCGGAGGGGATCAGGTCCAGCACATCCGCCAGCTTGCGGAGTCCCGGCAATAACTGCCGTGCCGCCTCTGCCGATCGCTCGGTCAACGCAACCGCTCGTTCCACGCTGCGAAGGTACCGGGGCAGCTTCCCGGCTTTGGCAAGGTCGCCGACGTAGGGAATCGTGCTGACCCCGCTGATGACCGCGTCGAGCCAGTGGCCTCGGGCCAAGGCGAGCAGCCCGCTGGAACCATCGCTGACCGGCGTCGGGTCGACGATCCCCGACAGATCCAAGGAAAGCTGCAACAGGTCGAGGGCCAACTCTCGAAGTTCGGGAGCGACCGGCGGTCGACCCGGCAGCGTCGGATCGACCGCGCCCTGGGGACTGCGCGGTAACGGAGATCTTGTCCCGATCGGTGAAGGTGGCCCGATCGGTCCCGTGGTGTGTCGTGTTGGCGGCATCGGATGCTCGCTTGGTAACGATGATGAACTCGATCACCCGAATCCAGCGATCGGGATCCCGCGCCGCAACAAAAGCCGCGCCGATTCGGCGGGTACCTCTTCCCAATAAACTGCGGCGAACGTCGAGGCGAGCTGGTCGAGATAGTCGTCCGGGGCCGTCTGTATCAGGGTGCCGAACTCCCCGATCTCGGCCGTCTTCAACATCCATTCCGGTCGGGGGCACCCCTGGTCGCTCCAACGTCCCTGTCCCGCCAGGACCAAGCATTGTTGCATCTCCTCGCCGCTGGCGGAAGCAAACCACAAGCTTCCCGGTAGCTGGTCCAGCTCGATCAGATCGTCGTGGCAACTCGGCTCGGTCAAAACCAACCGCGGTGACAGCCGCTCGCGATCCTCGCCGCTGAGATGCGTGCCGATGAACAGCGGCTCGCCCTCAACGGCTATCGACTGCAGCGGTGCCCCTGGGTCGATCAGGACGCCCACGGTCCAACCGGCCTTCGCCGATTGGTCGAACAGGGCGCGGCGGATCGTTTGTGGCGAGGTTTCCGCCGGTCCCCAACCGATGACATGCAGCCTCGTTTGTTCCGTTTCACGCGTTGCCGCCAATCCCGACGCCGCCGCCGGCTCCGGGGAAGCGACACCCCGCGACGCTGGCGGAGCGACCTTCAGCCCGGTCTCGGCCCCTGGGCTCGGCGCGGCGACCGCCGGTGCCGCCGGCTCGGTTGGTGCCGCCGGAAAGGGCCGGCGTTGACCGATCAACTCGACCTCAAACTCGATGCCCGCGGCGCGAAGGCGGTCACCGTCACCCAGCGGCTGCCGATTCGCAGGGCCAGCATCACCGCAGGGTTGATTGTTCAGTTCCAGCGGTCCGCCCGCATCGAGCAATTGCACCGTCGCCTGCTGAAAGTCGCAGCTGACCTGGAAGTGCAATGGCTGCAGTGTCGTGCTGGAGAGTGCGAGGTCGGCGCGATCGCTGCTCCCCACCGTCAACGATTGGCCTGGAGAAATCCAAACCTTGCGCGCCGTTCCCGCCTCCGAGTGAACGATCAACACCAGCTTCATCCGCTGGCCTCCGCGACCGAACTCGCCGAGCCCGGCCAGATGGCTTCGAATGGCATCCGCTCCAGCTCCTCGGGCAGGTAGGGACGCAGTGCCGGTGCCGATCCTCGCCAGAGAACCGTCATGCGATCCTGGTCCGGCTCCAGCAGTACTGTATGGATCACCGGATCGGTCTCCTTGAGCTTTCCTCCCCGGCCGTCGGTTCGCAGGACCGGCCGGTCGTCGGGAAGCCGGAACACCCACGACTCATCGGTGGGATGAATTTCCCGCAGCTCGATCCGCGCCTCGCCGCTGAGCAGCGGAAACTGCAAGGGCAACGGGGCGCCATTGACTCCCGCGAACAGGCTGGCCGGAGTGGCGACGAAATCCGGATTCCAAAGTTCCGGCGGAAGCCCTCCCAGGGCGATCTCACGGGGCAACGGCAGCTCGGGATCAAACATCGGGACGAAGCCAAACAGCGCATTTCTTGGAAAATAACCGTAGTCGAACCACTCGGTCGCAACCGGAACCGGCATCGTCGACCAGGCATCGATGTCGCCGGCGACGATTCGCTCGGCAGTCAAGCGATCTTCCGGGTCTTCCAAATTCGGCAGTGCCAACGGTGGATCTTGATCGTCATTCCACTCGACCAAATAGCCCCGGCCTGCCGGATTTCGCGGATAACGAAATGGGCTCGCCGCGTTCAGGTCGATCCCATCCCCGCGGAACTCCTCATGCAGTTCCAAATACGGGTTGCCATACTTCTGTTCCGCGGCGACGTCGAGGCCACCGTAAGCGTGGGCGAAGGAGAGCGGCACCGACTCGATCGGCTGTGGAGGCGTGAAGCGAAGCCGTCCCTGCGGCGAGCGTTCCAACTGGCGGTCACCGGTGACGTCAATGAAACACGCCCGGTTTCCGACCGCCACCATCACTTGAAACATGGTTCGCCCTCGACCCTGAGCCGATCCCTTGATGATCAGGTCCGTGCGGCACTTGAACGGATGCAAGTCGGTGTCACATAACATCAACTCGGGGTGGTCGGGATCGGGCAGCGGCTCGACCGTCAGCGGCGTTTGCTCCTCGTCGACAAGCCACGTTCCCTCGATCCATCGATAGGAACGCTTGGCCAGGACACTCAACAGATATCCGCCATCTGGAGCACGCCCGGAAACTTGGATCGCCAGGGGCCCTTCAATTGGAGCGTCCGGCGACTTCGCTGGTGGTTCGGCATGCGCGTCCGAAGTCATGACATATCCGAAAAGAGTCAACACAATGCACTGGAGCGACCTTAATGCTGAAGCAAAAATTCGTTGCTCGTCAGTAGGGCCCAAGCGATGTCTTCGAACGCCTTTCCCCGCTTCGTTTCCCAACCTTGTCCTTCCTGTTGCTCCTTGGCCGCGATGAATTCCGTATGGGTCGCCAGTTCCTGTTCCGTCGGCAGACGGCTATAAGCGGCCTGGTGCAATTCGGTGATGATCTCTTCATCACTCTTGCCTTCGTCCATCCGCCGTCGAAAGCGGTTGTTTTCATGCTTCAGTTTGCTGTCGATCAGCGGACCGTTGTAGAACTGAATCGCCATCTCGAGATTTGATTCGCTCGGCCGTTCGCATTGGCACACCGTCTTTCGCTGCGGCTGACCGAAGTCTTCCAGGAACGGGTGGGTGACCAAATCTGGCGCCGGCAAGTGGGTCGCCCTGGTTCCCTCGGGAAAACCTGAGAACGATTCCTCGACCCCGGTCACATCCGCGATCGCGCCGAGCAACTGCTCGGCCGTCAAGAACCGCGGTTGGCGGTGAGAAAAGTAGAGGGTTTCATCCTGATTGAACTCGTTGGTGTCGGTGGTGGTCTGATAGGTGCGGCTGTTCATGATGGTTCGAATCATCTGTTTTCGATCGAACCCGCTGCTGATAAAGTCTTCCGCGAGCGCATCGAGCAAGGGGGCATTGGAGGGCGGATTGGAGTCGCGAAAGTCATCGGGCGGGTCGACGATTCCCTGGCCCAACAGGTAACTCCAGATGCGATTGACCTCGATCTTGGCGAAGAACGGATTGTCCGGCCCCGTCAGCCACTGGGCGAACAGATCGCGGCGATCATCGACGTCCGCTGACTCGACGCTCCCTCGAGCCGGCAGCCACGGGTCCATCTGCTCGCCCGTGCGCGGCTGGGTGACTTCGCCACTTCGGGAAACCCAGACGAGTGTCTCGCCCGGTTTGGGCGTGCTTTTGCGCTGCACGCGGTTGAAGAACGCGGACATGCCATAGTAATTGTCCTGGGTCCACCGTTCAGATGGATGATTGTGGCATTTTGCGCATTGCAGTCGCGCGCCAAGGAAGACCTGGGAAACCGTCTCCACGCAATCGTTGGGATCGGTGGCAGTTCGATAAAAGTTGGCCGGCGGATTGACATGCGTGCTCCCCTGGGCCGTCAAAAGTTGGCGGGCGAACTCGTCGTACGGCATGTTGTCCGCCACGGCGCGCTGAAGCCAGCGATGGAATTTGTAGACGCCGTCATCGCCGATCTGATCGCGGGTCAAACGCATCAGGTCGCCCCACTTGAGTGCCCAAAACTTGGCGAACTCGGGATGTTCAAGCAACTCGTCGATCAGCCGAGACCGCTTGTCCGCAGAGTCATCGGCAAGAAAGGCGTTTACCTCGGCGACCGTCGGCAGGGCTCCGACAATGTCCAGGTAAGCACGTCGAATGAACTTGTCGTCGCGGCACACTTCCGAGGGCAAGTACTGAAGCTGTCGAAGTTTGGCGTCAACCAGTTCATCGATGTAATTGTGCGTTGGCTGCTGGTCCCACGCATATCCGTCGATCTCTTTAACAAACGTCAAGGACGACGACTCGATGAACTCCAAGTAGCGGACGATGACCGCGATCTCGCCCCGCGTTTTTCCAATCACCCGTCCGTCCTCGGTCACGGAAGCGACGTCTTCATCGGAACTGGCGTAGACCGCCAAGTGTGTGACGTCGCGGACCGAGCCGTCCGAGAAATGGGCCCGAACCGACAGTTGTTGCGTGTGGGCTGGACGCTTCAGCACCCGACCGGATGAAGGAAAGACCTCCAGTCGGACACAGTGGGCCTGGTCGGCAGTATCGACCTGGCAGCCTTCGGCGATCCAATCGTGAAGGACCTGGTAAGCCGGATCGTCCGGGCTGATCCGGTGTCCGCCCCCATGCGAAACCTTCGTCAACGGCTTGAGTAGCAACAGGCTTCGTTCCGGCTCGATCGGGTTGGTTCGGCGACCGACGTGCTCCCGGACCAAGGTCAATTGATCAAGAGCTGAATCGAACGCCCGTAGTGATAGGCGAAAGCCCCCTTTGCCGCTGGGCGAGCCATGGCACGCCCCGGAGTTGCAGCCTTGTTTCGACAGTGCGGCGAGAGCGCCATACGCGAAGGAGACCGGCTGCGGTTGCCCTTGATTCGAAACTTCCACCGCAACGGACGTTTCGACCTCCGCGACCTGGACCAAGACGTCCGCGGTACCGTTGCTGGACGGACGTCCGATGCTGGCGTCAACGGTGATCACTTCCGGGTCGCTGGAATGAAACTCCGCAACACGGGTCAGATCTTGAACCTCGCCGTTGTCGTAGATCCCCGTTACCACGAACTGGACCTGTTCGCGAACCCCAGAAAGCTGGACCGACCCCGGGTGCACCTCGATCTGCCTCGGGTTTCCGACCTGGACCGGTTCCAATTGCGGTGGGTCGCCATAGGTCGCCGCGGTCATCAAGGCGAGCATCATCGCCGCTGGTTTGATCACGGTTTTTGCAAACTGCATGGCGGTTCGCATGATTCGGTTCCTGCGAGGTGATTTTTTATGGGCCGTCATTTTCCGCCGCGTCATCTTTCGCCGCGTCATCTTTCGCCGCGTCATTGGGTTTGCCGTCGTCGGCTGCGTCCAATTTCAGCGTCACTTCTTGAGCGTGGGCGACCCCCTGCCCGTTGAATTCCCCATAGCTGATGATTTGCAGGGTGTGATTGGCCTCCGGGGCATTTTGAGGCCCAGTGACGACGATTTCATAATCATCGTCCTCCGCGTTGGTCTCGAAGGCGAAACCGGCTGGCAAGTTTTCGACCAACACGGTGATTGCTTCATCATACTCATCATTCGTCCGCTCCAACGACAAAGTCGACCGAGCTTCACCACTCTCGCGATCGAAGGCGAAGGTGGGATTCGACATGGCAACGGAATAAAAAGGGGGGCTTTCGTCGCCAATGGCGGCAAACACGAGCCCGTCAGACCATTGCGGCGGAAAAATCATTTGCGGGTTCTGGGCACGACGCGCCGCTACATTGGAGGCCGTGACGCTCCGCCCTGGAGTGATGCATCCGTCCGCGGCGTTGCCGTCCGCGGCGTTCCGTTCCGCCGCATGACCAATGATCCGCAGTGGATGCAGCGTTCCACGGCTCACCGAGTCCGAGACCGCAATGATCAACCGGTGGTCCTGAGCACCGGCAGGGACGACGCCGTTGAGCAGGGTGAAGCCAGGATGTACATCTTGCAGGGAAAGTTCCACTGGGCCATCGTACCCCTGGCGATCGCATTGAAGCGTCAAGGCGAACGCCCCGTGGTTCCCTGGCGGGTGAAATCGCGTGCTCTCCTCCGGCTTGATCGACAGATTGAAGCCGACGCTGGGACGGACCTCGATCCGATAGGCATGTTCGGGACCGCCACGCCGCAACAAGTCTTCGACCACGAGACGGTACATCCCGTCGGCCGGGAACTCGTAATTCAAAGTCCAATCATCGTTGTCCGTGACCGGTGACTCGGCGAGTTGGTTGTTCTCCGCGTCATACAGCCGCATGTAGACAATGCTGGGTGACCCCAGGCTGCGAGAGGTTGCGGTGAAGGCGAGCGACTGATCTTCAACAGCCGCGAAAGCGAAGGAATCCTGGTCGCCTTCGGGATCGAAGCGGCCGTTGATCGCGACCGGCGGCGTCACCGGCGTGGCGAGCTCGGCACGATCATTGGGTTCGTCCTCGACCGCTTCGGGCAAATCACTGATAAGGAGCGTTGCCGTCGACGACGCAACACCGTCAGGGAACTTCGCCGCGATCGAATGCCGATTCCCGGATCTCTGGTCGGGAACGCGAATGATGCGCGCCATCGTTTCTTCATGGGAGAGGCCAGCGAACTCGAAACGGCGGGTCGTGCCACGCCGTCCGCCCAAGGGATAGGGGACCGTCACCAGGGGAAAATCGCCGATGTGAAGGCGGTATTGACCGCCGCTTCGATAGCGGTTGTCGCGAACTTCGAGCAGATATTCGCCATCGTCGGGCAGTTGCAGTGAAAAGCGGCAATCGGCACCGAAGCTGGCATCATCGTCCGCCACGATCAGTTCGCGCCCGTCGGGTCGCAGCAGCCGCACGACAGCATCGAGTTCCGACCCGAGCCGCGCCGCGATGACCTCCACCGACAGCCGCTGACCCTCGCTGCCAGCGAAGCGGTAGTAGTCGAACTGGGGACCATCGACGACGCCCTCGACGCCTGTCGGGATGTCGATCTGTTGCGCCGCGCCGATGGAATGATTGTTGCCCTGGTCGGTGACGGTGCCCAGATCATCGATCATCACGTACTGCACATCGGAGGCTCCATCGGGCGACCCGACGACAATCCCGCCGATCCCCCCCGCAACGTCGTCCTCGAGCTTCAGCCGGCAGGTCCTCGATTTCACCTCCTCCTCCGCCTCCGCGTCAGCGGGAAGCATCTCGACTGTCGCCGGAAAGCTTGTCCAGACCTGCAGTGGATCCTGCAGGTGCTCGCCGCGGAAGGTGAGCTCAACGGTTGCCCCCGGCCGCACAGCCTGGGGAGAAACGTTCGACACCGATGGCTGAGCCCAACACGCCGAGGTTCCCAATAGCCAAAGCGTGAAAGCAAACGCTCGAAGCTCATCGCGAATCAACTCACAGCTCCCGTGTATAACACGTCCATGACCTTGCCCTGATTCAGGTGCCGGGGACGGTTGAGACGATCGGGGATCGTGGTCCCCGGATCGATCCCCAACGCAGAATAAATTGTGGCGCCGATATCGTTGGGGTGAAACGGTTCGGTCACCGGCCGGGCGCCGGTGCGATCGGTCTTCCCAATCAACTGGCCGCGAACGCCCGCTCCGGCGAAGATGGCGGTATAGCCGTGTGCCCAGTGATGGCGACCGGGAACGGTCTGACCGGGAAGGGGGGATATCGTCGGTGTGCGACCGAATTCACCGACACAGACGATCAAGGTTTGTTCGAGGAGCCCGCGTTGCTCGAGATCATCCAAAAATGCACTGAAACCGGTGTCGAGTGCCGGCAACATCGTTTTCAGACGCGGAAAATGATTGACGTGGGTGTCCCACATTTGTACGTGACCCATGTTGCACTGAATGACGGGCATCTCCAGCTCCACCAGCCTCCGCGCCAGCAGCAAGGTTTGGCCGTATTTGTGACGCCCGTAGCGATCCCGGACTTCATCCGGTTCGGCATGAATGTCCAACGCGGTCTTCAGGCTGGGCGAGGTCAGCAGCGAGAAGGCCCGGTCTTGCTCATGATTGAATTTGCGGGCCTGGGTCGATGCGGCAAGGGTTTCCTCTTGCCGGTTGATGTCCTGCAGAAGTCGCCGCCGATCCTCCAACCGCGTGACACTGAGTCCATCGATCAGCGACAGCCCGCTGACCTTGTAGTCCTCCTTGTTGGGATCATCCTGCAGCACGAACGGGTCGTGTTTGGGCCCCAGAAACCCGGCATGCTGCCCCGGCCATACCAAGGGGCCTTCGATGAGCGGATTCGGTAACGTCACCTGACTTGGCAACGCGTCATCGCGGGGGCGTAGGTGCGAGACGGCCGAGCCATAGGAGGGCCAATCGCCTCGGTTGAGCGACTTGTCCTCGTTGGAGTTGCCACGAAACGTCTGAACCGTCCCGGTCAAGAAATGATGGGTGCCCGAAAGGTGGCGGTTGTCGTCATGGGCCATCGAGCGAACGATCGCCATCTTGTCAGCCCGCGCCGCCATCTCGGGCATCATTTCGGTGAATTGGACCCCCGGTAGCGATGTCGCCAATGGACCATATTCCCCCTTGATCTCCGACGCCTCCGGCTTTGGATCGAACATGTCGAGGTGGCTCCCCCCGCCGGTCAGGAACACCAGCACGACCGACTTCGCCCGCCGGCCCTCCGCGGCGGCCGCCGCCTGGCCGCCAAGCAATCCAGAAAGTCCCAGTCCGAAGAACGAGGAACAGCCGACCTGAAGTAGCTCGCGACGATGGAACATGGCGGGAGCCGAAGGTTGCAAGAGAGGGTGGGCGAAGGAGGGAGGCAGGGTCCGCCACGCCGTTGCCGAGAATCGCTCTCGCCAGCCTCGACGGCGACAACCGGAAGGCTTCGGCAGCGACAACCAAGCGTGCGACATAGCACTCGGAACGAATGATGCGTTGACAACCCAGCCGCTCACATTAGGGCGTGTCCGGGTCCGTTGTCAAGCAACACGCGGCCGGCCATGCCTCCCGGTTCAATCCGCGATCCGGATCACCACCTTCCCAAAGTGGTCTCCCGATTTGAGGTAGCGGTAGGCGTCCAGGGCATCGGCAAACGCGAACACTCGGTTGACGATCGGTTCGAGCTGGTTGGCGGAGATCGCCCGGTTCATCGCCTCGAACATGGCGCCGCTGCCGACGTAGATTCCTTGGATCGCGACGCGGTTGAACAGGGCGGGCAGTGGGTTGACGGTACCGTCGGTGCCGGCGAGCACGCCGATCAGCGATACCCGTCCGCTGACCCTCGCGCAGGCCAATGATTTCCGCAGCGTTCCGGGGCCACCGAGCTCAATGACATTGTCGACGCCGCGGTCGCCGGTGAGCTTGCGGACGATTTGCTCCCAATCAGGCGTGGTTTGGTAGTTGATCGTTTCATCGGCTCCCATCTGCCGCGCGCGGGCGAGCTTCACGTCGCTGCTCGAGGTGATGATGACCTTCGCTCCGTGCAGCTTCGCGAATTGCAGGGCGAAGATGGACACGCCGCCGGTCCCAAGCGTCAGGATCGTGTCGCCGGCCTGGATACGGCCGAGGGTAACCAGCGCTTGCCAGGCGGTGACGGCGGCACAGGGGAGCGTGGCGGCTTGCTCAAAGCTGAGATGGGATGGAATCGGCAGCAAGGCCCGTTCACGGAAGATGACCTGCTCGGCCAAGACGCCGTCGATTCCCCCGCCGCGCGACGTCTGCATTTGCGCTTCGGTGACGTCGCCGGCTTCCCAATCTTCGAAAAAGCAATTGACCACCCGGTCGCCGGGCCGGAACCGGCTCACCCCGTCACCGACCGCCATCACTTCACCGGCCCCGTCCGAGAGTGGAATCACCGGGCATCGGTCGTTGCGGGGATAGCCGCCGCGGGTGATGATCAGATCGCGAAAGTTCAAGCTGGCAGCGCGCATTCGCACCAGAACCTCACCGGCGCCCGGCTGCGGTTCCGCCATCTCGATCCGCTCAATCGCATCGATCCCGCGATCGGTTTGAATCTGATACGCCTTCATGTCTGTTCCTGCGGATTTGAGTGGTTCGTGGAACGACCAAGAAAAACACGAAACGTACGGAAAGGGAAGAGTGGACCGAGCATGTACAGGGCGAGGGGGACCATGAAGTGGGTCGCACGAAGCATCACGTCAGGATAGGCGTCCCACCCATTGGCCGTCATTCGCGACATCGCTGTGATCAATCCCCAAATCATCATCCAACCGAAGATCACCCGGTTTCCCTTCAATAACACCGCGGCCCCCACCACCACGTCGACCGAACCGATGACCGTTAACGCCGTTGTGACCGACGACTCCGGCAGCCAAATGCCGAACAGGCGGTTCCCGGTGCCGATAATCAAATCGATAAAGACTGCGTGATGCTGAAGCGCTTCGTAGCCATGCAGGATAAACACAACCCCGAGAGCAACCCTCAAGAGCCAGCAGCCGGCGGTGAAGCTGGCCGATACGGAGGCGTCTCGCCCACGGGAATCGCGCTCAAACCACGGCCTGAGGACATACGGGGCCAGGAGTGGCGTGCCGAAACGCAGGGCCGCCGCGGCGGGGGTCCACTCGGCAAACGCACGGCCACCGACGAACACGGCCGCGCACGCTTCCACGAGCAAGTACAGCCCTGCAGGAAGCAGGAAGTACCAAGTCGGCCGCAGCACACCGATCAGCGTCACACCGGTGACCACCGCGATGGTTGTTCGTTCCAACAGCGTGGCCTGGTTGTCCGACCATTCCAGAATGAGGAAGAGAAAGGCATTGATGCCGGTCCCGTCACCTCGAAATACCATCACCGCCTGGGCCAATACCGTGATCAGCACCGCCAGACTCAGTAACCAACGAACGATAACGATCGCAGTTCGAGGCGGTTGATTCATCAGCGGTCATCGGAAGGGGAATTGAACCATCCGGAAGAATGCGTGGCAGGCGGCATCCGATATTACCACGCCCAACTCGGGGCGGAAACGCGGTTGAGCAGGTGCTCCGCAGGAGTTCAAATCGGGGGCAGCAAGCATTGTCCTCCCTTCCATCGTTTTAGGTTGAGCTAGCCATGTTTCGTGTCATGATCACCCGTTCGCTCCCCTGCTGGCGGCTTGTCGTTTGGCTCGCCGCGGTCGCGCCGGCGATCGGCCTGTGCTCGGTGTCCCAAGGCGACGAAATCGGCACGCCCGCCGAGCGGGCGACACGCCCCTTCATGCACTTCCGTGTCCTTTGGATGGACAACCCAGCCAGCGAAGCGGTGGTCAGTTGGTCGACCGCCGAACCAGGAGAGAATCACCGGGTTCATTTCGATACCGAATCACGCGACGGGGTTCGAGAAGATTACGCGTCCACCGCCGTGCCCGCCTCTTCGGGACGCTATACGATGCTCGATAGCGACGCGGGAACACCACCGGCCTACTATCACCATGTCCACCTCCAGAACCTTGAACCATCGACAACGATCTACTTCACGATCGCGAGCGACGACCATGTCTCCTCGGAGTTTCATTTTGTCACCGCGCCCGCCGATGATCGCCCCGTCAAGATTCTTTTCGGCGGGGATTCTCGGCGTCCACCGCGGCTCCCCGAGCCGCATGAAGATCGGCGGGCGATCAACCGCTTGATCGCCGAGTTGGTCGAGGAACAACCCGAAATCTTGGCCTTCGCCCACGGTGGGGACTACTGCTCGCGAGCTCAATGGCAATATATGACCGATTGGCTGTCCGACCACGAGTTGACGATCACCAAAACGGGCCGGGTGCTGCCGATCATCCCGGCCCGCGGCAATCACGACCGGGAGATCGTTTTTGAAGAGATCTTCTATTGGCCCGGCCGCAAGCACGACTACCACTATTCGACAGAGCTTTCGTCGCGCGCGGTGGTCTGTACGTTGAACACGGAAATCAGCATGGGAGGCGACCAGCGGGCTTGGTTGGCTGCTGAATTGGAACGCCAACGAGAGCAACCGGGAAAGCAGATTTTAGTGCAGTACCATGCGCCGGCCTACGGTAGTGTGAAATCGTTCGCCCGGGGCGCTGCCCAGCGACAGTACTGGGTACCGCTGTTCGAGCAGTACCAGGTCGATTTGGTTGCCGAATCGGATCACCATAGCTTGAAACGCACCCTTCCGATTTACCAAGGCGAACACGACCCCGAACGCGGCATCGTCTACATCGGAGACGGCGGTTTGGGGGTTCCTCAACGCACGGTCGACCCCAGTCGCTGGTACCTGCAGCCACCAGGAATGGTTACCAGCGCATCACATGTTCACGTGCTCGAGTTCACCGAGGAGGCAATTGCCGGGCAAGCGATCGGGCTGGACCGGCAGGCGCTCGACGAGTTCGAGGTGACGTCCAAGGAGTCGGCCCTCGCCACCCCGCCATGAACCGGCCCGCCATGAACCGGCCCGCCATGAACCGGCCCGCGCGTGGGTTCAGTCGATGTCGTGGCGCGTGCGACGGCTGCACGGCATCGTCACCGGCCGATGACGCCGCTCGGGTACCTCAACCCACCCTCTCGGCGACCAGGTCGGAGACGACTTGGCGGGGGTGAGGTTTGGCGGCGCGTCCGGGCAGCGTCGTGAGAACAACGCACGTGGTGTCGCTGGCGGGATCGGCCCAGGCAAGGGTTCCGGTGGCACCGACGTGACCGAACGTTTGCGGGGAACAGCCGGGGCTGGCGACCGCCTTGCCGAGGCCGAAACCGAGTCCCCGTGGGGTCAGGCCATCGGGGTTTTGGTTGCGGATCATCAGCTCGGTCGTCTCCGGCCGAAGCCAGCCTTCGGGCGGGTGGAGGAATGCCGAGAGGAAACGGTCGATGTCGGGGGCCGAGGCGTGCGCGCCGCCCCACGGGGCAGCAAGATTTCGCCAATAGGGGCTGTTCCAGTCCCACGCCTTGGACTCCGCCGACCCTGCCCCCGATTCCGGCGCGGCGTTCTCGACCTGACAGCGCATCGTTTGCTCGACGCTCCACGCCCCCAAACCGAGCGCCGAGCGGGTCATCTGCAGGGGCTCGAAGACCGTTTCCCGAACCAGGCTGGGAAACGGCTTGTCCGAAAGCCGCTGGGCAACCTCCGAGGCCAGCAAGATGCCCATGCTGGAATAGCGATATTGGTCCCCTGGGGCGAACAACAGCGGCGTGCCGATGGCGCCAGTGACGAACTCGGTCAGCGGCGCGTGATTTTTGCGCAGTGTCTCATTCTCCGGCAACTGGTCGGGCAGCCCCGAGGTGTGGGTCAGCAAGTGACCGATCGTGACCTGCTCTCTCCCTTCGCCGCGGAACTCGGGGATGAACTTTTGCAAGGGATCTTGAAGGCGAAACAGCCCACGATCCGACAGGCTCATCAGGGCCGCCACCGATATCGGTTTGGAGATCGACGCGATGAGAAAAATCGCATCGGCCGATGGGGCCGCACCGAAGGCACGTGTCTCCAAGTGACTGCCTTGCCGGACCAGCAGCGAGGCGGCGGCGATTTCGCCACGCGCGCTCGCCGAGCCGAGCAGTTCGGAGGCAGCGTCGATCGCCCGCGATGAAACCTCGGCCGAGGTCCGGTTGGCCAGCGTCATGGCGAGCCCCCCTTGGAGGAATGTGCGTCGTTTCATGTTGGGTTCGGTCGAACCTCGATCGGCGATTGATGGGAACGCCGACAGTTTAATCGAAGGACTTGCCGGAGCCACACTCCGTTTCGGAGTACATCCGTCCCGCCGGGCCGGATCGTGGAATCACGTGACGTTCTCCGCTGCCGATGCGTTTTGGCACAGGTTAGCGTTCTCCCGCAGCCACGTCCGTTTCGGAGTACATCCGTCCCGCCGGGCCGGATCGTGGAATCACGTGACGTTCTCCGCTGCCGATGCGTTTCGGCACAGGTTAGCGTTCTCCCGCAGCCACGTCCGTTTCGGCGAAACGGACGTACAACTTAATGCATGTGCTCGAAGCGGCGAACCTTTACAATGGACATTCGTCAGACGGGATTCAGATGAGAGTGGACAACGCAGGCCGGCTGCCGATGGTCCCGAGATTGCCCAGGGATACCGCGATTAGTTCGAGGAGTCGATGCATCACTGCTGCTGGATACGAGCTCCATTCGCTCTCGGCCTGGCGGGACTGTTGGCCACCGCTGTGCTCGCGAATCTGTCGGTTGAACAGACTGCCACCGGCGGTGAGACCGAGAACTCGGCCAGCGCGAACCCCGCCGCGCTGGACGCCACCGGCTTGGAATATTTCGAAAAACATGTCCGGCCCCTGTTGGTGACCCACTGTTACGACTGCCATGGAGGCGATGAGCAGGATGGTGGTTTTCAGCTCGATTCGCGGGAGGGTTTGCTCCGCGGCGGCGATAGCGGGCCGGCGGTTGTTCCTGGAGAGCCCGACGCCAGCCGACTCCTGGAGGCGGTCCGCTATGAAAACCTTGACCTGCAGATGCCGCCCGAGGGCCGGCTTCCCGATGACCAAGTCGAGGTCCTGGAGGCATGGGTCGAGATGGGGGTTCCCGATCCGCGAGTGGACCAGCCCTTGAGATCGTCGCAGGTTCCGACCGGAATGAGCGTGGAAGCGGGGCGGGAGTTTTGGAGTTTCCGTCCGTTGGCTGACCCGCAGGTCCCCGGGGCGAGTGACTCGCAGTGGATACGGACGCCGATCGACGCTTTCGTTTTGGATCGCCTCGGCGAGGTGGGAGCGACCCCGGCGCCGCGGGTCGACCGCCGGACACTGCTTCGCCGGGTCACGTTGAATCTGATCGGGCTTCCGCCGACCCCTGAAGAGACAGAAGCCTTTTTGGCCGACAAGGAGCCGGGGGCGTTTGGTCGCGTCGTGGATCGGTTACTCGCCTCGCCGCGGTACGGGGAGCGTTGGGGCCGGCACTGGCTCGACGTCGCCCGCTACGCCGATTCCAACGGCATGGACGAAAATCTCGCCTACGGAAACGCGTGGCGGTACCGCGATTACGTCATCGGCGCGTTCAACGACGACCACCCCTTCGACCGTTTCCTCGTCGAACAGGTCGCCGGTGACCTGTTGCCCGAGGCGGACCGGCGCACCAAAACGGCCACCGGCTTTCTGGCGCTGGGCGCCAAGGTGCTGGCCGAGCCCGATCAGGAAAAACTGTTGATGGACATCGTCGATGAACAACTCGACACGGTCGGCAAAGCATTCATGGGAATGTCGCTCGGCTGCGTCCGCTGCCACGACCATAAGTTCGATCCGATCAAGCAGTCCGACTATTACGCCTTGGCGGCGATCTTCAAGAGCACCCGCACCCTGGCCGACAGCAAGACCGGCGCGATCCATCACTGGAACGAACACTCGTTCGCTGACGAGGCCGAGCTTGAACGGTTGGAGGAGATCGACGCTGAAATCGCGGAGAAGAAGGCGGCGGCGAATCAGTACAAATCGCAAGCGATGTCAGCGGTGCGGGACGAAGCGGTGGAGGACGCCGCGACGTATTTGGCGGCCGCCTCGCAGTTCGCCCCCAACGCATCGCTGCGGGAAGTCACCGCGGTCGCCGAACCGTTGGGGCTCCATCCGCGGATTCTGCATCATTGCCGATTGCACCTGGCATACCATCGCGACGACCCATTGTGGGCCGACTGGCATCAGCAGGTGCGCAAGGGTCGACCTGCGGCTGAGATCGAAGAGCACTACCGCAGCTTGTTCAGTGACGCCGACCACGAACAAGCCCAGGCCGCGCTGAAGGATACGTCGGGCTTTTTGGCCGTTCCCGCCAATCCGGAGTACGCGCTGGACGCGGAACCCCTGGCGGAGTATCACCGTTTGCAGGAGGACGCGAGACTGGCGGAAAGTGCTGCCCCGGACGAACCGGCTGCGATGGGTGTTGGGGATGCCGAAGTGTTGGTCAGCCTGCCGATCCATATCCGCGGCAGCCACCGGAACTTGGGCGAGCCGGTCCGTCGAGCGTTCCCCGAAGTGATGCTGCGGGACGACGCGAGCCCGAGCTTGCCGGAAGATCAAAGCGGTCGGCTGCAGTTGGCGCGTTGGATGGCCGACCCGGATCATCCGCTGACTGCACGGGTTTACGTCAACCGTGTGTGGCGGTGGCATTTCGGTCGCGGCCTCGTCGCCACGACCGAGAACTTCGGCGCCCTGGGGGACCAACCCTCCCACCCCGAGTTGCTCGATTGGCTCGCCGGCTGGTTCATCCGCTCGGGCTGGTCGACCAAGGCGCTGCACCGGCTGATCTTGCGGTCGAACGTGTATCAAATGGACTCCTCCCATCCGGAGGAGGAGGCATTGCAGCAGGTCGACCCGGAGAATCGTTGGCTGTGGAAGTTCCGCCTCCGACGCTTGGAGGCGGAACCGGTTCGCGATTCGATTCTGGCGGTCTCTGGCCAACTCGATCGGACGGTGGGCGGCAAGACAATTCCGCTTCGGAACCGGCAGTTCGTGTTCAACCACACGTCGGTCGATCACACCGACTACGCCAGCCGCCGGCGCGCGGTCTATCTGCCCGTGGTCCGCAATCACCTTTACACGTTTCTCGAACAGTTCGATTTTCCTGACCCGACGATGCCGAGCGGTGATCGGTCCGTGACCGTGATCGCGCCCCAGACGTTGTTGATGATGAACGACGACCTCGTCATCGACGCAGCCGGAGCATTGGCCCAGCGGGCTGCCGTGGCGGAGTCCGAGGAGGAGGCTCGCGTGGCATGGCTCTATCAGCGGACGCTCACCCGGCAGCCGAGTGTCGAGGAGCGTCGGCGAGCGAGCGAGTTCATCGCGCGGGTCGGTGAGCAGCGGGGAGCGGCGATGGCTTGGACCGTCTTCTGCCAGGCGCTGCTTTCCAGCAACGAGTTTTTGTTTGTGGATTGAGGTTTGTAACGCCATGTTTTCAACCGGATCGGTTTATCATCGGCGGCAGTTGCTACGGCATTCCGCGGTCGGCTTTGGCGGGTTGGCGCTAACCGCGATGTTGGCAGACTCGTTCGCGGCGGACAACGCGTCGGCGGCGCCGGGTGAAATCCGCCGGTCGACCGCCAAGCCGCCCCACTTCCTGCCCCGCGCCAAGCGGATCGTCTTTCTGTTCATGAAGGGGGGGCCTTCACACGTCGACACGTTCGATCCCAAGCCGGAGCTTGATCGTCATGATGGCGAGCCCCCGCCGTTCGATCTCCCCGAAATCACCTTTGCCGAACAAGGATCGCTGCTGAGCTCACCGTGGCGTTTTGATCGTTATGGCGAAAGCGGGCTCCCGGTCAGCGAGCTGTTCCCCAACGTCGCCCGCCACATTGATGACTTGTGTGTCCTGCGCTCGGTCCATGGCACCAACCCGGCCCACGGCGGTGCGCTGTTGAAACTGCACACCGGCAATGACCAATTGGTGCGGCCCAGCATGGGGGCTTGGGTCTCATACGGATTGGGAACCGAGAATGAAAACCTGCCCGCCTTCGTGACGATTTGCCCGACATTGGCCCATGGCGGTGTGAACAATTGGGGGGCAGCGTTCCTGCCCGCTGAATGCCAGGGGACGCCGATCGGCAACGCCAGTCTTGCGGCGAAGGACGCCAAGGTCAAACACGTGCGAAACTCGCAGATCGACCGCGCTCTGCAAAGGCAACAGCTGGACCTGGTCGCTGGGATGAATCGGGATCATCTGGAGTCGGCCGGCGGGGACGCGATGCTCGAAGGCCGCATGCGCTCGTTCGAGCTCGCCTATCGGATGCAAGCATCGATGCCGGAACTGCAGGACCTGAAACGGGAAACCGAGGCGACCCACCGCCAGTACGGCATTGACGACCCGGTCACCGAAGACTTCGGCCGCCAATGCCTGATGGCACGGCGGTTCCTCGAGGCGGGCGTGAGGTTCGTCCAGGTCACTCACAGCGACAGTGAAGTGCAGTGGGACCAGCACTCGAACTTGTACCAGGGACACACGAAGAATGCTGCGGAAGTCGACAAGCCGATCGCCGGATTCTTGCAGGATTTGAAGCAGCGCGGGTTGCTCGAGGATACGTTGGTGATTTGGGGCGGTGAGTTCGGCCGGACGCCCACGGCGCAGGGAAGTAACGGCCGCGACCACAACCCGCACGGGTTCACGATGTGGATGGCCGGCGGCGGGGTGAAAGGGGGCTATGCCTATGGCGCGACGGACGAGTTCGGTTATTACGCGGTGGAAAATAAGATGCACGTTCACGACCTGCACGCCACCATCCTGCATCTGCTCGGCCTGGACCACGAACGGCTGACGTACCATTACGCGGGACGCGATTTCCGACTGACCGATGTCGCTGGCGTGGTGGCCCGCGACATTCTCGCACGATCCTAAGCCAGCAGCTTGTCGAGCACCCGGCCTTGGTCGGGTTCGACCAACGAGACCGGTTGGTTGTTGTGCTGGAAACTCAGCGATTGGTGATCGAGCCCCAGTAGGTGCAGCAGCGTGGCATGGAAATCGTGTTGGGTGACGATGTCCTCGACCGCCCGATGTCCCCACTCGTCGGTCTGCTGTGCGACGTAGTCCGCAAGGCGTTGCCGCTGGTGTAGCCTTCGGAATCCGCGTAGCCGGCCACGTCCAGCCAATGTCGGCCCCAGCGTTCGCCATCTTGGGGTGATTCTAGCAGGTGATCGATCAAGTTCTGGTACGCGTTGGGAGAGCGATCATTGAGAAACGCCTCGACTTCCTCAGGCGTCGGCGGCAGCCCCGTCAGATCAAAGGTTGCCCGGCGAATCAAGGTCACCCGATCGGCTGCCGGGGAGAAACTCAGGCCGCGCTCTTCGAGCTTTCAAGCGTTGAACGCGTCGATGGGATTGTCCAGGCCGGAGGTCGCGGGTGAACACTCCGGCGGCGGTGGCGCGTCGATCGGCTGAAACGCCCAATGCTCCCGCTCCGCCGCGGTGATGAAGAACTCCCCTGGCGCCGGCGTCGGTTCCGGTTCGGGACCGTCCGGAGCCTCCGCCGAAAGAACCTGCGGCAGCAAGGTGCACAAGAACAAGCCCATAATGGCGTGTGGCAGGACCGACATGGCGGCGGGAATCGTTGAACGAAGGCGGGGCGTGAAGGCGGACGCCGGTGGGGCCAAGCAGTATACCAGCCCCGAAAGCCCAACTCCAATCGTGAACGATGTGCCCCCCCGGGATCGCCGAAACGAAGGTTAGAACCGATGCCCTTTCTGCGGGCCATTTTTGGTCAGGGTCAAGATTTCCGGGCCCGTTTCGGTCATCAGGATCGTGTGCTCGAACTGGGCCGAAGGGCGACCATCTTTCGTGCGGACCGTCCAGCCATCAACCTTGTCGCTCTTGGTGTAACGGGAGCCGGCATTGATCATCGGTTCGACGGTGAAGCACATGCCGGGGAAGAGCCGATCGATCCGGCTTTGGCGGTTGGGAAAGTGGGGGATGGAGGGGTCGAGGTGGAACTGCCGTCCCAGCCCGTGGCCGACGTATTCGCGGACGACGGTGAAGCCGCGGCGGTGGGCTTCCGGGACCACGGTCTCGCCAATCGTCGCCACCCGGCAACCAGGGGTCAGTGCGTTGATGGCCAGGTGCATACAGTCGAATGCGCACTGGGTCACCGCCCGTTTCTCCTCGGAGACCTCACCGATCAGGAAGGTTTCACTTTGGTCTCCATGCCAGCCGTCGACGATCGTGGTGACGTCGACATTGACGATGTCACCTTCGCGGAGCACGTAGCTGTCGGGGATTCCGTGACAGATCACCTCGTTGACACTGGTGCAGCAGCTCTTGGGGTACTTTTGGTAGCCCAACGTCGCCGGTTTGTGTCCGCGAGCGTGGGACCATTCGCGGACCAAATCATCGATGCTGGCCGTGGTGGCGCCCGCCTGAACGTGGGGGCGCAGGGCGTCCATCAGCTCAGCGTTGACCTGGCCGGCGTGCCGCATAGCGTCGCGCTGGCTTTGCGACAGAATCAGTTTCTTCTGCTTCTTCAGCATGTTCAGTGGTGGCCTGGGGCAGCGAAGTTCTGGAAGTCCAAATTCTAGCGATCATGTCACCCCCTCCCAAGGCTTCCCGAGAATCTTTCGTGACCTCACAGAACTCAAACCGGTCCGAGGGGTTACATCGGAAGCCAGGAACGGGGAAATCTGAGCGAGTATATCTTTTCGTGTGCGGAGCTTCATCGCAGCCCGGTGGGTCAATTATCATGAGGGTCCCTCGGGGGATCGGTGCCCGCGATACGGGATTCTCGTCCACGCATGTCCCTTCAGGTCCCTCGGCCGGCTCGGCGAATGGCGTGAGTGCTCTGCAAGATGAACGCCACTCGAGTCGTTTGCGGAATCGAATTCAAGCTGGAACCACCGTCAAAACGCATGAAATCTTCCATTACCCTTTTCGTGTTTGCGGTCGGGCTTCTGGGCTTCGTCTTCGCCTCGTGCCCCCCGCGCGTCTTGGGGCAGACCGACGGGCCAGCGGTGGCCGGCGGGGGCGAGGACGCCTCGGCGCCGCTAGGTGACGACCAACGGGCGTCGGACGAGCAGCAGGACGAGCAACCGGCGGGCGCCGGCCAGGAATCGGGCGCCGACCAGGAATCGGCCGTCGATCGGGCGGTCGCCAAGGCCCAAGGGGAGCGGCGGCTGCGGTTCAACTTCGACGGCGCCAGCTGGGATGTGGTGTTGGAATGGTTTGCCGAGGAGGCCGATCTGTCGCTGCAAATCGACCAGACGCCCCAGGGGACCGTGAACTTCGTCGACCCTGACCGGCCCTACAGCGTGACCGAGGGGCTCGATTTGCTCAACCGACTGCTGCTCAGCCGCGGCTGGGCGTTGGTCCGCGATGGCCGAATGCTGCGGATCATCGATTTGGAGTCGGAGAACGCGAACAAGCTGATCCGCGAGACGGCGGAGCTGATCACACCAGAGCAGTTTTCCGAGCGTGGCAACAGTGAGATCGTGACCTGTATCTTCCCCCTTGGCGGGATCGATCCCGAAAGCGCCCGGGAAGAGTTGGCCGAAATGATCGGCCCTTGGGGAGACTTGGTGGTGCTCGACAGCGCTCGGCGGGTCAAGGTGACCGAAACCGTGGCGAAGCTCAGGGCGATCCAGGACGTGCTGGAGTCGGCAACCAAAACCGTCGCCGGGGTTGCCACGATCGATTTGCAACACCGTACCGCCGAGGAGCTACTGGAAATCGCTCGCCCGCTGTTGGGGCTCGAGGCCGGCGTGAATGCCAACGACGACGTCCGTATCTCCGTGTCGCTCTACGGGGATCGGATCTTCGCAGCTGGCCTGCCGGCGAAGGTGGCATTGCTGGAACGCGTCATCGAAGAGGCCGATGTTGCCCTGCCATCGGACGACCCGGAGGCCGCCGGCGAACTGGCCAAGCCGGAGTTGGTCTCCCATCCGGTGACGACCGCGGATGTCGATACGGTTTTTGAAGTGCTGCAAACGATGCTCGCGGGGCTGCCGGATGCCCGGATCGCGATCGACCCGAAAACGAACGCGATCGTTGCCTCGGCGCGGCCAGAGAATCAAACACTGATCCAGGAAACGATCGCGGAACTGGAAGGGCGGGGAACCCATTTTGAGATCATCAAGCTCGATCGACTGGAACCCTCGCAAGCCCTGCTGACGATCAATAAGTTCTTCGGCGTGACCGAGGAGGGAGGCCAAGGGCCGACCGTTGATGGCGATCCGGTCACCGGACGACTCTGGGTTCGCGGAACTCAGGATGAGATCGCCATGGTCAAGGAACTGCTGAACGAGCTTGAAGGAGATGACGAACTGGGCGGCTTGGGCGACCGCGTCCGCGTCCTGCCGTACACCGGCCGAGCCGCCGAGGAGGCGGTCAGTCGGATCGAATCGCTGTGGCAGATGACCGGCAGAGAGAACCGAATCCGGACCGTCATGCCGGCCCGCGGCGCCGGTGGTTCGCGAGGAATTCCGGAACGGCGACTGCGAGCGACGCCCCCCGAATCACCCGAGATCGAATCGCGACCGGAACAGGAGCCCGAGCCTCCGGGGCCCGAGATCCCGCCTGAGGCGCGCCGTCGGTCCGAGTTCGAACAGCATTTCGTCGGCGCGCCCCAGTCCGGTGATGGCGAGGTCGAGTCGCCGTCGGATCGGTCCCCCTTCCCCGACGCCGAAGCTGACGGCGATACCGCCGCAAACCAGGAGGAGGCGGTGGAGGATCAACCGTCGGCCGAGGAGGGCGTTGCGGGGGCGGACATCATCGTTCAGCTGACCCCGGCAGGCGTGGTGATCGCGTCGGAAGACCCGGAGGCACTGCGGGCCGTTGAAGCGTTGATGCAGTCGGTCGCTACCCCTTCCGGCACCCAATCGGAACTGCCCACGATTTATTGGCTCAAGTACATCAAGGCCGACGTTGCTGCGGAATTGGTCTCCAGCGTCCTCGGCGGTGCCGAGTCGGGGGGCGATTCTTTGGCCGATTCCATGATGGGGGGAATCGGCGGCGGGATGCTGGGCGGTTTGCTCGGAATGGGAGGGGATGACGAATCCTCCACCAGGTCCGTTCTGACATCGACCGGGTCGGTGAGCATTGTCCCCGATCCCCGGCTCAACGCCTTGATCGTCCAAGGCAATTCGACCGATCTGGAACTGATCGATCTGGTCTTGGAAAAGATCGATGTCCAGGAAAGTCCTGAAGAGGTGGAGACGCTCGCACGACCGGCGTTGATCCCGGTGATCTACCAGGACGCCAACGATGTTGCCGAATTGGTCAAGGCGATTTATGCGGAGAAGATGGCGGACCAGGAGAACCAGGGTCGCGGGGGCCGCGGCGGTCGCGGTGGCGGATTCTCGCCTCAGGATTTCATTGCGGCGATGCGCGGCGGCGGCCGGGGACGAGGCGGTGGCGGCGGCGGCGGCGGGGCCGCATCCCAAAGCGAACCGGCCAAGATCACCGTTGCCGTCGATGCCCGCAGTAACTCGCTTGTCGTCACCGCGACCCCTCAAGACTTCGAAGAGATCCGGCGGCTGGTCACCACACTCGACCAACAAGGGATGGAATCCGAGGAGGGAATCGCGGTGTTCGCGATTCCCGGGGCCGTCAAACCCGACCTGGTGCAACAGGCACTCGAGTCGATGCTGGGGCGCGACGGCGAGTCGACCAGCAACGGCGACGGGGGTCGATCGTCACAACGACGCTCCCGCGATGACGACGGCCGAGCCAGCGGTCCTTCACCGGATGAGATTCGACAGCGGATCGAGGCGTTCCGCTCGGGACGCGGCGGGCGCGGTGGGTTCGGCGGCCGGGGCGGATTCGGCGGCCGGGGCGGATTCGGAGGTGACCGGGGCTCCGAGGGCGGCCGTGGCCAACCCCCAGGTGGCGGCGGCCGATTCTAAACGGCGGCCAGTGTTGAAATTTTAAATTCGTGCGGAGCGCACTCGATGATCATGCATGCCGGCGACATCTTGAAACGCCGGGGTTTAATTAGCGACGAACAGTTGGCGCAGAGCCAATCCAGCGACTCGCCGAGCGTGGTCGATGCGGCGATCACCCTCGGCTACGTCAAGGAACGCGACGCCCTGCAGGCGCTCGCCGACGAAGTGGGTCTGACCTACGTCGATCTCCGCGAAACGGATGTCGATCTCTCGGCCCTGGAAGGCTTCCCGCAAAAGCTGATCTATCGCCAGTCCCTGTTCCCGATCGGCTGGGAAAGCGACTCGATCCTGGTGGCAACCTCCAACCCCTTTGATCTGTACCCCTTGGACGAGGCGAGCGCCGCGACCGGCCGCAGCGTGATCCCCGTTGTCGCCGAGCGTGCCGAGATCGCTCGGTTGGTCAAGAAGCATCTCGGTGTCGGTAGCGAAACCGTCGAAGGGCTGCTGGCCGCCGCCGAGGAGGAGTCGGACGACGTCGAGCTGTTGGAACAGATCGAGACCGACGGCAGCGAACTGAGCGAGATGGCTCAGGAGGCCTCGGTCGTTCGGCTGGTCAATGAAATCCTGCTGGAAGCGATTGAGACCCGCGCCAGTGACGTGCACATCGAATCGCAGTCCGACGGGTTGGTGATTCGTTACCGCATCGATGGGACCTTGCACCCCCAACCGGTTCCCCCGGAAATCAATCGTTTCCAGGCGGCGATCATCAGCCGGCTGAAGATCATGGCACGGCTGAACATCGCCGAAAAACGGCTGCCCCAGGACGGCCGGATCAAACTGCGGGTACAGGGCCGTGAGGTCGATATCCGGCTCAGCGTGATTCCGATGATCCACGGCGAAGGGCTGGTCATGCGGGTGTTGGACAAGTCCGCCATGGTCTTCGACCTGCAAGGCTTGGGCATGTCACCGGAGGTTTATGATCGTTTTAGCGAACTGATCCGCTTGCCCCACGGGATCATCCTGGTCACCGGACCGACCGGATCAGGGAAAACGACGACGCTTTATAGTAGCTTGCTGGAGATCCGCAGCCCGGAGACGAAGATCATCACGACGGAGGATCCGGTCGAGTACCAGCTCGATGGCATCAACCAGATCCAGGTGCACTCGAAGATCGGGTTGACCTTTGCCACCTCCTTGCGAAGCATCCTGCGGCACGACCCCGACATTGTGCTGGTGGGGGAAATCCGCGATTTGGAAACCGCCGTCAATGCGATCCAGGCATCGTTGACCGGGCACCTTGTCTTTAGCACGTTGCACACCAACGACGCCGCCGGCGCGTTTACCCGGATGATCGATATGGGGGTCGAGCCCTTCTTGGTCGCCGGGACGGTCGAAGGGGTGATGGCGCAGCGGCTGATTCGGCGGCTGTGCAAACACTGCAAACAGCCCTATCACCCGGGACCGACCGAGTTGCCCAAGGACTTTCCCTGGGACGAACTCGGTGATCGGCCGCTGTATCGTCCCGTCGGCTGCCGCGAATGCCGCCACGTCGGCTACACCGGACGCGTCGGGATCTACGAACTGTTGATCGCCTCCGAACCGGTCCGGGAACTGGCCCAGACCCGGGCGAGCAGTTGGGACCTCCGGCGGCAAGCGATCCAGGAGGGGATGCGAACGCTCCGCATGGATGGCTGGCATAAGGTGTTGCAAGGCATCACCAGCATTGACGAAGTTCTGCGTCTGACCAAGGGCGAGGCGGTTTGATCGATGCCGGTATTCGCATACACCGCCCGCGACATGACGGGCAAGCAAGTCAACGGGACGATCGAAGCGGGGAACGAGCGGGAGGTCAGCGCCAATCTTTCCGAACGGTCGCTGTTCCCCGTCAATGTCACCGATGTGACCAAGGGAGGCGCGTTTGCCGGCTTGACCAGTGGCCGCCGCAAAAAGGTCAAGGGCCAGACGATGGCCGTCTTCTACTCGCAGCTCGCCTCGCTGCTGCGAAGTGGCGTCCCCATGATCCGCGCCCTGCAAGTGTTGGCCGAGCAATCGTCCGCACCAGTCCTCAACGAAGTCATCAAGGACGTTCGCAGCCGCGTTGAGGAGGGCGAGCCGATTGGCCAGGCGATGGCCCGCTACCCCGGCGTGTTCAGCGAAATGGGGATGAACATGGTCCGCGCCGGGACCGAGGGGGGATTCCTGGAGGACGCCTTGGAACGCGTCGGTGTCTTCACCGAACTGCAGGAGGACCTCAAGGGGCGAACCGTCAGCGCCATGGCCTACCCGGTCTTCCTGTTCTCGATCGGAACCGTCGTGATCTCCGTCCTGCTCGTCTTCTTCGTCCCCAAGTTCGAAATGCTGTTCGATCGACTGCGGGACAAAGGCGAAATGCCACGGATGACCGAGGCGCTGCTGTCGTTCAGCAGCATGCTGCAAAGCTACGGCTGGATCCTGCTCGTGGCGATCGGTGTGGCCTTGGTTGCCCTCCGAATCCAGCTGCAGACCGACGGGGGAAAAGACTGGGCTGACCGTGTGAAGCTCAAGATCCCGGTGCTCGGCGATATCTTGATGAACCTGGCCGTGGCCCGCTTTTGCCGCGTGCTCGGGACACTGCTCGGTAACGGCGTTCCGATTCTGAAGTCGCTGGAAATCAGCCGAACCGCAACCGGAAACCGGCTCCTCAGCCGATCCATTGCCGAGGCGTCGGAGAACATCCGCAGTGGTGAGAGTCTCGCGACGCCGCTGCGAGCGTCAGGCTACTTTCCCGTTTCCGTGGTCGAAATGATCAGCGTCGGGGAGGAGAGCAATTCGCTCGATACGGTGCTGCCCGACATCGCGGATTCATTGGAGAAACGAACCTTCCGCCGGCTCGACCTGTTCGTCCGATTGCTCGAACCGATCATGCTGCTGGTGATGGCGTTCTTTGTGCTCGCCGTCGTCATGGCCCTGCTGGTCCCGGTCCTGAAGAGCAGCACCGCCTTGTAATCGACGTGCCCGGTCCCCCCCAATCCGCCCCTCACCCCGTCCGCCTCACCAGTGCCGCCTCGCCGCTGCGACAGCTAACCACCCCGCGGTCGGTTTGCACCGCGAGATGCCCGCGGTCGTTGACCCCCAGACACCGGCCCCGAACCGGCTGGCCATCAACCGTGCACGCGACGTCACAGCCGCTGAGCAGGCACCGGGATCGGAAGGCAGCGATCAGCTCCGCCTGGTCGTGCTCCGCCAACCGCAGGGCCTGCAACACCTGGGTCACCAGTCCTTCCAAGCAGCTGTGTTGCTCGACCGTGCGGCCAACCGTTTCTGCAATCGACGCCGCCCGCGCCGCCCCAGCTTCATTCGACAGGTCAGGGGCCGCAGCGACGTTCAGCCCAATGCCGACGACCAACCGTCCACTCGCCGCCTGGTTCGCCTCGCACAAGATCCCAGCAACCTTGCCTCCACCGAGGTAGACGTCGTTGGGCCATTTCAGCCGCGGTTGAAGCGGCGCGAAGTCGTATTCAATCGCACGGGCGACGCCGACCCCAGCGGCCAGCGAAAGCAGCTCCCCCGCACCGTCCACGTCATCGATCGACTCAACGAGGAGAGAAAACGTCAGCGAGCCATCGGCGCTGAGCCAGCTTCGCCCCCGCCGTCCCCGGCCCGCCGATTGCGCCTCAGCGACATAGAGCCGCGGCAGCGTCTCATTGGCGACGACACCGCCCGCCAAATCTTCCAGGGCCAACGTATTGGTTGACGCGGTTTCAAGAACGTGGACAGCCGAGCGACAAACACTGGCGTCCAGCAATCGCCCAATCGCCGCCGCGGCCGCGGATGAGTGCACACCTGATTGCTGCCCCGCCGGCGGTCGGGCCCAACATCGCGTGAACGCATTTGCCGTCATTGGAAAAGCTGCAGTATCGAGAGGAGGATGAAACCTCCGATAAAAACGAGCATGATCAGAGCAATCCAGCGCCAGAGGGGCGAGACATTCGTCGAGAACGTCGAGTCGGAAAGCTGATCTCTTACGAATTCGTCGTAGTCAAAGTCGTCCTCGTACGCATCGGCCTCCATGCCGTGTTCCCGCCAGCCGTCACTTTCGCTGCTGCCGCAATGTCGGCAGACCGAAGCATCGGCATCGATGTCGCCGCCGCAGTGCGGACAGGGGATGATGGAGTGGGGCATGGTCTCTCCAGACTTCGTTGATGATCGTCCGCTCCAAGGCGGGGCGAAGTTTGGCCCGCCAAGCGGCGATCAACCGATTGTCGCTTTGGAGAGGTTTCTCTGGCAAGGCATCGGTCGTTACCGCGCCAGTGAACTTGGGTATACCATCGCAGTGTACGCCGGGATACGGTATGAAGGCTCTCAATAAAGCTTCCTGAGGACGGGGGGAAATCCAGGCTGCGTGTCGGGATTTCGATTGCGAAAGGGGGGCAGTGTGATGAAAATGCCGTCCGAGCGAGTGGTGCTTGAAGAATCAAGGTCCACGCAAACCCGTTCGTGATCGAAGCCACGGTGCCCCATATTTCGCGAACTTTTCTTCCGGTCGTCAGCTCCGTTTTTCCAGCGAGATTTCATGTTTGCTCATCGCTCTGCCACGAGGCGCGGCCGCTTTCGCTGTTCGAGGTCCGCCCGTTCCCGCCGGCCGTCACTGGAGCCACTGGAACGCCGCCAGATGCTTACCGCCGCGGTTGAAGCTGCCAGCCACATCGTGGTCTTCCACGAGGACGTCGAAGTCAATTCCGCCGTGGCCGACTTGAAAAACGCTCATGGACTCGGCGTCGAGCACACCTACCGGCACGCGCTGCGGGGCATGGCGGCGGTGGTGCCTGAAGGGCGCCTGAATGCCTTGGAACGCGACCCCCGCATCGCCTCGGTCGAAGCGAATCAAGAAGTCCACACCTTTGCGGAGACGGAGGTTCCGACGGGTGTTCAGCGCATCTTTGCAGACGACAACGCGAACATCACCATCGACGGCAACGATGATCATCGCATCGACGTTGACGTAGCCGTCATCGACACCGGGATCGATCTCGACCACCCGGACTTGAATGTCGCCACCAGCACCGATTGTTCGGGCGGTAGTCCGTTCAAGGCAAAATGCGGTGACGGCGGCGACGACGACAACGGCCATGGCACCCACGTGGCCGGAACGATCGGGGCGGTGGACAATGGCACTGGTGTCGTTGGCGTGGCCCCGGGGGCGCGGTTGCACAGCGTGAAAGTCTTGGACGCCGATGGCAGCGGTTATGTGTCGTGGATCGTTGCGGGCATCGACCACGTAACCGCAACTCGCACAGACGACGACCCCAGCAATGATATTGAAGTCGCCAATATGAGCCTCGGTTTTGCCGGCTCCAATAGTGCCCTTGATGAAGCGATAACCAACTCGGTGGCGGCGGGCATCACGTACGCCGTGGCCGCCGGCAATAGCGCTGATGACGCCACGAATTATAGTCCCGCCAATCATCCCGACGTCATCACCGTTTCCGCACTGGCTGACACGGACGGCGAAGCAGGAGGATTGGGCGACGGGAGCAGTTGGGGCGCCGATGACACTCTGGCCAGCTTCAGCAACTACGGCGACGCCATCGACATTGCCGCCCCAGGGGTCGACATCGAGTCCACCTATCCCGGCGGTTACAACACACTCAGCGGCACCAGCATGGCCTCGCCGCATGTCGCCGGCGCCGCTGCGCTGCTGGCGGCGAGCGACAGCTATACCCCGGCTCAAATCCGCGACACGATCCTGGCCGAGGGCAACTTCGATTGGACAGACGACTCCGGCGACGGCATTCACGAGCCGTTGTTGGACGTGAAAAACACAGAGGTCTTCGCCCCGGCGACGGTGGACGGCACAAGTGTCCCGTCGGATACAACGCCGCCCGACGCCCCAACCGGGCTGACCGTCAGTGCCCCCAGTGTTGGCGGCGAGGACGGCAAATTGGAGCTCAACTGGGACGACAATGACGACAGCGATGGAGATTTAGCGGGCTACAACATTTACCGCAGCACCACCAGCGGAAGTGGCTACAGCCAGATCAACAGTTCGCTGCTGGAAAGCTCCTCGTATATCGATTCGGCCTTGGTCGACGGCACCACGTATTACTACGTCGTCAATGCGTTGGACACGTCGGGTAATTCGTCGGACAATTCCGACGAGGCGTCCGGGGATGCCACCAATACGGTCGCGCCGGAGACACCCACCGATCTGATCGCTACTGCCGGCGACGGACAGGTCTCGCTCGACTGGGCCGATAATCAGGAGAGCGATTTAGAGGGCTACTACGTCTATCGCAGCACCACCAGCGAAAGCGGCTACAGCCAGATCAACAGTTCGCTCCTGGAAAGCTCCTCCTATACCGATTCGAGCGTCGACAACGACACGACGTACTACTACGTCGTCAGTGCAGCGGACAACTCGGCGAACGAGTCAGTTACGTCCACGGAAGTGTCCGCGACGCCGACAGCATCCAGCACGACGACAATGCATGTGGCCGACTTGGACGGCTCGAGTAAAACCAAAGGCAGGAGCGGAAAGTGGGAAGCGCTCGTCACCGTCACGATTCATGATAGCGATTCGCAGCCGGTCGCAAGTGCATCAGTGTCCGGAGAATGGACAGACGCGACGACGAACGAGCTTATAGCGACGGTCGCCGGCACAACGGATGAAAGCGGGAACGTCGCTTTGAGCAGTGGCAACACGTCGACGAGCCATGATGTCACCTTTACCGTTCAAAGCGTGAGCGTGAGCGACGACAGCCTTGAATATGAGCCGCCCGCCGACCCCGATTCCATTACGATCGCCAATCCCCTGGCGTCTAACGGTTCCGTTGCACAAACCCTCGATGGCGGCACGCGCAGCATTGAGGAGCCGCAGACGATTGATAAGACGGACGAAACGGCCCTGCAACCGCAGACCGATGGGTCCGTCGCCGAACGCACAACTGGCGGCGCCTCGGGTCAAAGCACCACCGACCTAGCCACGGCGGCGGTGTCCGACCAGCAATCCTATGCCGAGGCGGTTGATCAGACGCTCGGCGACTGGCTAGCCGAAGAATGGGTGGGCGATCCGCTCCTGGAAACGGCGCTTTAACCCCGGCCCGCACGATCGGAAAAAGGGGCCATTCAGCCCTGCCCCCTTTTCTTCGGCGTCCCCATAATAAGATCAGAATGAAGAAAGCGGTTTGGCACCCAAGTTGTTGAAGTCGCTCGCCTCAATCCCGAACCAGCCGAGGGTGGTCAGGTGCAAATCGGCGATCGGGGTCTCTTCGGGGCAGACCACGTGACCACCAGGATTCAACCTGCCGCCGGCGCGGCCGACACAGGCGATCGGCAAGTCGATGTTCGAGTGCGGATCACCGTCCTTCAGTGATGATCCGAAGAACACGACGCTGTTGTCCAACGCGGTGCCGTTGCCCTCGTCGATCGAATCGAGCCGCTTCATCAAATAGGCCGACTGTTCGGCATGCCACTGGTTGACCTTGCTGTAGCCTTCGATCTTTTCCGGCTGGGAAGCGTGATGCGACAGGCCGGCATGGAATGGTTCGGTCACCCCATCGATGAAACTGAAGTTCGCCTCCGACAAACTGTTGACGTACATCAACGTCACGACCCGCGTCGTGTCGGTCCACAACGCCAGGGCGATCAGGTCGAGCATCATCCGGACATGTTCTGCCCGGTCCTGCGGAATGCCGGCCGGCGGAACGTAAAACGCATCCTCGTCCGGCTTCGTCGGAGGTTGCCACTTGGACGCCGGCGGCTCGGTCGCTCGCTGAATGCTTCGCTCCACCGATCGGACGCTCTCCAGGTACTCATTGATCTTGTGCTGGTCCGACGCACTACCGCTCCGCTTCAACGCACCGGCTTGCTCGGAGACCATGTCGAGAATGCTCCCCTGCCATCGCGCCGTCTCCGCGGCGCCAGGTCCCACGCTGCGGCCAAACAGCCGATCAAACGCCGCCCGCGGATTGATCTCCGGCATCAGCATCGTCGTCGGCGTGTTCCACGACAGCGTCGCGCCGTAGGCCACCGGGCTGTTGGCACCGCTGCAGTAGCCTTGTCCCGGGTGCTCGATGCCCAACTGCAGTGAGGGTAGCAGCGTTTGTTGACCCAGATGTTCCGCTAGATGCTGGTCAATCGATTTCGCACTGGCGAACACGCCCACGTTTCGGTCCCGCTCGGCCTGGACACCGGTCAACAACGCGGTGCATTTCCCAATGTGGTTTCCGTAGGCGTGGGTCCGCAGGTTCCGAAACACCGTCAGCCGGTCCTGAAAAGGAGCAAACGGCTTCAAGGTTCGCGACAGGTCAAAGTTCTGCCCCTCCCCGCTCGGGTCCCACGCCTCCGGATAGAACCCGCACGATTGGTAGAGCCAGACGTAACGCAGCGGCGGCGTTTGCTGCTCGGCAGCCGCTGCGACCGAACCGATGCGGAAACTCGGCGTCATGACCTCCAGCAGCGGAAGCGGCAGGGCGGCACCCAGTCCCTTCAGCAACATTCGTCGATTGATCGGTCGATGCATCATTCACCCACGCGGTAGCGGAACGGGTAACTCATGGCGACTTCCTGAATCAGCGTCCGGGCTCGGTAATCGTCCTCGCCGACGGCAGCGACGATGCCCCGGATCGCGTGCTCGTCGAAATACTTCAGCTCACGCCCCAGCGCGTATGCAAGCACGCCTTCGGTCAAAGCGCGTGTGAAGTCGTCCTTTCTCGTTTCGATCAGGTACGTCTTCAATTCGTCGGGACCGTGAAGTTCGGTCCCATCGGGAAGCTGGCCGCGGGCATCAACCGGTCCGGCGGGGTCCTTCGCACGCCAGCGTCCGATCCAATCAAAATTCTCCAGAGCAAATCCAGGCGGATCGATCTTGTTGTGGCAACCGGCGCAGCGGGAGTTGTCGCGATGGGCAACCAGGGTTTCACGGAGCGACCTCGTTTCACTTTGCCCGGCGTCATCCGGCAAGTCACCAACTCCCGGCGGCGGTGGTGGCATCTCGATCCCAAGAAGTGTTTCGACCACGAAGGCCCCCCGCCGCACCGGGCTGGTGCGCGTCGCCAGCGACGTGGTGGTCAGGACCGCCGCGGTGCCGAGCAAGCCACCGCGATGCGGGTCGCTCAGCGCCACAGGTCGCAACTCGCCGCCGGTCACATCATCGATGCCATACAGCCGGGCCAGCCGTTCGTTGAGGAACGCTTCATCGCTGTCGAGTAACTCCAGGATACTGCGGTCATCGCGCACGAGGCGTTCCAACATCAGCGACACTTCTTGGCGCATGTCTTCCGCCAGATGCCAACTGAAGTAGCGGAACAGTTCCTTGTCCGGCTCCTTCTCGCGGCCGATACCGGACAGATTCAGCCACTGGGTTGAGAACTGCTGGGCGAATCGTGACGCGCGGTCGTCGCGGAGCATCCGATCGACCTGCCGCCCCAGCTCATCCTCGTCCTGCAAATGGCCTTGGCGCGCCGCTTCGAACAATGAATCGTCCGGCATGCTGGACCACAAAAAATAGGACAGCCGGGAAGCCATCGCGTCACCGTCAAGTGGTTCGACGTCGGCCGTCGCGTGACCCTCGGCGCGGTACAAAAACTCCGGAGACACAAGCACCGCAATCAGCAATCGATGAAGGGCTTCTTCGTGTCCCGCCCCGCTGTCCCGTTCGTCCAAATAGATCGCCCGGTAGCGGCGCTGCTGATCCTCAGATACCGACCGCCGCAGCGCCCGCGGCAGCAGTTCGGTCAGAAAGTGGTCGAGCTGTGATTCGTCTTCGGGCAGCGCGAGCGAATCGCTGGGGGCGGCGAGCGGTTCGAATTCGATCCAATCGACGAACAAGCCGCCGACGGCCGCCTTGCGACTCTGGTCCTGCTCTCCCCAAGCGGCCCGCTGCTTGTCGCTGAACTCTTCCAGTTCGCGAAACAGCGGCGTTTCATGGCTCTTCCAAAGTTGTTCCAGAACCTTGCGGCTGACATCGAGCGACTCGGCCATCTCGTCCAAGGCTGGAACGACGTGGGTCTGGTAGTCATATCCGAGACCGCCGACGAAAACGGGAAGGTAGCCCTTGGAGTAATGAAACTTGTCCCGCATCAGCCGGTCGAGCACCTCGCGGTAGTACAGCCGATTGACGAGCCGCATCCGCTCGCGGATCCCCTCCTCGTCCTCCGCCGGTGGCGGACCGTTGAGCTCGATCAATTCCTGCCACGTTACACCGTCCGGCACAAGTGCCTCATGGTCGTAGGGGGGCGGATCGAAGGTGCTCTGTCCCAGTTTCATCTGGGGCCGCGTCGGCACCTCCGGCAACCACATCGGTCGGTAAAAATCATAGCCGAACAGAAGGTCATGACGCCCGGCGGTCAGGAACATTTCCGTTTCATAAATCGCGGGCCCCTTCCCTTCGACCAACACCCCCGCTTCGCGCGATGCGTCGTTGACCGAATCGGCCGCGATCCACATCCCAGCGGCCGGACCTGGGCCGGTACTCGCAGCCCGGACGCGCACCCGGTAGCGACCGCTGCGAGGAAAATCGATCGGTTTGCGGACCGACTGGTACTTTTGACCGAGCGCGGAGGTGAACGTCCATCCCACCGAGCCATCGTCGCGACGCGTGACCTCTTTTCGATAGTTGGCGTTCTCTCCGGTTTCCACTTCGTAACGAATCACATCGACCTGCGGCCGCCAAGCGTCCATGACGGTGTCGGCGACTCGTGCCGCGGCCTGGAAATAGGCCTCCAGTTGCTTGCCGGTCATCACCATCGATGTGCGATCGTTGGCGAAGCCGCTGAGCCCCTCGGGATCCTCCGGCAAGAGATCGGAAACGGAGACAGGGATCCCGAACAGGTCCTCCACCGTGTGCTGGTATTCCACCCGGGTCAAACGGGCCAGGGGAACGCGTCCCGGTGAGCGGACCTGTTCCCAATCGACGTCGTTCAAAGCTTGATGAATCCAGCGGCTCAGCAGCTCCCGCTCCTCGACACTCGGCTGAAGCTCCCCTTCCGGCGGCATCCGGCTCGATTCGACAACCTCCCACGCGGTCCTCCAAACCTGGCGATCTTGCAGCACCTCCTGCTGGGAACCGACCCGCGTCAGATCGACATCGGCGGTTTTCGCCTCCGCGTCGTGACAATCGAAGCAATACCGCTGCAGCAGCGGCTCGATGTCTTGAGAAAATTCCACCTCGTCCGCAGCGGCCCTCGTCGATATCGAGAGCAACGCAACGAGCACGATCGCGGATTTCACCAACATTGCATGGGAATGGAGCATTCCATCACGTTACTGCGAGTGTGGGAATATCGCAACGAAACCGGTGGTTCAGCTGCCACCATCATCCACCAAGGTTTCCAAGGAAGGAAGCACCCGCCGCAACCCCTCCTTCTCCGCATCACTCGCCCCGAGTTCGGTGATATGCAACGTCTTCAGTTGATCCAGACCGGCTAGCCTCGACAATCCTTCCGGGGTCACGCCTGTCTTTCCCAAATGCAGGAACTCCAGGTCCGGCAGCGTCGCAATCACCTCGAGCGAACGGTCGGTGACGCCGGGCAAGTTGTCCAAATTGAGCGACGTGAGCGACGTTTTGCCCCGCAATGACTCCACGCCCTTGTCGTCGACGTTGGTCAGCCACAGATTGAGCTTCTTCAAACTTGGCATCGCCGCGACGCTCGGCATCCCGGCATTGGAAAAGTCGGTCTCGGCCAGTTCCAAGTCAACGGTCGGCATCGTCGCCAAGGCGTCGACGTTCTCGCCGGTCACATGGGTCTGTCGCAGGCGGAGTTTGGTCAACCGCGGCCGCTGCGCGATCGAGTCGAGTGCCCCGTCGGTGACCGGAGTTGCGAACAGGCTGAGTTCTTTGAGCTGGTCCAAGCCGTCGATCACGCCCAGCCCCTCGTCCGTGACGCTGGTCTCGTGCAGCGACAGGGCGGCGAGACCACTTAGATTCGCCAACGGGGGCACCGAGTCGTCATCAACCACCGGGCCGCTGAGCCGCAGGTTTCGTAGCCGTGTCATTTGGCCGAGGGACTCCACCCCGGCCGGGGACAGCCCGCTCGCATCAAGCAGGTACAGCAATTCCAGACGGTTCGATTCCGCCAACGTCGCCAATGTCTCATCGCCGATCGACGTGTTTTCGGTCTTCAGCCGTTTCAGATTCGGCATGTTTGCCACCGGAGCGATCGACCGATCGTCGACCTCTTCACCAGCGACGATCAGCTCCTCGACACTGCGCTGGTCGGCCACCTCGGCGATCGCCGAGTCCAACGCCTCCGGCGGCACATCGCGCAGATCGACCACCTTGGGCTCCGGCGAGGGGGAAGGGGCGGGCGTCGATCGCGACGATTCCGACGGGAGTGCACCGGGCGCGGCATCCGGATCACGCTCCGGACTCGCTTCGGGACTCTGGCTCGACGATCCGCATCCGAGCAGGCAGGAGACCACCAAAGGAACCAGCAGCAGGAGTGAAGGGGCACGTTGCCGGAGCAACCGGACAGGGGCCTCCTGGGGGGACCTGGAATGGTTTCTTGGCAATGCGAAACGGGATGTGGCGTGGGGCATCGGTAAGCCGTGGCGGGAAATAGGGGTGCATCCGGCGACGCCTGATGTTATCACGAATGATGATCACGCTTGGCCGTGATCTCAAACTGAAGTTGGCATTGCCGAGGAGGAGAGGCTCCATGGACCATCTCGAAGACGAAGGCAGCTTCGTCTGCGACGGCTGCGGCGAAGAGATCGTCATCCCGCTGGACGTGTCCGGCGGACCAAGCCAGACCTTTGTCGAGGAGTGTCCGGTCTGCTGTCAGCCCAGTCTGGTCCACGTCGAATTCGATGACGAATCGGCTCGCGTGTGGGCGGAACCGGAGCAGGACCGCTTTTGATGCGAGTCGCGGCTTCTTTCTTGCCCGACCCGCGCCGGATCACGCCGCGGGTCGACGTCGCGATTGTGATCGATGTTCTCCGAGCGACGTCGGTGATGGCGACGGCGCTGGCCGCCGGTGCTCGCGAAATCATGACTTGTTCCGCGGTGGCCGAGGCGCAACAGCTCGCTGAAACGATCGATCCCCGGCCGCTGTTGTGCGGCGAACGGGAATGCCGCCCGATCGACCATTTCGATTTAGGCAACTCACCGGCGGAGTACCTCCCCAAGGTCGTGGCAGGCCAGTCCCTGATCCTGACCACCACCAATGGCACCGCCGCGATCGCCGCAGCCGCCGCGGCGCGGCGAGTGATGACGGCCAGCTTTCTCAACGCCTCGGCCACCGCGGACGCGATGGACGCCACCGCGAACGTCCACCTGATCTGCGCCGGGACCAACGGCGCGATCACCGCCGAAGACGTGCTCCTCGCCGGTTACTTGATCCAACACTGGCGCGCCCATGGTGATGTCGAAATCGAGGGCGACGAGGCCGCGATCGCGGGCGAGTTCTGGCGGGGCAGCGGCGGGGAGGAGGAAACGCCCTTGCCTCCGAGCCTGTCGCAACGTCTTCGCGAAACCCAAGGGGGCCGAAATCTGGTCCGCGCCGGCTATGAAGCCGACCTGGACCGCTGTGCCGCAATCGATTCACAGCCGGTCGTCGTGGTCCAGAGGACCGCGACCCCCGCAACGTTCGAATCGAGCGTCGTTCCCGATGGCACCAGCGGTAGGAGCACCGCCGGGTCGATGCGGTAATTGAGCATCAGCAGGTGATGCCAATCAGCGGTGAGAAACGGTGACGAGTTCATCGATTCCGCCGTCACTTGGCCCGAGGATGCGCCTGTTCGTAGATCTTGCGCAGGTTGGCAGCGCTGACGTG
>CAYWXT010000017.1:0-38298 GCA_964462125.1 uncultured Pirellulaceae bacterium | reverse complement strand
GCCGATCGATCGTGGCCGCGCGACTGGTACCATCATCAATGACGATGCACCTCCCGAGATCTCGATCGATGACATCTCGGTTACAATCCGTGCTGGTGAGCCTGCGAAAGCGCTCTTCCCGGTCCGTCTCTCCGAACCGTCCGGGGTTGCAGCGACCGTCGGATTCCGCACTTTTGATGGCACTGCGCAAGCAGGAGCGGACTTCGAGGCGATCAATGGCGTCGTGGAGTTTGCTCCCGGTCAAATCGAAACCACGATCGCCGTCGATGTGTTGCGAGACGTATCGCCTGCGTCAGACCTTACCTTCGTCGTGGAATTGTTCGATCCGATTCACGCAGCTTTCGAAGACAGTGCGGCCGAGGCGACTATCTTGGCCTTGCCCGACTTAACGGTCTCGGCTGCCAGCGCACCAGACGTTGTCGATACGGGAGAGACCGTTCCGGTCGAGTGGACCGTTACGAACCAAGGCGACGGCATCACGCGGTCTGACCAATGGGTTGATCGGATCTACTTGTCGTCGGACGCCACGTTAAATAATACGGATTCGTTGTTGAAGTCCCGCTCGGTCAGCAGTCGGTTGCCATTGTCCATAGAAGAGGCTTACCAGCGATCGGACGAGGTGACAATTCCTCCGACGGCCGCACTCGGCAGCAGTTTTTTTCTCTTCGTCACCGACGCCGAGGACCAGCAGGCAGAAATGAACGAAGAGAACAACGTCCGCGCCGTTCCGGTCACACTCGCGGGTCCCGATCTGACTGTCGCGTCTATCACCGCGCCCGAACAGGTGGCCGGAGGGCAACCGATCGCCGTCAATTGGCGCGTGACCAACAGCGGCGATGCAGCGGCCAGGGCCGAGTGGAACGACCGGCTGTTTCTGTCGACCGACACCACGTTCGATCCCGGCGAAGATATACCCCTCGACACATTCCCAGCCGGCGAATTCTCACCGCTGGATGCCGGCGAAAATTACCAGCAAACGCATACCGTCACCGTCCCACCTGACCTGAATCCCGAAACTGACTGGTTTCTCTTGCTGGTAACCGACGAAGGTGACGACCAGCCTGAAACAGACGAAACCAACAACGTGGCCAGTACGGCCATCGATGTTCAGGCGGCTGACTTGAAGTTGACCTCAGCGACTGCGCCAGCAGAACCGGCTGTTGGCGAAACGATCCCGGTGAATTGGACGGTGACCAATCGCGGCAGCGGCGGCGCGTTTGCTGAGTGGGTCGACCATGTCTACCTTTCTTCCGATGCAACTCTCGACCTCTCGGACGATACTCTGTTGCTGACCCGTCCGGCGGCAGAAACGGCGCTAGCACCCGACGCCAGCTACACGCAGTCGACGGAGGTGACCGTTCCGCTCGAGGCCTCACCCGGCGACCAGTATCTGTTGTTCAGCGCCAACGCGGATGAAGCACTGCCGGAAAGCGATTCCGCCAACAACGTGCTCGCCCGCCCGGTCACCTTGGTCGCCCCTGACTTGATGATCTCGGACGTTTCCGCCCCGACAGCGGCGACGTTTGGTCATTCCATCGAAGTCGCCTGGACAGTGAACAATCTCGGCAACACCGTCGTCAGGGGACGTTGGCACGACCGCATCTGGCTTTCCGAAGATCCCACACTCGGGGCGGACGACCGGTTGTTGGCAGAGTTTCAAGTTGCCGATGCGGTGTTACCCCTGTCGCCGGGGGCGAGCCACGAGCGAAGTGGGACGGTCCACTTGCCACTCGACTCCGCAGTCGCCGACGGTTCGTTGTTCTTGATCGTCCAGACCGATGCCCACGACGTTCAGCCTGAGTCGGACGAGACGAACAACGTGGCGGAGCCGGTTGCGATTGATCTCGAAGTCCCCGACTTGCCGGACTTGGTGGTGACCGATATCTCCGTACCCGAGGAAATATTGATTGGCAACCCCGCGGAAGCGGAGGTCACCTGGACGGTGGCGAACCAGGGAGCCGGTCCGGGGCCGCGTGACCAATGGATCGATCAAGTCGTCCTTTCAAACGACAGTGTCATCGGTAACGGTGACGATGTGGTGGTAGGTGCGTTTCCTCATCACGGAGCTCTCGACGCCGATGAGCAAGCAACCACGACCGCGACGGTGACACTGCCGGAAGATCTCGACGGGGAGTTCTTTCTCTTCGTACGAACTGACGCTGCAAACGACGTCCTCGAAATCGCTGACGACCAGCCGAACACATCGACCCTGGCAGCGTTCGACGTCGCCATTCCCTTTGCCGATCTGGTCGTCGAGGCGGTCGCCGCACCCGTCTCCGCCGAAAGCGGCGAAACGATCGAGGCGTCTTGGCGGACCCGCAACCAAGGCAACAGCATCACCGATAGCGACAGCTGGACCGATCGCCTGCTGCTCTCTGCAGACGATCAACTCGATGCTGACGATCACGCCTTGAAGGAAGTGGAGCACGCCGGACCGCTGGAGGCAGATGGCAACGACGTCGTGGAAACGATGGTAAGGTTGCCCGATGGCATCGAGGGGAGTTTCCATCTGTTCGTACTGGCTGATGTTGCCGGTGAGGTTTTCGAAAAAACACACGACGACAACAACTTCGGCCGCACAACCACCCCGATCGACGTCACTCGCCGACCCGACCCTGATCTGCAGGTGTCGGACATCGCTGCGCCGGACCAAGGGGAACCGACCGAGACAGCGACAGTCGAGTGGACCGTGACCAACAGTGGCCCCGGCTTGGCCGAGGCGACATGGGTCGACCGGCTTTACTTCTCCAGCGACGACAACCTGAACGGCGCAGAGCTTCTGGCAAGTGTCGAACGGACCGACAATCTCGCCAGTTCCGGTGAATATCAAATTTCCGCGGAGATCACCCTCCCGAGCGTTGATGATGGTTCGTATCAATTTATTGTGGTGAGCGATGACGACGATGCTGTCTTTGAAGGAAGCGGCGAAGGGAACAACCTGCGGGTTTCCGACCCCCTTCAGATCACCCACCCAGACCTGGCGCCGCAAATCGACGCCGCGCCGAGCACGGCGACTTCGGGCGATACCGTCAGTTTGGAGTGGACGATTACAAACTCGGGCAGTGGAACAGCGCCCGGCAGCTGGACCGACCAGATCTATCTTTCGGACGACCCAACGCTAAGCGATGATGATCGCTTGCTCGGTGAAAGAACGCACACGGGGCCGTTGACTGCGTCGGCCAGCTATGGCGCAACACTCGACCTGAACTTGCCGATTGACGTTTCAGGAAGCCATCACTTGTTGCTGGTTACCGACTCCGGCGACGCGGTGTTTGAACGTGGAGGCGAAAGCAATAACACGGCTTCGTCACCGATTCAAATCGATCTGGCGCCCTACGCCGATCTGGTCGCCAGTGATGTGAACGCACCTGAGCTTTTAGTGGACGACCCGGCGAGGATCTCTGTCAGTTGGACGGTTACCAACGAGGGAACCGGGGCCGGAGTCACGCACACCTGGATCGACCGGATCATCGCCTCGGAAGATGAAACTTTGGGCAATAGTGACGATACGTTGCTTGCCGAGTTCACCCATAGCGGAGGGTTGCCCGTTGAGGAATCCTACACGCGGAACGAATCTTTCTTGTTGCCGCCCCGCTTTCAGGGCCGCTTCCACCTGTTCGTGCAAACCGATGCGGAACGGGTGGTCTTTGAAAATGGCTTGAAATCGAACAACACGGCGAACGCAGACCATCTCGTGGCGGTCGCCCCACAGCCATACGCCGATTTGGTGACCTCCTCGGTCGAGGCTCCCGTGACCGCGGCGAGCGGCCAGCCCCTCGAGGTCAGCTGGAGGGTGGAAAACCAGGGAATCGGTTTGACCGATCAGGCGAGTTGGAACGATCGGGTCCGTTTGGCGCGAGATCCCGACGGCCAGAACATCATCACCAGCGTCGGCCGCTTCGAACATGTCGGGCCACTTGACGTCGATGAGGGCTACGACCGATCGGCTGAGGTGACATTGCCCCATGGCTTAACGGGGACCGTCTATGTCCTGGTCACGACCGGCGGTCCGTTCGAGTTCGGACTCGATCACAACAACACGGCTGCATCGCAGGCGATTGAGGTGAGTTTGACGCCACCGCCCGATCTGACCGTGACCGAAGCGGTGCTGCCAGAGCAGGTGTTGTCGGGTGAAACGATCGATGTCAGCTGGACCGTCGCCAACCAAGGGACGGGTGTGGCGAGCAGTTCCTGGAAAGATCATTTGCGGCTGGAACAGGTCGGCGGCAACGACAGAATCACGGTCGGAACATTCCGCTTCCGTGATGGACTCAACGCTGGTAAGTCCTATACGCGAACGGAGCAGTTGCGTCTGCCAAACGATGCCCAAGGGCTGTTTCGGCTGGTCGTGGAGACGAACGTTGGCGGCAACCTCTACGAACACGGCCAAGACGGCAACAATCAGCTCTCCGACGAGACGATTCTGATTGAATTGTCCGCCCGACCAGACCTGCAGGTGCATTCGATGACGGCTCCCGAGGATGCGGTTGCCGGTGGAGCCATCTCCGCCGAGTTTGTCGTGATCAACCAAGGCCAAGTCGCGACCCCGTCGCGTTGGAACGACACACTTTACCTGTCGCTCGATAACGAACTCACTCCTGACGACATCACGGTGGGATCTCCCCGCAATGCCGCTGCTCTGCAGCCTGGGGAGCAATACGTGCAAGAGATCTCCGGAATCCGAATTCCCCAACGAATGCGCGGCACCGTCTATCTGATCGCGGAGACAGACTCGGGCGACAACGTCGACGAGTTCCCGAACGAAAACAACAACACGCTGGGCATCCCACTGAAGGTTGAACCGTTGCCGCCGGCGGATCTGGTGACCAGCAATGTCGTGGCTCCCGATCAAGCATTTGCCGGAACGGAAATCGAGGTGAGTTATGAAGTCACCAACTTGGGGACCGGCGAGACTTTCACACGAAGTGGCAATGACCGTTGGAACGATACGGTCTGGCTCGCCCCGACACGGGAAAAGCCCGACGCCCGCCGATCATCAGATCGCCAGGATCTTCCGGAGGTGAGCGACCTGGAAGCGGGCCGTTTGAAAGTCATCTCGCACAGCGGATTGTTGGAAGTGGAACAGGGATACCAACGGACGGTCACGGTCCGCCTTCCTGACGATGTTTCGGGCGACTTCTTCATCACCCCCTGGGCCGACACATTCAACAACGTCATCGAAGAGACGCTGGATATCAACATCAATCCTGATGAACCGAACGAACCAGATAACAACAACTACAAGGCTCGCCCGATCACCGTCCTCTCCTCTCCGCCCGAACCGCCGGCCGATTTGGCCGTGACTTCGGTCACCGCCGACGCTGCGGCCCAAGGCGGCGACGCGTTCACCGTCACTTGGACGGTGACCAATGTCGGACCGGGACCGACGCAGCGGAGCGGTTGGTTCGACCGGATTTGGTTGGACGGACCGGATACGCCAAGGCAAAGCTTCCCTCGCGTGCGGCACAGCGGGGAACTGGATCCCGGCGAAAGCTACACCGCCACTCGAACGTTCGATCTATCGCCGACGGCACAGGGGAACGAAATCATCGTCCAAACCGGTCCGATTTCCTCCGAAGGGGAGTTCACCGACAACAACACGGCGACGACGGCGACCGATGTGAGCCCGCTATCGCCTGCGGACCTGCAAGTCACCTCCATCACCGTACCGGAGGAAAGCTTTTCGGGCGAAACGACGACCATCGAATGGACGGTTGAAAACACCGGCGGACCCGTTTGGGAGGGAGCACGATACTGGAACGACCAGCTCTGGTTCTCACCCGATTCAAGCTTCGACACGCGCCGCGCCGTAAGACTCGGCAAGTTCGCCGTCAGCCCACCGGAACGTTTGGAAACCGGTGACACCTACACCCGAACTGCTGAAGTCGATCTGCCGCGGGGCATCGGCGGCGAGTTCTACGTTTACGTCGAGGCCAACATCGACGGCCGGCCCGACCGACATAGCAGCCGCAACTCTATCGACCGATCCTTTTTCGAAACGCATGTCCTGGAACCGACAGACAACAACCGCAGTCAAACACCGATCCCAGTCACCTACCGCGAACCCGACCTCCAGGTCACCGATCTGCAGGTCCCCGACACGCCACCACAAGCGGGGCAGACGATTCCCGTCAGCTGGACCGTTACCAACGCGGGCACCCGCGCCACCCGCGAGAACGATTGGGTCGATCGGGTCTACCTCTCGGCCGATTCGTCGCTCGACACGAGTGATCAATTCCTGGGCGATATTCAGCGAGAGGGCAACCTTGAGCAAGGCCAGGCGTACACCGCGTCCACCGAAGTTCAGCTGCCCCATGGCATCGAAGGCGACTTCCACGTTCTCGTATTTGCCGATTCTAATCTTCGCGGCGAGGCTCCCCCGGAAGGTCCAGGGCTCAGTCTTTTCGGCACAAAAACGCAGGTCTTTCCAGAAGGGCAACGTCGCATGGGACGCGTGCTCGAGTTCCAGGACGAGGGAAACAACGTCACCGCCGCGGCGATGCCGGTGGATCCCAGTGGATTGGCAGACCTGCAGGTCACCAGCGTCGAAGTGCCCGAGCGAACGCTGACCGGACAAACCTTCGACCTGACGTATACGGTCACCAATACCGGAACCGGTCCCACTCCGCCTAATGAGACGCGACCTGCTCGGACCGAGTGGGAAGACTGGATCTTTCTCTCACGCGATGAGTTTCTGGACCTTCACAGCGACCGGTTTCTGGGCCGCTTCGAACGTGAAGGAGCCCTCGATGCAAGCGACGCATACACTCGGACGCAAACGCTGGATGTCCCCAGCGACCGGACTGGCTCGTTCTTCGTCTTCGTGGTGACCGATCCCCGTGAGCCGAGTTCGACCGGAGTCGTATTGGAAGCGGTGGACGATAACAACGCCACCCCCAGCGAGCCGATGGTGATCGAGCCACCGCCCCCTTCCGACTTGCAGATCGATTCCATCGACATCCCACCATCGGCGCAAGTGGGCGACGCCGTCACGATCCAATGGACCGCCAGCAATCACGGCGATTTCCCATCCAATGGACGATGGAGCGACGCCGTCTATCTCTCCGAAGACGCCACCTGGGACGTAGGGGATCGAAGACTGGGTCGCATCCGAACCGATGGACCGCTTGCTCCCGGCGAAAGCTATACGGCGGAATTGACCACGAGTCTCCCCCCCGTAGATCCCGGCAGTTACCGCATTCTCGTCCGCGCCGACATCTTCGACCAGGTTTACGAACAAGAGGGCGAAGACAACAACCAAACCGCATCGGCCGATACGCTTCAGTTGACCGTCGAACCCCTGACCGTTGGAGTCCCAAAGGAGATCACCCTCAACAGTGGCCAAGAGCAGTTATTCCAAATCAACGCGGACTTGGGCGATACGCTCCGGCTGAGCCTGAACACGCCGGCCGAAGATGCGGCCAACATGATCTTCATCCGCCAAGGGGCGGTGCCCGACGATATCCGTTTTGACGTCGTCTCCGAAGGGCCGCTAGCTGCCGAACCGACGGCGATCATTCCCTCCACCGAACCGGGCGAGTATTTCATCCGAGTGCGAGGAGTTTCCCAGCCGTCGTCGGATACACCCGCGACCCTGCTGGCTGAAGTCTTACCGCTGACGATCACCGATATTGCAACCGACCGGGGTGGCGACAGTCGTTGGGTGACCACCACCATTCGCGGCGCGCAGTTCCATGAAAACGCAATCGTCAAGCTGGTCCGTCCCGGTTTCGCCGAGTTCGAGCCGGACCGCTACGAAGTCATTGATGCCACTCGAATCATCGCCACTTTCGATTTCCAAGATTCTCCACATGGGCTGTACGACGTCAAGGTAATCAATCCCGATGGCGAAGAGGCGGTGATCCACTATCGCTATCTTGTCGAACGGGCGCTGGAGCCAGACGTCACGGTGGGACTGGGCGGCCCGGAAGTGCTTGGGATGGGAGAATTCGGGCGATATGGATTCTCGCTGCAGAGCATCACCAACGTCGACATTCCTTACGTTCATTTCCAGTTCGGCGTTCCGGAACTCGGAGAAAACCCCGCTCTCGGCAAACGATTCCTGACTTTCCATGGCAACAACCTGCGAGGCCGTCCTGATATCGACGCAGACATTCCTTGGGCGAGTCTCGATTCGGCGGTCAATACCGACGGAGAGATCCTCGCTCCGGGGTACGTCGTCGATTTTCCCAACCGAGCCTTTACCGGTTTCAATTTCAACGTGCAGGTCTATCCGGGTTTGAACGAAATCCTGGACAAGGACTTTGAGGCATTGATCGAGAAGCTCAACGAATCAGAGCAGACTCGAGAACATGCGAAGCTCCTTGAGGAACAGGGTCCTGATGGATTGGAAGAGATCCATCCAGTGCTCAAAGATGTTTGGGACCGATTGCCGACGCAGGGCGGGTTGGGCTTCATGGATCCGGCGGACGTCGCCTTCCAGTTCCACATTCTCGCTTCGGCCACCGCGTTGGAGCGCGACGAGTTCATCGCCCAACAACGCGACGCCGCAGAAGAACTTCGCGCTCGTATTCTGGAAGACCCTGAAGCTTCCGAAGAACTGGTGGCTTTGGCGGCCGAAGCCGAGTCGTGGGTTGATCTCTACCTGGTCGCGCTCGGCGACGCCGGGCTGCTGCGGCCAGCGGATGAGCCGCCTCAGATTCGTGAAGATCCCCAAGTGGTCAGCCTGATGTCGACGTTGACTGCTGGCCTGCTGGCTGGCCCCGCGGGTGACAAGATCATCAGCGATGGAAGCCTTCCCGAGTTCTTCCGACAGGTTCGCAATTGGTATGGGCATGATCCAGAACTAAGAGGAACGAATACATCCCCGGACCCCGAGCAGTTCGACCTCGGTACGGAACATCCCACGCATTTTGCATCGTTCGATATCGATGTCCCGTTTTGTAACGGAATCACCAAGGAATGCGTGACCTTCGGGCGAGGACAACTGGCCAGTGAGAACAATCCATTTCCGGCGCTTCGTGCCCGGGGAATCGATTTCGCGAAGTTCTTTGGCGACGAGGCTGAAACAGACGACCTCGCGCGCCTGATCGGTCCCCTTCCTGCCGCCGGCCAATCGTTCCTGCCGGCGGGCGAGCCGTTACCTTATACCGTTCAGTTCGAGAACGCCGCCGAGGCTTCCGCCAATCCAGGCGAAGTCCGGATTGTGACCCAGCTGGATGAAGGCCTGGCGCCGCACAGCTTTCAACTGGGCGACCTGAGACTGGGGGACATCCAAGTCCATATCCCCGCAGGTCGTGGTTCCTTCCAAGGCGAGTTCGACTTTGCCGGCAGCAAGGGATTCATCCTGCGGGTCAATGCGGGCATCGAAGCGAGTTCCCACACCGCCACGTGGCTCTTGCAGGCGATCGATCCGCAGACCGGCGAGGTCATTCAGGACCCAGATCTCGGACTGTTGCCCCCCAATGACGTCCGAGGTAGCGGGGAAGGTTTTGTCAGCTACCGGATGCAGCCCAAACACAACGTTACCACCGGAACCGAAATTTCCGCTCAGGCTCGAGTGCTGTTCGATACGGCTCCGCCTCAAGAGACCGACGAAATCGCTCAGCCGATCGATGCCGAGCCGCCGCAAACGACGGTGACGGTCGAGCGGCTGCGTGGTGACGGATCGGATTTCCAAGTCAGCTGGGAAGCCGAAGACGATGCGGGTGGATCCGGCGTCCGGCATGTCACCGTCTATGTCGCCGAAGATGGCGGTGACTTCGAAATCTGGCAGCGGCAAACGAGCGAAACGTCGGCCGTCTTCGAGGGGCGTTCCGGCCACCGCTACGAATTCCTGGCGATCGCCACCGACATGGCTGGCAACCAAGAGCAACCGAACACGGTCGCGCAAGTGCCCGACGATGGCACAAAGACCAACCTGGGCGACTTGCCTGGCGTCTCCGAAACGACACCGCAGCAACCAGCCGAACCGCCAGAGCCCGATCCGGAGCCGTCGACCAACCCGCTGTTCATCGAAGCGAAAAAAGAGATCCCCACTCCCGAACCGCCCACGCGCCCATCGGAGTTCGAGCAGGTGCTGCGGCCCTTCCAGGCCCAAGCTTTCGCCACCGGAATCGAACAGAGCCACGCCGGAATCGGTCCGATGGCGATCGCCCCACGCGACGATGGCTCGGCGCTGATCAGTGGCGGAGCGGGGCGGAACGAGATTTTTCAAGCACCGGCCGAAGGCGGCCCGGTCGGCCAGCCGCTGGCTGAGTTGGATCATCCGGTCTTCGACATGGCATTCGATGCCGAAGATCGACTCTGGGCGACCACCGGCGGCGGACCGCTATTGCAACTCGACGCCGATTCCGGCCAGGTGCTGGCGGAGTTCGGCGAATCGCTCACTCAGAGCCTCGCTGTCGATCCCGAAACCGATCGGCTCTATGTCTCCTCCGGCGACGGTATTGAAATTTTTGATCCGGAAACTGAGACCTTCCACCACTTCAGTGACACTTCGGTCGGCAACCTGGCGTTCTCCCCAGTGGGCAACCTGTGGGCAGCCAGCTGGCCGGACCGCGGCGACGTGGTGCGCTTCGACGACCAAGGTGAAGCCGAACCGATGCTGCGGTTCGACACGCCGGTCGACTCGATCGCCTTCGGCGCCTCCGGCAACAAGCTGCAAGACCTGCTGTTTGTCTCCCACAACAGCGGCCAGCTGACGATGGTCGACCTGGCCACGCTCAAACGGATCGCCATCGCCACCGGCGGAACCCGCGGGGACATCGTCCGCACCACTGGTGACGGCCGCGTCCTGTTGAGCCAGTCCCATCAGGTCGACGCGATCAATCCCGTGATCGCTCCGAGCGTCATCGCGACCAGTCCGCCCGATGGTGGCCTGGTCGCCCTGCCGCGCGGACAAGTTACCGTCGCCTTCGATCAAGACATGCGGGTCGACACGGCCAGCGAGTCCGGCTCGGTCCTGAACCCGGACAATTACCGGCTGACCGGTGAGGACGGCGGCGAAATCCCGGTCGAAGCGGTCGTCTATGATGCTGAAACGCGCACCGCGCTGTTGAGCTTCGACGGACTGACCGCCGATCGCTACACCCTCAACGTCCTGCCGTCGGTGGAAAACGCCGCCGGCGTGGGGCTGCCGGAAACATTCTCGGCGGAGTTCACCGCCGTGAGTGACTTCTCGCCGTTTGTTGATCTGAGTTTCGACTCGGCGCGGTCCGATCGGCAAAGCGGCACGGTCTCGTACGACGTCACCGTCACCAACACGGCTGATCACGACCTGCTGCTGCCGATGCTGCTGGTGCTCGATCCGGCTGTTTGGTTCCAAGGAGAGCCACTCGACGGCGTCGAGAAGCCGGAGTCGGGAACTTTCTTGATCGACCTTGGCGAAAGCCTCCCCGACGGTGTGCTGGCCACCGGCCAGTCGATCAGCGGGCGCACGATCACGGTCAAAAATACCGCCGGTCAGCGGGTCGCCTTCGATCAGAGCTTTTACACGCTGCCGTTCCCCAACGAAGCACCGCAGCTGACTTCCGACCCGGTCACCACGGCCACTGCCGGAGAGGCTTACACGTACCAGGTGTCCGCCGACGATCCCGACGGCGCGTCGCTGACATTTGTCCTGCTCGAAGGCGCGGCGGGCATGACCCTCGGCGCCGACACTGGCACGCTCTCGTGGTCGCCAACCGAGGAGGATCCGGCAGAGGTTCCGGTGGCGCTGCGTGTCTACGATTCGCGCGGCGGGTTTGGCACCCAAGAATTCACCGTCAATCTCGCCGGCGGCAACCGGCCGCCGGAGCTGCGATCTCTTCCCCAGGAGATCACTGGCCGCGAAGGCCAACCGCTGCAGTTGCCCGTCGGCGCTTCCGATCCCGACGGCGATCCGCTGACGGTTCGCGCGACCGGATTACCACCGGGGGCGGGGTTTGACCCGCAGCGCCGCGTGTTGACGTGGACGCCCGACTTCGACGCCGCAGGCACGTATCCGGACGTTCGCTTCACCGCCAGCGATGGCGTTCATCAGGTCACTGAAACGACGACGATCCTGGTCCAGCCAGCCAACCGGCCTCCAGAGCTGATCCGGCCCGCCGACCGGAGCGTGCGCGAGGGCGATCCGCTCAGGATCGAAATCAGTGCTGAGGATCAACCGGGCGATGCGCTGCGTTTCTCCAGCCGCCTGCTGCCGGCCGGCGCGACGCTGCATCCCGAGACGGGCGTGCTCGAGTGGACGCCAAAATTTTACCAGGCCGGCAGCTACGAAATCCCGGTGACCGTCAGCGACGGGGAAGCGTCCAGCACCGAGTCGGTCGTGATCGATGTGCTGAACGTCAACGCCGCTCCGCAGTTCACCGCCGGTTTTGAGCAGCGGGTTTCCGAAGGACAAGCCCTGCGATTGCGCGCGTTCGCCTTCGATCCCGACAATCCCGGCTTTGTCCCCCAGGATCGGTTGCCCGACGGCACGTTGACGCCACTGGAGGGGACGCTGCCGACGGTCAACTACACCGCCGCCGGATTGCCGCCAGGAGCGGAGTTCGACTCCGAGACCAACCTGCTGCAGTGGACGCCCGAATTCGAACAGGACGGCCAATACACCGTCAGCTTCACCGCCACTGATGATGGTGACGGCACCGGATCGCCCAAGTCCGACTCGGTCGAAATACCGATCACCGTCATCGACACCAACCGTTCGCCAGAGCTCGCGCCGATTGCGGTGCAAACCGTCTCCCGCGGCGACGTGCTCGAAGTGCCGGTGCAGGCCGATGAGCCGGACGGCGACCAGGTGACACTGAGCGCCACCGGACCGACCGGATTCCCGATCCCGCCGTTCGCTACCTTCACCGACAACGGCGACGGCACTGGCGTGCTGCGCGCCGAGCCCGGCCTAGGGGACAAGGGCACCTACGAGATCACGATCGAAGCCGACGACGATGGCGGTGTGACCGATCAGTCGCAAGACCAGAGCGACTCGTTCACCTTCGCGCTGACTGTCGAGTCTCCGAACGAGCCGCCGATTCTCGAGCACGTCGGCGACAAAGTCGCGGTGGTTGGCGACACGCTGCAGTTCACTGCCGAAGTCTCCGACCTCGATGGCGATCCGCTCTCCTTTGAGGCTCTCGGCGCGCCGGCTGACCTGACGATCAGCGACGGACCGCAGTACGGCACCGCCATCTTCGAGTGGACACCGGCCGCCGGCGATACAGGCACCTACGACGTGACGATCCGCGCGACCGACAGCGGCAGCGGGGATCCGGCCAAGGCGATCAGCGACGAGACGACGATCGAGCTGGTCGCGCGAAACGACAACCAGCGGCCGGTGCTCGCGCCGGTCGGCGATCAGCAGGTCGAGGAAGAAGAGACCCTGACGATTCCGCTCGATGCGGTCGATCCCGACGGTGACGCTTTGACCTTCTCCGCGTCGAACCTGCCGCCCGGAGCCGAGCTCGATCCGGAAACGGGCGTGCTGACTTGGACGCCCACACTGCTGCAGGCCGGTACCTACTCCGATGTGCGCTTCGAAGTCAGCGACGGGCACCGGTCGAGTTCGGAAACGATCACCGTCACGGTCGACAACGTGAACCAGCCGCCGGTACTGCCGGAGCTGTTTCCGCAGTTTGGCCGCGAAGAGACGCCGCTGAAGTTTAGCTTCGCCGCCGGCGACCCCGATGAGGATCTATTCACCTACTCGGCGGTCTCGTCGTTGCCCGAAGGGGTCGAGTTCGATCCGCTGGCCGGCCAGTTCGAGTGGACGCCTGGCTTTGAACAGTCAGGGACCTACGATCTGCAATTCCAGGTCGAAGACACCGGCGGATTGACCGAAACGACCGAAGTCACCCTCAACATCGCGAACGTCAACCGCGAACCTTCGCTGGAAGCGTCGCACCACACGGCGCTGATCGGCGAGCCGCTGCAGTTTACCCTCGATGGCAGCGATCCCGATGTGGGAACCAGCCTGACCTACTCGGCAACCGGTCTTCCCCAAGGAGCGACGCTCGACTCGGACAGCGGCCAGTTCAGCTGGACGCCCGGCGCGGGACAGGCAGGCGACTATCCGATTCGGTTCCAGGTCAGCGATGGCGAAGCGACGGCCACGAAATCGGTGCTGATTCGCGCCGCTGCCGTGCCGCCGGAGCCTGACGTGCTGATCGAACTGACCCCCAGCTTTCCCGCCGAGCCGGGCCAGGAGGTGCTGGTGCACGCGATCGCCTCGAGCCTTGCCGACATCAGCGACCTGTCCGTCTCGATCGGCGGTCAAGAAGTGCAGCTCGACGAGCGCGGGCGAGCCCGCTTCACACCGCCGGTGCCGGGACGTTTTGCAGTGGAAGCGACCGCGGTGGACGCCGACGGCTTCACCGGCACCACCGAGCGCGCGATCAAGGTCCTAGACCCGGCCGACGACGCGCCGCCGGAAGTCGCCTTCGCCCCCGGTCTGGCACGGGCACGTCTGACCCAAGCGACCGAAATCGTAGCCAGCGTTGACGACATCAATCTCGACTTCTGGCGACTGGAAATCGAACCGCTGCACGGCGGCCAGTCGCAACGGCTCGCTCGCGGCACCGAGACGGTCGACGCTACGGCGCTGGCCACCGTCGATCCGTCGACATTGAGCAACGGCTTTTACCGGCTGCGGCTCACCGCGCGCGACATCAGCGGCCGCACCAGCACTTCCGAAATTCGCGTCGAGGTCAACACCAGCGAAAAGCCGGCCCAGTACCGGCGCAGCGAGGTCGACCTGTCCACGACACTCAGCGGAGTGCCAGTCGAAATCACGCGCAGCTACGATTCGCTCTCCCGCGACCGGTCCAGCACGTTCGGCTCCGGTTGGCGGCTGGCGCCGCGCGACGTGCACTTGGAAACCGGCGTGCCCGCGACCGGCCGCGAACACCTGGGCGTGTTCGAGCCTTATCGCATTGGCACGCGGCTGTATGTGACGCTTCCCAGTGGCCAGCGAGTCGGCTACACCTTCACGCCGCAGCAGCACGAGCAGCCTGGGGTGACCTACTACACGCCCCAGTGGACCGCCGATCCCGGAGTGGATCACACGCTCGATTCGGCTGATACATTGCTCACTCTTGCCGGCAGCCGGCTGCACGATCTGGAGACCGGACGGCCGTACAATCCGGCCTCGGGCCAGTTCGACGGACCTCAATTCACCCTGACCGCCCCCGACGGCACCGAGTACAAGCTCAGCACCGAGCACGGTGTCGAAGAGCAGATTGCCGCAGACGGCACGCGGCTGGTCTACAGCGACGCAGGAATCACCGCGGCCAACGGCGACACCATACAGTTCCACCGCGACGCCAAAGGCCGGCTGACATCAGTCACCGGTCCCGACGGCACGCGGCTGACCTATTCGTACGATGCCGCCGGCAACCTGGTCACTGCGAGAAACCTCGCCGAGGGACGCGCCAGCCGTTACGGCTACGCCGATGCCGGCGATGGGTCTCAGGTGCTGACACTCGCCGCCGCGGTCGACGGCACCGGCGAAGCGGTCCGCTACGACGGCGACGTGCAGACCGAGCCGCTGGCCGGTCAGCTGGGCAGTGCGCACCAGTTTGGTGGCAACACAATCGAAGGCGACTTGGCCGCCGGCGCCACTGACCACTACACCTTCGGCATCCGCCCATCGGAACTCGACACGACCGAGCGCGACAGCGTGCTGATCGGTGTGGTGGTCGAAGCGACCGACAGCAGCGATCTGCAGCCGTCGATTCCCACGATCGACGGACAGACGCCGCTGGAGACCCGCAGCGAGTCGGGGCGCGCGTTCGCGCTCTATGCGGTCGACCGTGCCGGCTTGAATCTGCTTTCGCTCACCGGAACCGACGCGGTCACCTCCGGAGCCTACCGCTTGCAGCTACTGATCGCCGGCGACGTCAGCGGCGACGGTTTGGTCGACGGCACCGATGCCGAGCTCCAGCAATCCGCCCTCGGCAGCAACCTCGGCGACTCCGAGTACATTGCCGCGGCCGACACCGACCGCGACGGCACGATCGACGCGTCCGACGTCCAGATCCTGGGCCAAAACTTCGGTTTCGTTACCAACCGCCCGCCGGAGGTTTCGACGACCGAAGTACTCACGCACGAAGACCTCCAGGTCACGATTCCGCTGGAGGACTTGGCGACCGATCCGGAAGACGACTCACTCTTTTTCACAATCGAATCAACCACCGGCGGCACAGCGACGCTGACCGGCGACGGCAGCGCCGTACGTTTCCAGCCCGATCCGGGCCTGACTGGCGAAGCGAGCTTCGAATTCCTCGCCGACGACGGCTTCAGCCGCTCGGAGCCGACCACCGTCACCATCAACATCAGCGACGCCCCGCTGGTGGATCTGGAACTGGAGCAGCGCAACCCGCGGCTCGACGTCGGCGACACGTTCGACCTACAGCTGGTCGGTAACTTTGCCGACCAAAAGGACGTTCCGCTTCCGGGCTCCTACGTGAACCTGGAGTCAACCGAACCGTCTGTCGCGACCGTTTCTACCGACGGCACGGTGAGGGGCGTGGAAAACGGAAGCAGCACGATTGTTGCCTCCAGGTCCGGTCTGCAGATAGCTACCGCAGTGACCGTCGGTTTTCCAGAAGAGCGAACAGATCAGTTCCTCGCCATCCTCGGTCTCGATGTTGTTCCCGATTCGCTCGCTCTTGCGGCCGATGGAGGAACACAGCAACTCGAGGTCACGCTGGGCGACGACGACTTCACCACGGCCGATTCGGGAACGCAGTACTTTGTGAGCGACGCCGACGTCCTCGAGGTCGGCCCGGATGGTCTGATCACGGCCAAGTCGCCTGGAACGGCCACCATGACAGTGATCAACGGGCCGGGCGAAGCGGTGGTTCCCGTTCGCGTCCAGACACCACAAGCGGCGCCCTTTGAAGTCGGTCCGGAAGGTGGCGTTGTCGAAGGCGCCGACGGATCGATCGTTGCGGTGCCACCGGATGCGCTCGATGAGCCAACGGAAGTCGGCATCGAACGTGTTTCCCAAAGCGATTTGTCGCTCCCGATCCCGGAAGGATTCCAGTTCGCCGGCGGATTCCAACTAGACGTGGGAGCCGGCCAGCTGGACCGGCCGCTCGGTTTTTCGCTGCCCCTTTCGGAAACCTTCAGCGAAGACGGCACGATCTATCTATTCCGCTCTGGAATTCTGCCCGACGACAGCGGCGGCACCGAAGAGGTTTGGTTCCAGACCGAGACGGCCACGATCGATACCGACAACGTCGCCCGCACCGGTTCCTCCGAACTGCCCGGGGTGACTCAAACAGGCACCTACCTAATGGGCTTCGCCCCCGAAGGGAGCCTCAGCCGAGTCAACGTGCAGCTGTCGCCCGTATTCCCACCCGAACCGGGAACCCGGTTTGCGGCAGTCGCCCATTCAATTGTGGGCGTTGCCACGCCTCTTTTCGTGGGCGCTTTTGGCGTACTTCACATCTTACCCGGCCTGCATTCGATCAACACGGTCACCCTTTTACCCGCGGAGCCGCCGAGCGTAACGACGGAAGAAATTGACGTTCAGCCGGGTGAGCAGTTCAACTTCGAAACGAGCGTCGTCAGCTCAATACCGATTGACGATCCCCGTCGACCACCTGAAATCGCGGGGTTGGGAATCGATTTTTCTTCTGGTCAACCAGAGCTAGTATTGAAGGGGCGACAGTTCACGTATTTAAATGATGCGCCTGTTGAAGACGATGGATTCGCAGCCGGCGAATTCTTGAGTAGCGAACCCGATCATCTCATCATCAGCTTTATCGTCGGCGGCCAAGACGTCATTAACGTGAATGGTGAAGTCGAAGAACAAATCGGAGGCCGTGACGTCCACGTAGGCGGTCCGTTCGGTCTTTCGGCTGCGGAACTCGCCGAATCGCAGACTAGCGCTGACTTTGCCGAGCTGCGTGTTCCCATCCCGCGCGAGGCGATTGTCGGCTCCTCACGCATCGTGGTCAGCCGACCGCAACGAGTCCGCACGGCGGGTGCCCTGGGAAATTCGCTCGACGACTTTGAAAAGCAGTTGGTCGAGAGCAACGTCGCCCAGCCCCCGCAGCTCGACGGGCGATTCGCCTTTGCCGCCGCGGCGCCCCAACACGTATCGGTGATCAGCCAGGAAAATCGGCAGGTTGCACGCATCATTCCGTTGGGCGAGGGCACGTCGCACACCTTCCTATCGCCAAGCCGTGTTGCCACCACTCACGACAACTCGCGTGCCTACGTGACACTCCGGTTTGGACATGGCGTGTCTGTCATTGACGCCGTCACGCTGCAGGAAGTCGATGTCCGCCCAGATGATCCGGACAATGAGGAAACGCTAGGCATCAACTTCATTGAACTTGAAGAAACCCCCTGGCCGGACTCGATTGTCATCAGTCCCGACGACCGGTTCGCCTACGTCGCCAGTCGCGTTAACACCAAGGTCTCCATCATCGATCTCCGTCCCGGGAGCGAGACGTTTCACACGGTGATTGACCACATCGAATTGGGGCAACCGGAAGGCAGTCCCGCCCCGATCGGCCTGCGGGGGATGGACATCAGCCCCGACGGCCGGTTTCTCTATGTGACGGCCCCGCTCCGCTCCTTCGTTGACACCGATGCTCAAGGCGAGCCGGGATACGTGTTCGTCGTCGATGTCGATCCGGAGAGTGCGGGCGAAGAAAGCATTCATGACCAGATCGACACCATTGTGCTCAAGGGACGCGCCGTCACCGAGGCTCCACACAGCGTTCTGGCGGTTCCCGGGAAGGGTCTGTTGGTCACCGATCCGAACGATGGCGCCGGTGTCACCGTTGTCGAGCAAACCGGGGACCAGTGGCAGGTCACCCGTCAAGTTGCATTGAATCTTGGCTCGGAGAGCGATCATTTCGACGTAAACAGCGCGAGAGACATTGTCGTGTTGCCAGGAGCGAGCTATGCGTTCGTCACCGGCTTCAACCGCTATGAGCAGGGCGTCGTGTCCCATGACCCACAGCCACCGGCAGGCGGAAACATTGGCATCATCCGCGATCCCTTCGGCCAGGCGGAAGTGGTTGCCGGCACGAAGCCCGTGCCCTTCAGCTTCCCCGACAGTCTGGTCCTCTCCAGCGATGCTGGGCACCTCTATGCCTCTTTCCAGGGCGTGAACCAGGTACACGTCTATGACGTGGGAACTCAGGGCGAAGCCGGATCCCTCGTCACAGAGCTGAATAACCTGCTTGACGACCCGCAGCAACGTCAGACGTTACAGCGAAAGCCAATCGAGGACATCGCTCCGAATACAGCGCCCGACGTCATCGCTGCTGGCACCTTTCCAAAGGGCCTAGCGATCCAGGAGCAAGGCTCTCTTGACCTCGTCTCGCCGGTTGCGAGTACCACAGGTGACCTCACGCCTGTATTTCAATGGAACGTCCACGCTGACGACTTGAATCAGGTTGAGGCCAGCGTTTACGTCAGCGTTTTCCCCGCCGGCGAAGGACTTTTCCCGGGCGACCTCGGTGCGGATGAGGATCTAAACGCGAACAGGATTTTGACTGGTGCTCCTGGCGTTCTTGCCGATCAGGCGCTAGACGCGCCGTCTGGCGTCACTGGAGATTTCTTTTTCGAGTTGCCGAACTCCAAAAGGCTAACGGCCGGGCAGACCTATCACTGGGGTGTAGAGGCGAGGCTGCCCGACGGTCACGTTCAACGCCAATCTGGTCCATTTGAGACTGCACCGGTCTCTGCTGAAAACACCCCCTTCAGTAGTGTCACAGTGATCACGCACGACTTCCGGCCGGTTTCAGAAGATCAATCACCGCTGCAGACCGTACCGGAGGAATACATCGAGCTCGCTGAACTTATCGCTGACGCGGGAGGAGGCGGTGCAATTCTTAAATATCGCCGGGATACGGGCGACTGGGAACAAGTCGGCCTGAACGCCCCGGCGACCGAGGATCCGCTGGTTCTGCTCACTGATTGGGCATCGGATTCGAATGTCGGCGACATAAGCTTCGCAGAAGGAGCAGCCGATGCACTCTTTTCCTCCCTTGTTCAGCTGAATGCCAGTCAGCAGTGGAACCTTCTGGATTCACCGCTCCATTTCATCGGCCACGGGCGCGGAGCTACCGTCAACAGTGAAATCATTCAGCGTTTAGATACGTACTTCCCTGAGGTCAACGGCATCCACATGACGACGCTGGATCCACACGATTTCGCACAAGAATCATTGGGTCTTTACAGCAATCTCGAAGACCCGACCGTACGCATTTGGGATAACGTCACCTTCGCCGATAATTATTACCAGGATCTCGCTCCTAGCCAGGGGACAACCTCGACTCCGAACGGCCGCGCGATTCCTGGTGCGCATCTCAATCGCGAGCTGAACGGTCTACCCGGCTTCACTGCGGTTGACGGCAGCGGAAAGGTGCACACACGCGTCCTGTCCTGGTATGCCGGCACCGTAGCGCTGGATATCAGCCAATTTGCTAGTCAGCCGATCTTCCGACGCTTAGCAGATACTAGCGATGCGGTGCTATCCGATTTCAATCAGGAACAACCGAACCCTTGGTATTCGGCCGCTGCGGCTCCCGATTCCTCACAGGACGCTGTGTGGGAAGGAGTTGGCACCGGGTGGTTCTATTCGCAGCTCGGAGGTGGTACGGAACGTCGTCCGATTGCGCAGGCACTCGAATCGCCGGATACTAACGGATCATCTTTCGAGGACGAACCGCTCCCCACGCTGTTGAATGGTGGTTTTGAAAAGAAGCCCAGTCTCGACGGCGGATTTCTCGGGTTCTTCCAAACCGAATTGCATGAGGGCTGGAGCCTCCATGGCGGCGGGTTGTTCAGCGGCGCCAAGGTACAGGAAACCGAGTTTGGAAACCACGCCGCACGACTCGGTGGCCTTGGGGGCAGTCCGGCTACTCTCAGACACAATCTGCATACCATCCCGGCAGACAAGACAGACTTGGCGCTCGATATCTGGATCAAGGAAGCAGCTTTCGTTGATGACCGATTTGCTGTTTTCCTCGACGTCCCAAAATCCTTTTTGGTGCAAGGCAGCGCCGATCCATTTGAGACCGACTTCATTCGCTACGAGTACGTCTGGTCGCCGGATGAGCAGCAGTTCGCGACCGTCTCAGAGGAGACGAATGGCTTTCGTCGCTTACACCTGTCGCTCGATCGGTTCGCTGCCGATGAGTCAACGGTCGGCAACGTGATTCCCGGCACCACAATCGCTCAGGTCTTGGAGAATCTTTCTCCGATTACAGGCGGTGTTCCGGCCTGGCTGACCATGGAGCTATCGGCGCCCGGCGCACTCAACGCCCTCGACAGCACACTGTTGCTGGACAATATCTATTACGTTCCGTGTCAACAGGGTGATCCCTGCCTCCGAGTTGACGCCAAGCTGGGCGATATTACTGAGATCAATCTGGCAGAGATTCTAGCGGATGGCGGCCAGCTTTCATTGTCAAGCCTCGAGGGCGTCGAGCAGCCATTCAAGTTATCGGCGCTGTTTGGCGAGCACGGTCGCGTGGCAACTGTGCCTGAACCTGACTTCGTCGGCCCGGAACCACCACGCTACATCGTCCAGCCTGGGCCGTTCGTGGGAGCAGGCGATTCTGGTGTGCCGTCTTCCTGGATTCAGGTCTCCGGCGATGTCACGCACGATCTTCCGCAGACAGGAGCGTTCTACTTCATTCCCGAAATTGACGCGCCGGCAATCGTTGATGGGGTTGAAGAACGAATTGACGAACAGGCCGGAGAGACCGCGGTGATTCCGTTCCGTGTCGAGTATCTGGTCGACGGAGAAGTCCGGCAGCGCACCTCGACGCTTCACATTGAGGTTACGCCGGGCTTCAGCGAATTTGAGATCGAAAGCACTGTCGGAGATGTCTCTGCCGGTGAAGACAATGCAAACTTCCCACTGGATGTCTATCGTGTCGAGCAGCGACTGCGGTATTTTGGTTATCCCTCTACGAATCCACAGGAAGAAGGAATCAAGGGCAGTGACGGCGAAGTTGGGCCAGGTTTTCAAAACAGGTTGCTTACTGTTGACGGCGTGATAATCAGTCACATGGATACGCCTGTCTATCCAACTGGCGGGGCTTTGCTCAGTGAAACCGGATGGGCGATCCGAGTATTCCAGTCGGCGATCTTTAACATTCCACCTCACGATACTCCGCGTCCGGACAGCAAGGCGAACGTGCGCTCGTTAAATGGACAGATCCAACCAAGTGATCCTGCACAGACTTCCCAGGCCGTCAACTGGCTGAATGCTGTGGAAGCTCCGCAATGGAAAAAAGTCGTTGCAGATCCGTTCATCTGGTCGGGATCTCTTGGTGGACCGACAGAACAGCAGAAAGAAAGTCCCAAGAAAGGGCAATGGGGAACGTCTTGGCTGCAGGAGGTACTGGATGAAGTCAAAAGAATCAGAGAACTGGATGAACAGGAGCCTGGTGCTGGCTTTCCGCTACTGGTCATCACTGACCTAAGCAACGTGCAGGGAGGGCCAAACGGCGGCCATAGCTCACACGAGAACGGAAATGACATCGACGTCAACGTGCCACATGTTTTTAGTTCTTTCACGAACAAAAACAACGCCAAGTTTTATAAGTGGTATGGCACGACGAAAGCAGTGACGAAGGAGAACGACGATGTCGTTGCAGTTCCGCTATTTCCCGTCCCAGCCGGGGCCAACGATGTGGAAGGACTGGTTGCGGCGAGGTATCATCAAGCAGAGGCGGGAATCTTGGACGCGCCCGGTCAGATAGACCAGAGTGTGTTTATGGGTGTCGAGGGAGAACGGATTCTTCGGATCGATTTCGATGGCCCCGACGGCGTTGAAGGCGGGCGAGTGAGACTGGTCCGGCTAGACACGAACGGGGCCGTTTCAGAGACGCTGGACGAGAGTTCGATCACGGACGGCCAAGCGACCATCGACACCGTGCAGACGTTGCCGAGTACAGGTGCCTATGCAGTCCTGGTGGAGGCCCCTCAGCAGCCGTACAAGGGGGGAACGTACGGTCTGGACATCCGCCGCATGGGCGTGCTTTGGCATCGGGAGAACCAGGACGCGAACGAGTTCGCCGCCCGGCCCCTCGGTGATGACGGGCTTTTAGCCTCTGGATACACGCAGGTGCGAGCGCTCGACTTCGAAGGCAACGCGCAGTTGCTGGCGGACGCTTACTACAGCAGACTTTTGGTGAAGAACCCGGATTATGATCGTGAGCCGGTCGAACAGCAGATGATCGCGTTCCTTCGCGCACAGCCACAGTCGGGGGCCCGAGTCGGGCGAATCCTCTTCAACGACCCGTACTTCTATAAACCGCATCCCGACTTCCGTGACTTTTCCGACACCCTCGCCGAGCTGCCGCCCGAGGAGCAGCCACCATTAAGTCCCTATGACAGTGACAATGTCAAAATTGTCCATGTGAAAGGCCATAATGGCCACTTCCACCTGGATGTTGTAAGCCCCAATGAACCGAGCTTGGTTGATGGGACAACCCAGAATCTTACGGCCGAAAAAGCTCAAACCGTGGAAGCCGAAGACGCACCGCTGGCGACGGAAGCGATTGCCCCCCTGAAAGCCGCTGCGCAGGAATCGTGGAACGCGAGGGGCAGTAGTACCCGGCCAGCACCCAACGTGGCTACCACGAGTATCGCTGACGATGCTGTGCATCGATTTGACTCGCTCAGGTTTACTACGGCCGATCTCCCTTCCTCGGCGATCGCCTGGACCACTAACACGGTCGACCGTGACTACCTGATCATAATCGACACTGACGCCGCCGGCCATGGCTGGTTTATTGATGAGACTCCCGAGGAGTCGAGTGAATTCGGCGAAGTCGTCTCAGCGACCGAGTTGCACGCGTCAGAAGGGAGCCCGGCCTTCGGGCTAATGGATCTGTTGACGGTGATCTCTCACGAACTGGGGCATGTGCTCGGTTTGGCCCATCGTGATGCGGATAGCAGGTCGATCATGAGCCGGACTTTGGCTCCCGGCGTTCGGCGGTTGGTCAGTCCGGTGGAGTCGGACAGCTCGGCAGCTGACGGGCTGCCGGTGGTGATGACGTTCGATGCAGCAGCGGGTGTGGCGTCGGACTCGGCCACGACAGAAGCGATGAGCGCGGCGGTTTCGTTCCCGCTGGAGGCTGCAGGTTCTGAGGATTTGCCGGAGAAGATCCTCAACGGCACCTTTGGTATTGCCGATCCGGCGGCGGCTCGGTTTGGCTGGGATCGCCGTGGGGCGGCCGAGGTAGTTGGTGGCGAAGGTGTGCTGACCGAGCAGGGGCGGGTGTTGCCGCAGTTTCGGCAGTCGTTTGTGATTCCGGATGGGGTCACCGAACTGAACTTTACGATCGCCGATGCGGGCCTCGGCAGCGATCCGTCGGCGCCACCTGATGCCTTCGAAGTGGCTCTGATCGATGAAGAGACCGGTCAGTCGCTGGTCGGTACCGCGGCCGGACTGACAAAGTCGGATGCTCTGCTGAACTTGCAGGCGTCGGGTGAGCTTTACTTCGGTGGCGAGGTGACGAATTCGGCGGTGGATGCTTCGGGCGATATCGCGGGCCTCGATGAGCCGATTGATGTGCTGGTGGATCTCAGTGGCGTGCCGGCGGGGACCGAGGCGACGCTCTACTTCGATCTGCTCGGCTTCGGCGCCGAGAATAGCTCGGTGACGATCGATGACGTGCAGCTGCTCGGCGCGGCCGCGCCGCAGCTGGAATTCCAGCTCGATGCCGACTCCGACTCGGGCGCCGTTGGTGATGATGTCACCAATGTCTCGAGTGTGACATTGGTGGGCACGACCGACCCGGATCAGGAAGTGTTGCTGGATATCGACGGCGATGGCTTTGATGACGGCACGGTCACCGCTGACGGCAGCGGGCAGTTCCAGTTCGAAAATGTGGCGCTCGCCGAAGGTGTGAACGAGCTCGAGGTTCAAGCATCCAATGCAGATGGATCGACCGAAGCGAGTCGGACCGTCACGCTCGACACCCAGCTGCCTGCAGGCGCGCTGGAGACGCCGACACCGGAAGAAATTACCGCGACCGATCTCGGCTATGTCAAAATCCTCTGGAACGATGCCGGCAGCTCCGGGCTCGACTCGAGTACGATCGACACTGGCGACGTGACCGTTTCCGGCGTCACGATCGACTCGGTGGAGATCGTTGCAGATGGACGGGTTCGCTACAGTTACGACGGGCAATCGTTGACCGATGGCCAAGTCGATGTTGCGCTTCTGGCGGGCGCTGTCAGTGATGTTGCCGGCAACGAGAGCGGCGCTGCTTCCGAATCTTTCACGGTCGACACGCAAGGCCCCACGGCCACGCTGGTCGAACCGGCCGACGGCGCGACGGTCGAAAGCGATCCCGGCTTTGTCGAAATCGACTGGTCCGATCCCGGCGCGGCCGGTCTGGACGCCAGCGCGCTCGACACCGGCGACGTGACGGTCACGGGCGTCACCGTCGATCGGGTTGAACAACTCGCTGATGGACGCGTTCGGTACTGGTATGGCGACGACGGTGATTCACTGCCGGAAGGTCCCGTCTTCGTGACCAGCAGCACCGGGGCGGTGCTCGATACGGTCGCCAATGCGAGTGTCGATTTCGCGGCCAGCTTCACCTTCGCTCCGGTGCAAGACGACAGTCCGGAAGATGTAACCGATCAAGTCACGGTCGACTTCTTCGGCCGGCAATTCAACCGCTTCACCGGGGTCTATGGTTTCTATGCAACGGTCACCAACGATTCCGGAGAGCCGTTGGCTCATCCGATGCGGCTGTTGCTGACCGAACTGGGACCGGAAGGCACGACGGTGGAAAATGCCCACGGCACGCTGGACGACGGCACGCCGTACTTCGATTTCGAGGGGAGCGGGAGCCTGGCTCCGGGAGAGACGACCGAGCCGGTGGTGATCGCGATCAAGCCGCCGCCTCGCACGCTCTACACCTTTGTTCCAAAGGTGCTGGCAGCGGCCGGCGGCGACAGCGAGAGTCTCCTAGCATCGGGTTCACCGTCGCCTGACGATTCATTGGATGACCCGCCAGCCCGCTTCCAAAACCCCAGCAGCCGCTACGACGTCAACGCGGACGGGACCGTAACGGCGTTGGACGCGCTGACCGTCATCGAGCACCTGAGTCGGGAAACCGAGCTTGTCGACGCCGATTTGGCTGCAGCGATCGGTGTGACGCCGAGCCTGTTCGTCGACGTCAATGGCGACGGAAAGGTAACCGCCCTGGACGCCCTGCACGTGATCAACCAGCTCCACCGCCGCTTGGAGGCGGAAGCGGGACCGCGCGGCGAAGGTGAACGACTCGTCTGGAGCAAGACGCGCGAACGGGAAACGGACGAAAAGGTCATTGATGACTTTTACGGAGAATTGGCCGCGGAGGAGGCAGGCACACTGATCGGCGATTCCGCGGATCAGGCGGCCCGTTTGATCGTGCCTGAGGATCACCCAGCAGCTGACGTGTCGCCCGACGCGACTGCTGAAAAGATCGAAAGCGTGGAGTTTGTTTTGAAAAACGAACTCACGTGGCTGGATGCGGGCTTGCCGGAACGACCGACGCGTCCAGCGAAGAGTTGATTTGGTTTGTTGACCCCAACCGGAGAAGAACAATGAAACGTGGTACGACAGCAGGGTGGGGCGTGATCATCCTTGGGCTGGCTTGCCTGCAGCTTCCAGCCGCCTCGGCCGGTGTGATCGCCAATGGTGATTTTTCGCAGCCCGGCTCCGACGAGAATCCGTTTGCGGGATGGACGACGGGGGCGACTCCGTTCACTGATTTTGCACGCCCCGTCGACGGCGGAGGCTTTGCCGAATTTCAGATCACAGGGTTTTTTGAAACGCCTGTTCAACTCGAGCATCCGTTTTTTCTTCCCAGTAATGTTGTCAGGCTCACGTTCGAGGTTCAGCTTTCCTCGGTAGACGGCGGCGTGGATTTTCCTTTTGCCAGCAACGACAGTTTCCAGGCCACACTGTTCGATACGGCTGAAACGCCTCAGGCGTCGATTGGACCTTTGTTTCCCGCGTTCTATTCGCTCGACTCCAGTGGGTTCGAAGATACGTCCAGCAAGGTCAGCGTTGCTGATCTAGCCGGCGACGTGAAACGGGTATCGCTGGACGTCACTTCGCTTCCGGCACAGAACTACGTTCTTTCATTTGCGCTGTTCGGCGATGACGACGGGCTCACGAGCACCGCGGAACTCGACAACGTCAGGGCGGTCGTCCCGGAGCCAACATCCATCGCGCTTTGGGCCCTCTTCGGCATCGGTGCGTGCGTTGCCGGTGTCGCGCGTCGTGGCCGATGTGGGATGCAGAACGCCGGTGATGGTTAAGAGCGCCACGTCTCAAGCCGAGGCAATCGCATCAAACTTTTCAGAAAAACGGGAGTTCTTCTAGAAAATCAGCATTCCATCCGGCCCGTTTTCGGTTCGCCGTCTAAGGCTGACGCGGGGCAGGCGAGGTACACTGGGTGAAATCGAGAACGAATAGCCCCTGCAGCGAGGAACGACGCGTGAGACGATCGACGTTGCTGATCCTGGTTTCATTTCTGGCCACCATGGTCGTGGTAACAGCGGCCGCTGACGACCAAGGGAATGGTCCGCCGAACATCCTGGTCGTGCTGTGCGACGATCTCGGCTACGGGGACATCGGCTGCTACGGACACGAACGGGTTCGGACGCCGAACATCGACCAGTTGGCCGCCGAAGGTCTCAAGCTGACCGATTGCTACGCGGCCGCCCCGAACTGTTCCCCGGCACGGGCGGGTTTGATGACGGGACGGACTCCGTATCGCGCCGGGATTTACAGTTGGATCCCGTTCCTTTCGCCGATGCATTTGAGGGAAGGCGAAATCACTGTTGCCCAGCTGCTGCGCCAAGCTGGTTACGACAGCTGCGTCGTCGGCAAGTGGCATCTCAACGGCTGGTTCAATCTCCCGGGCCAACCACAACCGGATGACATGGGCTTCAACCACTGGTTCGCGACTCAGAACAATTGCCTGCCGAACCACCGCAATCCGTACAACTTCGTGCGCAATGGAATCCCGACCGGTCCGCTGGAAGGCTATGCCTCGCATTTGGTGGTCGATGAGGCGATCCGTTGGCTCCGCGGTGTCCGTGATCCGGATCGACCTTTCTTTTTGCACGTCAACATTCACGAACCGCACGAGCCGATCGCCACCGATCCCGATTACGCTGCCATTTACGGGCCGCAGGAGAACCCCAGCCTGGCGGCGCACCACGGCAACATCACGCAGCTTGATGCCGCCTTTGGTAAGCTGCTGGATCATTTGGACCAGGCCGGCCTGCGCGATTCGACGTTCATCTTCTTTACCAGTGATAACGGGCCGGCGATGACCCGCTGGCATCCCCACGGATCGTCGGGGCCGCTCAGGGGTTTCAAGGGGCAGCTCTGGGAAGGCGGTATCCGCGTGCCGGGCCTGGTCCAGTGGCCCGGAGTGACCCGGCCGGGGTCGGTCAGTGACGAACCGATCGGCGGAGTCGACCTGCTGCCCACGCTTTGCCAGCTCGCCGGGATCGATCCGCCTGCGGACCTCGAGTTGGATGGTGCCAGCTTTCTACCGGTGCTGCAGGGCGAGACGATCGATCGTGCGAAGCCGCTTTACTGGCAGTTCAACTACCGCCGGGACTGGCCGCAGGTCGCCATCCGGGATGGTGACTGGAAACTGCTGGCAAGCCTCTCACCGACCGATCAGGGCAATTTGACCGACATTACCGAGGAGCAGATGCAGCAGCTGAAGAGCTGCCAGCTGGACCAGTTCGAACTGTACAACCTGCGGACGGACGCCGCGGAGACGCAGGAGCTGAGCGAGCAGCAGCCTCAGCGGTTGGAGCGGATGGTCGCGCAGATGCAGCAGATGTTCAACGAGGTCCAGGAGCAGGGGCCGGTCTGGCCATCGTGGACCTTCCCCCGGTATGAAGGTCGGCGCATCCAGTGGCCCGACTACGACCGTCCGGAACCAGCACGGTGAGTCGCCGAGGAATCGGAAGATTCGCCCGATCGCGCCCGAAGGGTGTTTCGCACCCGCGGAAACATCGAAGCGAGAAATGAGCCGATTTGCGTTCTGTGTCGTTGATCTGTTCGGTGAATGACTCGCGAAGCTTGGCGAGTTGTTTCCACTGGTCAGTCAGCGAATCCAAGAGCGGATCGGGATCAGCAGCAGCACTACCGGTGGGTCGTGGCTGCTTTATTGACGGCGTCTGCGCTGAAGCTGGTGTGGGGCGGTTCGCTTGCCCTGGCTCTCTTCGCCGGTCTGCTCGTCCCTCGGATGATGATGTCAGGAAAAGGTGCAGTTCATGATAGCCGAGACAGTCTGGAGCAAGTTTCTTCTGATGGCTCCGCAAGACGTGCCGCCATCGCATGCGGATTGGCAGGTGATTGGCGCATTCAACCCAGGAGCGACGGTACTGGACGGGAGTGTCGTGCTGTTGGTGCGTGTCGCGGAACGCCCCCGTGAGCAACGGCCCGGCTATATGGCGCTCCCTCGCTGGGATCACGATTCAGGGCCGGTAGTCGATTGGGTTTCCGAAACCGACATCGAATTGGTTGACCCCCGAGTGGTGCGTCTCAAGAAGTCGGGCCACGTCCGGCTGACGTTTACCTCCCACCTGCGTGTCGTCTTTTGCGGAACGGGAAAGACCGTCCGAGGCTTGGGAGCCGCCTTTACACCGGAAACGCCCTACGAGACTTACGGAGTCGAAGACCCCCGGATCACGTGGATCGACGACCGGTATTGGATCACCTATGTCGCGGTATCACGGCACGGTGCGGCCACGGCGTTGGCTTCAACAACCGATTTCCAGGTATTCCAGCGTCACGGTATTATCTTCCCGCCCGAGAACAAAGATGTTACGCTCTTCCCGGAGCGAGTTGGCGGCCAATACCTTGCACTTCACCGCCCAAACGGTGCCACTCCCTTCACCGCCCCAGAAATGTGGACCGCCACCTCGAACGACCTGACCCATTGGGGCCAACATCGGCCGTTGCTAGCTATCGACGCTCAATGGAGCACCGGGCGCGTCGGCGGCGGCTGTCCCCCCATCCGCGTCGGTGATCACTGGTTGGAAATCTATCACGGGAACCAACGGCCGGAACAGAAGGGCGAAGTAGGACGATACGTCGGCGCCGCGATGTTATTGGACGGGGACCAACCTTGGCGGATCGTTGCGGCGGAGAAAAAACCGTGGCTTGAGCCGAGCGAACCGTTCGAGCGGGATGGACTCGTTCCAGACGTGGTTTTTCCCACGGGAATTGCACAGATCGACCATCAGCTGCTGGTCTATTACGGCGCCGCCGACTGCAACACGGCGGTTGCGGCAACGGGAGACGACATCCTTCGGGTGCTGGAAGGAGAAAAGCAGACCAACCGACAGTGAAGAGTAGCCGAGCGCCGAGTCGCGCCCCTTTCGCGGACGCCACCAAAGGAGACACAGTCAGTGCCGAACAACACCACGATCCGCAAAATCGCATTCATTGGTGACTACTTGCCCCGCAAGTGCGGGATAGCGACCTACACCCACGACTTGCGTCACGCGGTCGCCTCGCAGTACCCCCAAGTCGAATGCATTGTGGTACCAGTGAATGACGTTGCGGAGGGGTATCGCTACAGCTCCGAGGTCCGCTTCGAGATCGCGGAACAGGAATTAGCTGGCTACCGACGAGCAGCAGATTTCATCAACTTCAGCAACGTCGATGTCGTCTGCTTGCAACATGAATTCGGGATCTTCGGCGGGCCCGCAGGAAGCCATATCCTGGCGCTTCTCCGCGACCTGGAAGTGCCTGTCGTCACCACGCTGCACACCGTCATCCGGGAACCGAATGAAGATCAAAGGCAAGTTCTCGAGCGGCTAATACAACTATCGTCACGCCTGATCGTGATGTCCCAGCGCGGCAAATCGATTCTCCAAGAAGTCTACTGCGTGCCCGAGAACAAGATCGATTTGATCCCTCATGGCATTCCCGACATGCCGGCGGTCGATCCGAATTTCTACAAGGATCAGTTTGGCGTCGAAGGCAAACACGTGTTGCTATCGTTCGGTCTACTGTCGCCCAACAAGGGCATTGAATATGTCTTGCGAGCGTTGCCAGAGATTTTGAAGGAATTTCCCGACACCGTCTACATCGTTCTCGGCGCCACCCATCCTCACCTACTTCACGAACAGGGCGAAGCCTATCGCATTGACCTGGAGCGGATGACGCAAGAGCTTGGCATTGAAAAGAACGTAACGTTCTACAATCGATTTGTCGAGCTGCGCGAACTGACAGAGTTCATCGGGGCCACCGACATTTACATCACACCGTACTTGAATCCGGCGCAAGTCACATCGGGTACGTTGGCCTATTGTTTCGGCTGCGGCAAGGCGGTGGTCTCCACGCCGTACTGGCATGCGGAGGAATTGCTGGCCGACGGACGTGGTGTCCTCGTTCCTTTCGCGGACAGCGGGGCGATCGCTCGGGAGGTCGCTGGCTTGCTGCGAGATGATACGCGTCGGCACGCGATGCGAAAGCGCGCGTACCTGCTGGGGCGGGAGATGACCTGGGGTAATGTCGCTCATTCGTTCATGGGATCATTCCAGGATGCTCGGCATGCGGTCGTGACCACCGCGCGCCGCACGCAACGTTTGCGGACCCTCGACGAGGAACGGCCTGCCCTGCCACGCTGGAAGTTCGACCACTTGCTTCGGTTAACGAACTCCACCGGGATGTTCCAACACGCGAAATACGCGATTCCGAATTTCGAGGACGGTTACTGCACCGATGACAATGCTCGCGGTCTGGTCTTGAGCGTGTTGCTGGAAGAACTGGGAAAGAATGACTTGCGTTCCGCTGCCGATGCGTATGCCGGCTTTCTGAATTACGCATTCGATCCTCAAACGAGGCGTTTTCGGAATTTTCTGCGTTTTGATCGGCGCTGGGTCGACGACGAGGGTTCCGATGATTGCGTGGGCCGGGCGGTTTGGGCGTTGGGGACGTGCGTGGGCCGCTCCCAGAATCGCACCTTGCAGATCTGGGCAGCGCAGATGCTCGGGCGCGTGCTGGAAGCGATGCTACCAACAACATCGCCCCGTGCGTGGGCCTTCGCACTGTTTGGCATTCATGAGTACCTGGGCCGCCTCAGCGGCGATCGCGTGGCAGGGCAGATTCGCGAAACGCTGTCCATGCGGTTGCTGGATCTGTATCGACAATCCGCGAGCGAGGAGTGGCACTGGTTTGAAGACGTGGTGACTTACTGCAATGCAAGACTGCCTCACGCACTGATTTTGAGCGGCCGGTGGATGGGTAACGACGAGATGCTGCAGTGCGGTCTGCGTTCGCTTCGCTGGCTGTGCGGTGTGCAACGTTCTCCAAGCGGGTGTTTTCGACCTATCGGCAACGATGGATTTTTCACGCGTGGTCAGCAGCCTGCCATTTATGATCAACAACCGATCGAGGCGTGTTCGACGGTTTCCGCGTGCGTGGAAGCGTTTTACTGCACGCACGATCCCTCGTGGCTTGACGAAGCGAAATTAGCATTCGACTGGTTCTCCGGTGGCAACGATCTCGGGCAGGCACTCTACGATTGGACCACAGGCGGCTGCCGCGACGGTCTTCATGAGGATCGCGTCAGCGAGAATCAGGGAGCCGAATCAACGTTGGCGTTTTTCCTTTCGCTCGCAGAAATGCGCCTCCTGGAATCGGCGTTGACATCGATGGGGTCGGACGCGAAATCGATGACGGTTGCCCGCGAGGCATCGGGCGCATAGGTGGGACCGTTGTGACGAAGGTGTCTTCGAGCAATTTATTTCGAACGTTTTCAGGCGCATAAAGGACTGAACATTGAAACTTCGGCGGACGGGTGTCGTACTCAAACCTGATAAATCTCGGGTGTTGTTTCGTCCTTTCGAACTTCATGACGAACAAAGGGTTACACGAATCATTGCTCGAGTGATGCATTTGTCAGACGCCGAGGTGGACAGGATACTGGGGCTCGTGCTCGCGGAGTTTCACGGGCGTCACCAGCGGCTTCAGGAGTTCATGCTCAAGCGATTCGAATCCGTACGGCAGTTTCTACTAACTGATCATCCGGTCAGCCCGAACCGGCAGCTCCTGATCGGATCCTACTTCATCCAGGAGTACGCATTGGAGTCGGCCGCGTTGTTCAATCCCTCGATGGTTTGGCATCCTGACCAAAGCGGTCTGCCCGATGGTTCAAAACGCTTTATCATTAGCCTTCGCGCCACCGGCGAGGGACACATTTCGTCGCTTTGCTTCCGGTCCGGTGTTATTGATGCCGAGGGATCCATCGCGCTGGCGCCACCAACTCGCTTTGTCACCGCCCCGGATGTGGTTGCCAATGTGGAGTATGAGAAGGCGCTTTTCCAGCGAAAACTTTTCGAACTGGGGATTGGCGACCATTTCACGCAACAGGTTTTCGAGGATTTAGAGAACGAGTTTACGCTTGAAGAACTCGAACAAGCTGTCAGCAACGTTTTGCACCAGGATCGTTTCCGACAAGCCGAGTGGGAACCACAAGGCCACGCGGTGATTGAACTGGCGAAGGCCAATTACACGGTCCGCTACAAGGCCGATTCGAGCATTTCCGAACGGGTGATCTTCCCGTTTTCACCGACGGAGACCAACGGTGTGGAGGACGCGCGCTTTGTTCAGTTCGACGAAGATGACGGGACTACCTGGTATTACGCTACCTATACTGCCTATGACGGCAGCGTTACCTTTCCCCAGATGGTCGAGACGACCGATTTTTTGCGGTTTTCGATCTCAACTTTGAACGGCCCAGAAGTCAAGAACAAGGGGATGGCGTTGTTTCCACGGAAGATCAACGGCAAATATGCGATGATCTCGCGCCAGGATGGCGAGCACCTGTTTCTCATGTACTCGGAGATGCGCCATTTCTGGTACACGAAGCGGTTATTGCTGAAACCAAGTTTTCCGTGGGAGTTCGTCCAGCTCGGGAATTGCGGATCACCGATTGAGACCCCAGGGGGTTGGCTTGTGCTAACGCACGGTGTGGGCCCGATGCGAAAATACTCGATCGGAGCGATTTTGCTCGATTTAGAGGATCCTTCACGGGTAATTGGGCGACTGGACGAACCGCTGATCGCCCCAGACGAGAATGAGCGAGAAGGGTACGTGCCAAACGTCGTCTACAGTTGCGGTGGGTTGGTCCATAACGGGCTTTTGGTGATTCCCTATGCCATGTCTGACTACGCCTCGACGTTCGCTGTGGTACCTTTGGACAATATTTTGGACGCGATGCGCTAGGATCGCCATCGCTGGATAGGACGGACTCGTTTGAGGGCCTCGGAAGCCTATTTTCCAAACCTATGCATCAGGCGAGATGACGCGTGAGCCAATCGAAACCAGTCGACGAGCCAATCCGATTGGGAGCGGTCGGTTGTGGCGGGTTTGCCAGGTTCGCACTCCAACACTTTGAATCGGTTCCTGGTGTTCGGCTGACGGCGATGGCGGAAGCCCACAGCGAGGCGGCGATCTCGGCGGCCAAGCTGTTCGGAATGGAAACGGTCGATCACGCTGCGGAGATGGTACGCCGCGACGACGTGGATCTTGTTTACATCGCGACTCCTCCATTCCTGCACCATGAACAGACCATGCTCGCGCTGGAGGCCGGCAAGCATGTCATCTGCGAAAAGCCGCTGGCGATGAATGAGGAGCAAGCGGATGAAATGCTCGCTACCGCTCGGCGGTACGATCGTTTGCTGGTCGCAAACCTGATGCAGCCGTACAACCCGCTGGTCCAAGCGGTCGGGGAGTTGATCAAGTCACAAGTGTTAGGAGCCGTCGTCCACGGGTACTTCGAGAATTGCGCGTGCGACGAGGGGATTCCGCCGCAGCACTGGTTCTGGGACCGCAGCAAGAGCGGCGGGATCTTCGTCGAACACGGAGTCCACTTTTTTGATATGCTGTCGAGCTGGCTGGGTTCTGGTGATGTGGTGGCGGCACAGGTTGGCCGGCGACCGGGAAGTAGCATCGAAGAACACGCGCAGTGCACGGTGCGTTATCAACCCGAAATCCTCTTCAATTTCGCGCATGGCTTTCATCAGCCCGGACGGTTCGAACGGCAGGAGTTGCGACTGATTTTTGAGCGAGGTGATCTTCTGCTGCACGACTGGATCCCCTCTTGGTTCCGCATCCAGGCACTGGTCGATGAAAGCCAAACGCGTGAGCTTTACGATCTCTTTCCGAGGTTGCAATTGGAGATCTCGGACGTCTATTCCTCGGGCGAACGGCGTTGTCAGGGACGGGACAATGTTTATGATGTTTACCAGAAGATTGAACTGAGCGGTGGCCATGAACGGAACAAACAGCAACGGTACGGCGATCTGATGCGAGCGATGCTCAGCGACCAGGTCGCCTGGTTACGGGACCGCGGTCATGCACGCCGCGTTACCGAGGTGAATGGCCGAGAAAGCTTGGCAACCGCCTGCACCGCCGATCGGCTGGCACATAAGACGCTCGGGGTCTGAGCGAGCCCGCAGCCAGAAGAGGTGAGAATCTCCCGCATCGGCCTCGTGATTCTGCTGCTGCTCGTGGCGACCCGCCTGGCATTCGCCATTGAAAACCGAGATTTCGTTTGGCCGGGCCATGGAATCCCACCGGAGCGGCCCGTCTGGGGCTGTCGCGACGGGCTGCGACTGTGGTTTGGCATCGAATCAGTAACGAAGCCTACCCAGTGACTGCGGTATGGGACAATGATTCGTACACTCGCCAGTTCCCCGGCAACCATCCTATTGCCTGTCCCGTTCCCGGATCTCATTCAATTCCTCCCGCATCCGCAGCATTTCGTGGCGGAGTTCTTCCACTTGGCGGGCGAGGCCATAGATCACTCCCTCGGATCTCCCTGCGGTGCTGCGAATACCGCATGCCCATCATTTCCGGCCATTCGAATCCACGGTTGACGATTTTTACTTAAACGCATTTGCAGCCTGGGCAATACCCCTCCGGTACCATCGTCGTTCGCGGGTGAAGAGAAGGCCATGACCGGACCCTGGTGATCGCTCGGGCGCGTGGAGATTTGCAGCGACCGGTCGTGATCCGGGTGTTTCATGTTGACGAAGGAGTCACCGTTGTGCCCCAGCGATGCAGAGTATTCCCGCAACAACGATGACAAGAGTTCGGTTCAGTCGCCGAGACCGAGAGAGCTCGCGTTCGAGAACCTGTAGGCGTTGGTCAACGGTACCCATCGTTTTGGCTCCGGGAAGGACGATTGCCGGCATGGCGCCGGACGAAGTCTCCCCTGATTGTGGCAAAATCTATCGTTCCGGTCTCGCAGAAACCGGAAATGGGCGTAGCCCAATCGTTCCGAACTCTACGCCTCGATCTCGTATCCCTTGCGGTATTCTCGCGCAAGGAAGGTCTTGGCTTCGGGGTCGCCGGTGATTTCTCGATTGGCTGGGTCCCACTGAAGTTCTCGGCCCAGACGCATGGCGATGTTCGAGAGGTGGCAGATTTCGAGCATGCGGTTGTGCGACCAGACGTCCGAGATCGGCTGCTCCCGCGATTGCATGGCCTCAATGAAATTGACGCTGTGGTTCTGGGGGACTGGTCCACCGTAAACCTCTTCGACGGCGCCTTCGGGAAGCGGGTTGTCCTGAAGGTCTTCGACCGGCTTTCCGACGATCTTCCCGCGGTTGACGAAGAACCGGCCCTTGGTGCCCTCGAAGAGAATTCCGTTGTCCCCTTTGCTGGTGATGATCATTTCCACGCCGTGGGGCATGTCTACACGGATCGTGAACTCGGTGGCGACGTTGTAGCGATCTCGCACGACCGGGTATCCATCTTCGTACTCGCAGGCCAGGGTGTATTCCAGCGGAGTCACCTTGCTGGGGCCGGTGTCGGTGGCTCCCAACGCCCAGCAGGCAATGTCGACGTGATGGGCACCCCAGTCGGTAAGTTTGCCCCCTGCGTATTCGTGCCATTCGCGGAACGAGTAGTGGCAGTTGCTGTAGAGCGGAACGCCGCCGCCGTATCCTTTGCGGAGCTCGGGGAGCGCTCGATAGTCCGCGTCGGGGGCCGGACCGAGCCAGAAGTCCCAATCGAGTCCTTCAGGTACCGGCGCTACCGGAATTTGCGGCGAAGGGGGCACTCCGTTGATGCCGCAGGTAACCTTCTTCACGGTGCCGATTCGTCCGTCTTTGACCAGGGCGATTGCCTGCAGGAAGCGTTGGTCGCTTTCAGTACGCTGCATCGTACCGACCTGAAACACGCGGCCGGTCTCTCGGACAACCTTCTCGATCAGCTTCCCTTCGTCGATCGTCAGCGTGAGCGGTTTCTCACAGTAGACGTCCTTGCCGGCGTGCATCGCCTCGACGGCAATCTTCGTGTGCCAGTGATCGGGCGTGGCGATCATCACCGCGTCGATGTCGTCGCGCTGGAGAATCTTGCGATAGTCCTTATAGGCGTCCGGTTTCTTGCCTTGCTTCTGCTGCGTCTTCGCGACGTTGTCGGCTAGCACCTTCGCATCGACATCGGCCAAGGCCGCGAAGTCAGCGAACGGGAACGTCTTCGAAGTGATGCTCCAACCTTGATTGCGAAGGCCAATCGACGCGAAGACAGGGCGATCGTTCGCCGACTGAAAGCCGAGGGCGCGGGTGGCCGACGGGAACGCGACGCCAGCGGCACCGGCGGCGGTAACCCTCTGCAGAAATCGACGGCGGGCGATTTGACGAGTACTGGACATTGCGTGAAATCCTTCTGGAGTGAATCGAGGCATCGACCTCACCGACAAGGCGAGGCCTGGGAATGGACGACCCGCGGGCCTGCCGGGCGGCCGATGGAGGGGCATTCGGCAAGGAGCTGCTCATTCTCGTCTTCGCCGAGAGTTGACTGTTACTATATCACAAGTGTGTGGAGAGTATTCTTCCTTTTGCTGATCGTATGTGGCATCGTCGGGCTGAAACTGTTGTGATCTACACGCCCGACCGCGATCCGGAGGACGCCGCGGCGGCAATGGAGAAGATTTTCGATACGCTACCGCCGAAGGCGCTTGAGTGGACGGCACGTCACACCGGATACAATGCAGAGATGCGATTTACATTATCGAAAGTCGATCAGCGGATTTTCACAGCGGAGCGATACTGTCACCGTGGCTCGATCGACGACTGGATTCGAATCGATGGGCCAGCGCCGATTGAGCCGCTCGCTCAAATGCTGGTACAGCACCTCGGCAGAGACTCGTTGTACGAACTTTTTTGATGGTGACGGAGAACAACTGGTGCGACAGGTTATTTTTAAGCGGCAACGCTCTCAGCCCGGTCGGCTACGCGCAAGACTCGACGAGATATCCCGCGACTTCCGGAATTAACTCGAACTCCGGTCCGCTAAAATGCCTGAGTTCGGCTGACCAGCAT
>CAYWXT010000016.1:26380-38443 GCA_964462125.1 uncultured Pirellulaceae bacterium | reverse complement strand
CACCGGTGCGTCGAAGGCGAGCATGGCAACGAGCAGCACGAATCCGAACCGTAGCACGAAGAACGAACAGTCCCGACAGGATCGGTAACCAGACATGGGCAAACGGCAGGGTTAGGGGGGCGAACGAGAAGCATGGCCGACGAGTCGCCGTGGCCAAGCGATTCGCTGTGGGAGGCGGGAGGCATGAAAGCAGCGGTCGGGCACGCCGACCCACTTCAGAATATTCAGGTGACGGCATTCCGTAAAGCGAAAGCCCCGCAGCACAGACCAGCGCGGTGATGCGGTCAGCGCGGTGATGGGGTCCGTGCTTTTCGAAAATCGTTCGCATCGACTTCAGGTGCCTCGATAAAATGGCGTTATCGGAAACAGAACGTGCGAACGTCGGGGACGATCATCGTCAGAGGAGGGTACGGCCATGGCCAGCGGACATCAACGACCGCCAAACCCGGAGGCTCGGCCGCCCACCACTCCGATCACCGTTACGATTCCCTTCGGTGATCCGAGAGAGGGGCCCAAGCGGTGCGCTGGCACGGTATTGCCGGCTCCCGAAACGGTTGGCACCAGAACGGATTATGAAATCCGCACGCAATTGGCAGTGGGAGGAATGGGGATTGTGTACTGGGCCTGGGATCACCACTTGCACCGCGATGTCGCGGTCAAGTTGCTGAGATCAGAGCACCGGTTTGAAAAAGACCTGATTGGCCGGTTCGTCAACGAATCGCAGATCATGTGCCGCCTTCAGCACCCCGGGATTCCTCCCGTGTATGACAGTGGCTTCTGCGCCGACGGCCGCCCCTATTACGCGATGAAGCTGGTCAAGGGGATCACACTGACGGAATTGAACCGGCGACGCGGATGGGGAAACGCGGACATTCTGGCCATTTTTGTCCAAGTGTGCCATGCCCTCGACTATGCCCATTGCCAAGGCGTCGCCCACCTGGACGTGAAGCCGAGCAATATCATGGTCGGTGCGTTCGGCGAGGTCTATCTGATGGACTGGGGACTGGCCCGGTTTCGTGGAAACGAGGCCGCCGTCGGTGCGTTCACTCGCAGGGCTGCTTTATCCTCGGATGATCGAGCCGATGCGGGCTCGCTGGGCGAGTTTGACAGCATCCGCGGGACCCCAGCCTACATGCCACCGGAACAAGCCAAAGGCGAACGGGTCGATGCGCGGGCCGATATCTTTGGGCTCGGTGCCATCCTGTGCGAATTGTTGACCGGCTTGCCCCCTTACGAAGGAGACTCCACGCGGCAGGTATTTGGCCAAGCCACCAAGGCAAAGACCGAGGCCGCCTTTCGCCGGCTTGACGGTGCGGCGGTCGACCCACGGCTCGTACGCCTCACCAAACGCTGCCTGGCTGCCTCTCCGGGGGAACGGCCCAGGTCAGCCGGCGATGTGGCGAAGGAACTGCACCAGCGGCAAGTTGAAACACCGCGAATCCATAACTCTTGTCCTGAGGAACCTTCGACCACACATTTTCAGGAAGTCGGAATCTCTGATCCAGCCGAGAGAAAGCTGCTAGATTCGGGATAAGGGAGGCGATGTAGTTGACTACCTCGAACACTGGCCAACTTCCAGTTCAACACCGAACGGCTGCGAACATCTCGGCGGTTCAACCATCCGGCCTGGCGAGCCGAACGTACTTCGTGTCCTACGCCAGCGCCGGTACGACCGCGGGTTCCTCGCGGGTCGCTTGGTCGATGAAGTCGGTGCTCAGCGCGAGGTCGCGAAGCAGGAGTCGCGAGGAGATGCGGCTCGATTCGTAGATCACTGGCAAGCCGCTTCCCGGATGTGTCCCGCCACCGACCAAGTAAACGCCGTCAAATTCTTCGAAACGATTCCGCGGGCGGCAGTGAAGCATTTGGCCCAGGTTATGCGCCAGGTTGAACGTCGCGCCGCGGTAGATCGCGTGCTCGTGATTCCAATCGGCCGGTGTGATCCGATGCTCCACCCGAATCCGGTCGCGGATGTTCCCCAGCCCGATCGCAGCCAACTTGTCGAGAATTAAATCGCGGAACGGGTCCGCTTCGACGCTCCAATCGACATTGGGGTGCTGATGCGTGACCGGCACCAACACGTACAACGTGCTGTGTCCCTCCGGCGCCAGCGTGGGGTCGGTGATGCTCGCGTTCTGGACGTAAAACGACGGGTCCTCGCTGAGCACGTGCGCGTGTTCGATTTCGGCCAGGTTGCGGTCGTAGTCGCGGCTGATGTGAACGTTGTGATGCGGCAGTTGCTCATCGCGCCCTTCGAGCCCGAGATACAACATGAAGGTGCTGCAGGAATATTTTTTCTTGGCCAGCGACCGGTCATTCCACCGCCGTCTCGCCGAATCGGGAACGACGCTCGACATCCAGTTCGCGAAGTCGGCGTTGACGACGAACGCGTCCGCCTGGTAGCGGCCCTGCTGTGTCTCGACCTCGGTCAACCGTCGTCCTTGGAAGCGGACCGATGAGACCGGTTCGTTCAATCGGATCTTGACCCCCATCGCCCCGGCGAGCTCCGCCATCCGCTCACTGACTCGGCAGCAGCCGCCGATCGGGTGGAACACGCCATGTTCATATTCAAGAAACGACAGGATACTGAACAGACTTGGGCAGTTGAACGGGGACATGCCGAGGTACTTCGCTTGAAACGCAAACGCGATCACCAATCGCGGGTCGCTGAAATACCGTTGCAGTTCCTTCCCCAGCGACCGGAATGGATGAACATGGGCTGCGGCGGCGAGCACGGTGGGGCGAAGCAGATCGAGCGGGGACTCGAAGGGTGATTCCAGGATCGGTCGAAAGCGTTCCAGCTTGACGCGGTTGTCGGCCATGTACCGCGCCAACGCTCCCACGTCGGCCGGCGCGAAGCTGGCAATCTGTCGGTCCATCTCCTTCAAATCGGGCGTGCAGTCGAGCTGGCCGCCGCCACCGAAGGTCAGCCGATACTGCGGATCAAGCCGCCGCATCGGGATCTCATCCATCAGCTGATAACCGACACTGCGGAAGATCTCCGACAGAACTCGGGGGTAGAGAAAAAACGTCGGGCCACAGTCGAAACGGAATCCGTCGCGTTCGATCGCCGACGTTCGCCCGCCGACCCGGTCTCGGCGTTCGAGTAGTGTCACGTCGCAGCCGCCCCGAGCCAATTGCATGGCCGACGCCAACCCGCCGGGACCCGCTCCGATAACGACAACCCGTTTGCTAGCCAAGCCATTGTCCTCATGCCGTTTTCAAAAACTTCCCTCGCGGATCCCGGTCTCGATTTGACGGCGAACGAGTGACTCGATCCGCACGTTGGGGAACGCTTGTTCGGGAACGCCACTTCGGTCCGCGACGGTCTTGGCCCGCTTGACCACCTCCGCGACTGATTCAGGGACGCTCTTTTCGCCGGACTTAGGGCGCTCACGGTCACCATGGACCAGGCCGCGAGGTTCGATCAAGGACCGGCCGAGCGGGCTGTCGTCGGCGACCAGTACTGGTTGAAGGACATCATTGAGGTCGACACCTGTGGCTTGATCGAGCTCGATGGCCCGGCGCAACCGCGAAAGTTGCAGCTTGGCCGACTCTGCGTCCTGCACGCCGGTGGACTCCCAGACCTCCGGATCGGCCTGGTCGATCCAAGCCTCGACCGCTCCCAATTCGCCCCACTGGATCACCGGCAGGCGGACCAGCCGTTGCATGACCGCCCCGGACTGCCAAGGTTTGAGCTGATCCCGCTTCATGTCTTGGAGCAGTTCCCGCAGCTGTGCCACAACGGCTTGCTTCTCCTCAGGCCTCAGCCGTGACTGTTCGATCTCCGGTAGGTAGGTCTCCTCCAGGGTCCGGATGGCGAGTTCGGTCCGTTTGCCGAACAGCATCCAGGTCGTCACACCGCAGGTGAGGAAGCCGATGATTCCCATCAACACAGTCGCAGCGAGAACCGCGGGCATGCAGCCTGCCCCCTGATTCGGCCGCGCTCCCGCACCGCCGGCGACCTCCTCGGCCGCCGCCCGGTCCTCTTGGAACTCGTTCTCCGGTTCGCTGTCCATGGCGGCGATTCGGGCTACAGGCCGAACTCGATCTTCAGGACCTTGAATTTCATCTTCCCGGCTGGGGCATCGATCTCCGCGACATCCCCGACCTTCTTGCCGATCAATCCCTGACCGAAGGGGCTGGTCACCAGGATCTTGCCAGAGTCGTAGTCCTCGTCGCCGGCGCCGACCAGCGTGAACTGCTCTTCGTCGCCATAGGCCAGATCTTCCACGGTCACGGTGGAGCCGAAGACGACTTCGTCCTTGGGCAGTTGTGAGGTATCGACGATCGAGGCCCGCGCCAGTTTGTCCTTGAGCTCATTGATCTTCGCCAGCATCATCCCCTGATTTTCCCGCTGGGCATGGTACTCCGCGTTCTCCTTCAGGTCGCCCTCCTCGCGCGCCTCGGCGATCCGTTGAATGATCAGCGGCAGCTCGTCCGTCTCCAAGCGGTGAATTTCCGCCTTGAGTTTGTTGTAACCTTCGCGCGTCATGGGCACCGAGTCGTGCATGGTACCTCTCTCCGGATTCACAGAAAAAAAAGAAAACCTTTCCCACGTTCCGTCGGGAAAGGCTTCGTTTCGTCGGCCGGCACAGCCGTCAGCTAGCCCCGTAGTCTGTCGGCTCCCCACTCGCGTGTAAAGGTGAGCGGAAAAAAGAAGCGGCAATGAGTGGCTCCAATCGTCCGCGTACGGCCGCGGGCGTCACTCTTCGGGGACGGTTTCGTGCATCGCGTAGGTTTCGATCAGATCCATTGGGCGGGGGGCGACGTGGAGCCCGGCGTCGCGCGAGATCTGGTCGACCGCTTCCTGCCCCTGCTGCACGATGCTCTCGCGGGTCTGCCCCTTGTAACGAAGGCTGGAAGCAGTGGGGCTGACCGGGCCATCGAAACCGATGGCGTCGAGGTGTTTGATCAATGCGACATGATTGAGGGGACCTTCGAGCTCCGGCAGAATCCGCTCCTTGGTCACGGCCTGGGATGGGTCGACATCGGCGGGGACCGAGCCGAGTCGGACCGCGACGATTTCCTCGGCCTTCAAATCTTGGATCTGCGCCATCGTCCCCTCGCCGACCTGCCAATCCCACGTATCGAGCAGCACACCGGCTCCTGAAACGCCGATGCCGCGGACCAGCTCGAGAAGGCCTTCTGCGTTGCGGACGAAGGGGAACTGCTTGCCTTCCTCGAGTTCTTTCCCGGCCCGAAAGCCGATGGCGAACTTGATCCCGCGGTTGCTGAGCACCTCTGCGATCTGCGTCAGCCGGCCCCGCTGGATATCAAAGTATTCATGGTACGGGAGACGGTCGGTTGCGGCGGGGACGCGAATGTAGGCACAGAAGGCCTTCATCTCGGCGGCGAGCTCGGCCAGCGGGTGAAGGGTGGCGACTTGGTTGGTGAAGGTATCGTCGTCGGCATCCAGATTCACTTCGAGTTCGAACCCGCCGATCTTGACCTCCGCGGCCCGGACGTACTTCGTCGCATCCTCGATGCTGGTCCGCTGGGTTCGGCGAAGCATATCGCCCATATCGATGTCCATGCCACGAAAGGCATAGGTCAACGCCAACTCGATCAGCTCGCTCTGGCGTCCGTTGATACCGAGAGATTGCGGGGAGAAGTTCTTGAACATGCGGGCTACCTGGAAGGAGTCCGGCGGAGGGGCGTGCAGGCCGATCTGCGCCGGGCATTTCAGAAAGGGTGCTGTCGGAAAGCGAAAGAGTATCGCAGAATCGGCCGCCATGAGCCAAGGGGCGTTTCCGGGCCGCGCGAAACTTCTCGAACGAATTTCCTCAAAGTCGAATATGCCCGCCGCCGAGGGATTGCCGATCGGATCTGCCGAGGTGACCACCGCTGCGCCTTGGGCGGAGGTGATTTTCTTGGGGACCGGAACGAGTGTGGGGGTCCCGGCGATCGGCTGCGAGTGCGCTGTGTGCCGCAGCGACGATCCGCACAACAATCGGACCCGCTGTGCGATCGCGATCCGCTTGCCCCAGGGAACGCTGTTGGTCGACACCCCGCCCGACCTGCGGACTCAATTGTTGCGGGAGGGAATCCCGCTGGTGCATGCGGTCGTCTATACCCACGAGCACGCCGACCATCTGTTTGGACTCGATGACCTCCGGTTGTTTCCGTTTCGGCTCAAGGCTCCGGTGCCGCTGTATTGCCAAAGGTCGGTGGAGGCCCGGATCCGCAAGGCCTTCGACTATGCCTTCCAGCAGCGGGAGCCGACGCACCCGGGGGCCACGCCTCGTTTGGAGATGCGGCGCATCGAGGAGGAGCCGTTTGAAGTCCTGGGGACCACGCTGGTTCCCATCCCGATGAGCCACGGGCCGCACTTTCACACCTTGGGGTTTCGCATCGGTGACTTTGCTTACTGCACCGACACCAACGGGATTCCCGAGTTGTCGCTGCAGCGACTGCGGGGTCTCGATACCCTTGTCCTGGGCGCCCTGCGGTACAAGCCGCACCCGACGCATTTCAACGTCGAACAAGCCCTCGCGGTGGTGGAGCGGCTACGGCCGAGGCAAACGTTCCTGACCCACATCTCTCACGACCTGGACCACGCCCCAGCGAATGCGGCATTGCCCACCGGCGTGGCCTTGGCCTATGACGGGCTGCGGATCTCAATTCGGCCAAGTGGGGAGAAGTCGACCCGGCCGGGCAAGCTCGACTAAGCTCTGTCTGAAATTGGGGCCGAGCAACCAGAGACCGATGGAGACGAGGTTCCCCGCATGCGTACAACCGAACTTGAGATCCGCCGATACAACTCGCGGCTGGGGATGGCGTTGTTCGTCGTCTATCTGGCGTTTTATCTCGGATTCGTCCTGATCAACGCTTTTCGTCCCGCATGGATGGAATGGGTGGCATTGGCGGGGCTGAATTTGGCGATCGTTTACGGATTCGGGCTGATCGTCGCAGCGCTGCTGCTCGCCCTGGTCTACGGCTTCGCTTGCCGCACGGTCCCGTTGCAGGAATTGGAAAGGCCGCACGAGGAGGCAGAGCACGAGGAAGCAGAGGCAGACGATCGGGGGACCGGCGCGTGATCTATGATCCTTCAACAACGGCGGTCCTGGTCTTCATTGTCTTCGTGGTGGGGACGGTCGGCCTGAGCGCCTATCTCGGTCGCAGCGCTCGATCGAGCGAAGGTTACTTCGCGGCCCATGGCCAGATTCCCTGGGCGGTCAACGGGATCGCCTTCGCCGGCGACTATCTCTCGGCCGCGTCGTTCCTTGGCATCTGTGGGATGATCGCCTCCTACGGTTACGACGGATTCTTGTACTCGATCGGCTACTTGGCGGGCTGGGTCGTGGCGTTGTTTGTGATCGCCGAGCCGATGAAGGCGCTGGGTCGATTCACCTTCGCCGATGCGCTCGACGCCAAGTTCAACTCGCGGGGGATCAAGGCGGCGGCGGGGGTCAGCACCTTGGCGGTCAGCGTGTTCTACTTGATCCCGCAGATGGTTGGCGCGGGCGTCTTGATCCGGCCGCTGCTCGGGTTCCCGCACTGGGTCGGCGTCGTGATGGTGGGGATGGTCGTGATCACGATCGTGGTCACCGCTGGGATGGTCTCGACCACCTGGGTACAGTTCATCAAGGGGTCGCTGCTGGTTTTGTTCAGCGGAGTCCTGGTGGTGGCGGTGCTGTCGCGTGGTTTCCGTGTCGACCGAGACACGTTCGAAACGATCGGGCCGATGTCGGCCGCCGAGGCGCGAGCGGCCGAGATCTACGGTCGCTCGGTGATTGCAGCCGAGGACGGCTGGGAGGCGCATCCCCAGTACGTGCGTCTGGCCCGCGACGGTGAATCGGGATTTGATCTGTTCCGGGTCGACCCCGTCTCCGAAACGAACCAGGTCGTGCTCCGCCAGGCTCAAGCCTTGACCACCGATCGGGATGGCCAGCGACGGGTCAACGGATTGCCTCTGGGACGTGGCCAAGGGGAGGAGCAGTTGCAGCCGGTCGGACAGGTGTTGAGTCTGCCCGGCGACCAAGAGGAAACGGGCAAGCTCGGTCCGATCTCGTTCCTGACGACGTTGCAGGAGAGCGAGGTGGCGCTGTGGGGCAGTGAGACGATCCGGCATCCCGCCGAGGCGAAAACGACGGTCTATTTCCAAAAGCCGACCCCGGGGGCGCAAGTGCTGCGGCCCGGCGAGCATCCCCGCTTCGCCGGGATCCGCGGGGAGAGTCTGACGGGCCGCGTCAATTTTTTGTCGCTGATGTTGGCATTGTTTTGCGGGACGGCGTCGCTGCCCCACATTTTGATTCGGTACTACACGGTCAAGGACGGGGCGGCGGCTCGCAAGAGCACGATCGTGGGGATCGCCAGCATCGGATTCTTTTATGTCTTGACGCTCTATCTCGGGCTGGGAGCGATGACCAGCGGATCGATGGACGTGACCGACAACAACATGGCCGCCCCCTTGCTCGCCCGGGGAATCAGCCAGTGGCTGTTCGCGATCATCTCCGCCATCGCCTTCACCACCGTGCTGGGGACCGTTAGCGGGCTGATTCTTGCCAGCAGTGGTGCGGTCGCCCATGACCTGCTCGGCGGAGTGCTGGGACTCCAACTTTCCGGCGGATCCCAGGTCCGTGTGGCCAAGCTCGCGGCGATTGCCGTCGGGGTGGTGGCGATCGTCTTGGGCATCCTGTTTGAGGAGCTCAACGTCAGCTATCTGGTCGGCTGGGCCTTCAGCGTTGCGGCCAGCGCCAACCTACCCGCCCTGGTGATGCTGCTGTTCTGGTCGGGCACGACCAAGCAAGGAATCATCGCCAGCGTGGTCGTGGGCATGCTGAGCTCGCTCGCTTGGATCCTGCTCTCGGCCGATACGTTCGAGAAGGTGTACGGCCTGGACCCGGAGGCCGCGATCGCCCCGTTCAGCCAGCCGGGAATCGTGACGATTCCGCTGTCGTTCGTTACCTTGGTAATAGTGTCGCTGCTGACTCGAGTCGCGCCCGGGGGACGGGAAAATGAACCGGTTTGGTGATCGATCCGAACGACGTGGGCCGTCGACGCGCCGAGACCCACTGGCCAGCAGGTGCCCTACCTGTGGCCACCGGTTCTTGCTCGATGAGACGCCGACACCCCCGTTCTGCTCGGAACGGTGCCAAATGGTCGACCTGGGCCGTTGGTTGGACGAAGAGATCGGCCTGCCCTATGAGTCAGATCCCGCGCCGGAACGCCACGATCCGGGGGAGGAGTGATGCCCCAGTGAGATCGCTCCGCCTCGGCTCGGTCTAGAACCCGAACCCGCCGGTGGTCCCCCAAAACGCCACCAGCATGCACAGCCAGACGCCATCGAGAAAATGCCAATAGTGGGCCGAGAAATCGATCGGCCAATGACGCTCGTGGTCGTAGCGGCCCATCAGGGAGCGGACCGAAACGATCCCCAGTGACAGAACGCCGCCGGCGACGTGCAGGGCGTGCAGGAACGCCAGAACAGCGACCATTCCGACCACGCCTCGGCCGGGACCGCCGCTGGTGGCAGCGGCGTCAAGCATCTCTCGCATCGCTTGAAACTGCACCCACATGAACAGGCAGGCTGCGACCCCGCCCAGGCTCAACAGCAGCGTGGTCAGCCGCCGTTTTTCCCGTCGGACGGTTCGCGTTGCCGCGTGCAACAGACCGCTAACGATCAGCAAACAGAAGGTACTGACCAACAGTCTGGCCGGCAGCGGTGCCGTTAACTCCACCTCGCCCCGACGCGAATAGGCGTAAACGCCGTACATCACCAAGCTGGCCATGAAAAAGATCAGCAGCGATCCGAGGAACAGCAGTCCCCCTTGTTGGCTCCGGTGGTCGCTCGGCAGTCGACTGGTCGTACTGGCCATGGTGGATCGCGGTCTCGCAACGAGGCCCGGGGAGAGAATCAACGGAGACAAGAGAGAATCGACCGAAACGCGCGCGCGTGCTGCTCCAAGAGAAGCAAACCGCAGCTAGGACTGTTTGTCAACGTGTCAACCGCGCTAGGCTTCGTCTCAAGACGCCTCTTCACCCGAGCCCTCTTCCCTATAAAGCCAGAGGAGAGTCCCTTTGATCGAATCGGGGTTCCAATCTAGGCTTTGTCTGACTCAGCCTGTCGTTTCCCCCGATGTCTATTCGGAGTCCGTGATGAGCCAGATCCGCCCTTTCCTCAATGCGGACCTGCCCTTCTTGGTCGACCTTTGGGTACGGCACTGGTCGACGTTCGCCGCCGCACCGGACGTCAGTACCGCCATGATCGAGCAGGCGATCTTGGCGCGGACCTACTTTGACCCCAACACGCTGCTGGTCGCGGAGGTCGATCGGCACATCCACGCCTGGTGCCACTGGGTTCCGCTACCAGAGAGTGAGACGGCGATCTTGGCCGCGGTTTGCTTCAGCCCCGAAGGTGGCTTGAGCGTCTGCCAACCGTTGCTTGAAGCCGCCGAGACCCGCGTCCGCGAGTCTGGATTCAATCGAATTGTCGTCGGCCCCTTGCGTGACACTCGCTGTGGCTACGCAGGATTGTCTCCGATCGGACATGGAATCGGTGTGCCGGTCGCCGACACCCGGACCTCCTCCCTGCTCTCCCAAGCCGGCTATGACGATCCTCGCGTCATCAATCGTCTGCGGGTCACAACCAGCCCCTACCGGGCGCCGATCAGCCGCCAAGCCCTGCAACTCGGGCGGACGACGCGGCTGGAGGCGGAACTCTTGATCCCCGAGGACCCACAGCAGGCCTCGGCCATGTCGCACCTGGACGTCGAATGCCATCGACTCGTCGATCACCGCAGCAGAAAATGCCTCGCCGCGATCGAACTGTGGACCAGCGACCCGGAAATCCAAGTGATGATGCCGTGGGACGCAATCCTTCATCTGGGCGATCTCCCGCCCGGCGGTGTGCTCGAAGCGGAACGCGCATTTCTGATCGGGGCCCTGATCCGGACGCTTTCCAACCGCTGCATCTTCCACGTCGAAACGGCGGTGGACCAGGAGCAAACGGCGTTGATCGGCCAGTTGAAAACGTTGCACTTCCAACTCGCCGAAACAGGCGTCCGTTGGGAAAAACAACTCAGCTGACCCGGCTGGGCCCGGTTTGAAAATGCCACCGCGATCGGCGTCCCCGCCCCGGTTTGCCCTTTTCTCGACAGCAGTGGTTTGTTAACTCCTGCAGCATGAAACATTCGGTCAGCGGACTGACGGTTGTTCTCGCGAAGGAATGCGACTCATGAAACGCTTTGGCGTTCAAATTGCCGCCGGTGGTGTGACGATCCTCCTCGGCGTATTGGCAGCGGCCCACGCCCAAAGGGATCGTGCGACCAACTCCGATGTGGGCTGGGAATCCGGTTCGACGGCGGAAACGCGGAAATCCCCGACACCGATCGAAGACTTGACAGAATCCTCGCCAGTGGCGGACCAAACCGCTGCGAACGCGTCCAACCCGGGCGCGGCACGCGATCCGGATTCCGCCAGCACCGCAGCGCCGGAACTCGAACCGTCGGCGTTTCCGCCACCAGACCCTGCCACCATCCGCACGGTGCAATATACCGACGAATCGCAAAATATCGACGACGCGCAGAAATCCGCGGGGGACGACGAAGACCCACTCGCCCCGGAGGCTCCATTCGACGCCTCGATGACGCCCCCCTCCGATTCCCTGGCAACCGCCGAGGAATCCGAGTTTCAGTCCGAACTGGGGTTCCCCACCGAATCGAACACAGCCGCTGCAGGCCCAGGCGAAGGCACAGCCGCCTCCGAAGCGATGCCGTCCTCCGCCTTCGATGATCCTCCGGCGATCCCGTCCATGGGCCTCCCCGAAAGCTTCGATTCGCCCTCGGCGGCTGCCACCGAACAGCCGGTGAACGAACTGCGGCAGGCCGAGAGCGAGGCCGATCCGCCAGCGGCGACCCCGCTCGGAAGCGATCCGCCGGGGAGCTTCGAGCCGACTCCGGCGCCGGTCCCCACCGCCTCTGATGCCGACACTCCCGGCGACGCATTGGCTCGCCAAGACGGGTTGGGTTCCGACGCCGGACCGCCTGTCTTGGAAGAAGCCCCGGCCCCGCAATCGGGCACCGCTCCGGCGTATGGCAGGAACCAAATCGCAAGTTCAGAGCC
>CAYWXT010000016.1:0-26280 GCA_964462125.1 uncultured Pirellulaceae bacterium | reverse complement strand
GCCCGCCACCTCGGAGCCGCCCGCCACCTCGGAGCCGCCCGCCACCTCGGAGCCGCCCGCCACCTCGGAGCCGGCCGCCAGTTCGGAGCCGGCCGCCAGTTCGCAATTGTCGGCCGGCCCAGAGCCGCGGTTCCGTTCCGATGCCGCCGCAGTGGCGGAATCCGTGGAGCCTCGGACGACCGGCACCCCAGGGGACCGTCGGCTGGAAGGAGCCCAAACGCCGAGCATTGTGATCCAGAAACGCGCACCGTCGGAGGTCAAGGTCGGCAAGCCGGCCTCATTCGTGATCCACATCCGCAACGTCGGCTCGGCCGAAGCGATCGATGTCCAACTGTTCGATCGAGTGCCCGCCGGGATGAAGCTGGTCGATGCCTCGCCAACGCCCGATCAGCAGGGGGACGAACTGCAGTGGCAACTCGGTGCCCTCGCCGCCGGCGACGAACAGACGGTGACGCTGGAGCTGATGCCCGAAGCGGAAGGCGAATTGGGAAGCGTCGCCCGGGTTTCCTTCGAGGCGGCCGCGTCGGTGCGGACGGTCAGCACGCGACCGGAACTGAAGATCACGCAGCGGGCGCCGGAATCGGTTCTGATTGGTCAACAGCTCGAAATCGAACTCGAGGTGTCCAACCCCGGCACCGGAGAGGCGGCCGGCGTCATGTTGCAGGCGGACGTCCCCGAGGGGCTGGAGCATCCCAAGGGCCGGCAGCTCGACAACCTGCTCGGAAGCTTGCAGCCGGGCGAGGTCCGCCGTGAGGTACTCCGGCTCCGTGCGGTTTCACCGGGCCAGATCGAAAACACCGTGCGACTCGTTTCCGAAGACGGACTCACCGCCGAACATGCCGTTGCCGTCGACGTCGTCTCGCCGCAGCTGCAGGTCGGTCTGAGCGGTCCCACCCGGCGGTATGTCGAACGTCAAGCCACCTATGATCTGGAGATCGCCAACGTGGGGTCGGCGGAAGCGAGCAATGTCGAGATTGCCGCCTACCTCGATCGCGGATTCACCTTCGTCAGTACCGGCAATCAAGGCCAGTACGACCCTGACCGTCACGCTGTCTTTTGGTCGTTGGCGCAACTGCCGCGCGATGCCGGGGACTCGGTGCCGCTGACCCTGCTGCCGGTCGAGACGGGTGAGCAGGCGATCCGGCTGGAAGCCAACGCCGATCTGGGGGCCAGGGACCAGCATGAACAAACCGTGGCGGTCGACTCGCTGGCGGAGCTGAAATTCCAGATCGCCGACGCCGCTGACCCGATCGAGCTGGGATCCGAAACGACTTATGAAATCCACGTCGCCAACTCCGGCTCGCGAAACGACAACAACGTTCGTGTCGAGCTCGAATTGCCCGCCGGGCTGGAGCTGCTCAGCAGCGATGTTGACGCCGAACAGGACGATCGCGGCGGAGTCTTTTTCGAACCACGCCCCGAACTCGCCGCCGGTGGAGAACTCACCTATCGCGTCAAAGTCCGCGGGGTCGAACCCGGTCGGCATGTGACCAAGGCGACGATCGTCAGTGACCAGTCGGACGTGCCAGTGACGAAAGAGGAAAGCACCATGGTCTACGCCGACCGCTGACCCCCGCTCGGGCTGTACGTCCGTTTCGCCGATCACCGCAACCGTTGAATGTAAGCGACGAAGGCTCGGTCGAGCGTCACCAAGTCGGTCTCGAACGCCTCTTCGAACATCTCGACCCGCTCCCGCTTGGACCTTGTGGCCAACGGTCGGCCTTCACTCAAACGGCGCAGATACGCAACGTATTGTTTCCGGCGGGTCTTGATCAGGAAATAGGTCAGGGCCCACGCCTCGGCATAGGCATTCTCGGCCGAGTTCGAACTGCGCAACCGGGAATCATCGGCGATCAAGGTCGCCAGCGACTCTTCGGGACGCTTGGGTAAGTAACGCTTCCACCGCGCCAGGTTGACCCGGTTCGGCAGCCCGATGCTTCGCCAGCCGCGTGGGTTGGTAAAGTCGGGGGCCTCAAAGTACATCGCCAGCCCTTCGCTGACCCACATCGGGTTGTCGGCAAACCGCTGCTGCATCCCACAGTTGTAGGCCAACTGGTGAGTCGCCTCGTGAATGATCGTCGCGATGTTGCGTTCCAGATTCGGCATCTGAAAGGTCGTCACGCGGTTGGACTCCAGGTGGTAATAGCCGATGACCACCTCCGCCGTCTTGCCGATTTCCTCCTGGGCATGCTCCAGGAACGCTTGGTCGTCGCGGAGGACCAACGCGACCAGTGGGAAGCGGGGCTCAGGCAGCTTCCACCGCTGGTTTTTCCAATAGGCAAAGAATCCGCGGTATAAACGTTCGAACAGCTCGCCAACCCGGCGGACGTACGCCTCGTCGGTGTCGTATACGAAGACGTAGTTCGATGTTCGGTGGACGCGGAACCGCTGGGGCAGTTCCTCCAGCATCCGCTGCTCCATTTCGTCCCCGTCGATCGGGTCCAATGGCTCGTCGTCCGACTGCCGATCGACGATCTGCTCCGGTTGGATCGTCCAGATTCGGCCGTCGTCCGACTGCAGCATCAGCCCCCCGTCCTGGGCCTCGACGAGGATCTCCCCCACGATCTCGCGGATCTCTCCGTCATGTCCCTTCCCCTCGTCCCGCACCTCGACCGTTTCGACCGCCGGAGCTGTCGTGACGTTTGCGAGGATCAAGCTCGCCAGGATGAAGGGGGGCAGCAGCGTTCCCAGCCTTGGCATACCGGTTCCGTCGTCGTGGTGCAAAGTTTCCTACAGCATTGCGGTATCCAACCATTCTAACTCTACACGGCACAACAACCGCCACAAAAACCGCGATCCAAGGCTCTGTGAGAAAACGCGAACGACGCTCGCGAAGCGACAATCATCACCCTCCCAAGGGAGGGTAGTTACTAGGAGGGCGGCCGCACTTCTAATCATGGTGCGGTGGGTGTTTTCGGACAGAGCCTACGTCAAACTCGGGTCGACGCCCTCCTCCATCGACACCCCAAGCCCTGCCAGGACGTCTCGCAACCGCGCCTCGAGTGCGTCCAGCTCGTTCAGGACCTCGTCCTGACGTTGCTCCAGCTCATACAGCAGCTGTCCCGGTTCCGGCTCATCGGTCTGCGAGGTGGGGGTCGGTGACATCAGCGGCTTGGCAAAGCGGGTGGCAAACTCGTGGTGGGAGCCCCTTCGGCTCCATCCGTCACCATCTCCATCGGCCTTTCCACCGGCCAAGCGGCACAGCAGCAGCGATCGGTTAGGTCGGTCAAGTAGGGCAAACTGTGCCGACGCCCAAGACCGAAGGTAAAGAATTCGTGCGACAAGGATTGCATTTGCCGTCGCGAGGGCACTAAACTCCTCCCTTTGACCGCCGCCGAACGGTCGGCGGGCGGAGACATTTCGTCCCTCAAACGGGGAGGTGTGGTTCATCGTGATGGCAAAGACAGGTCGGACGGAGAAGCAATGGTTAAGTTAGTGGTTCGCGATCGGGAAACGATTCAAGAGGCGGTTCGCCGCTTTCGAAAATTGGTCGAACGGAGCGGCATCAAGAAAGAAATGCGACGCCGCGAGTACTACGAAAAGCCAAGTGAAACCAAGCGGCGAGCCCGGTTACGTGCCGAACGCCGATCTCGTCGGACCCGTCTGCTGACCCGCTGAGCCCGCCCGACTCCGCCGCGGCACGCCCCGCTACCTGCACCATCCCGGGGGGCGCGCGTGTCCCGGTCGTCAGCCGATTGAACCCCCCGCGGGCGATTAGCTCAGTTGGCTAGAGCGCCGCCCTTACAAGGCGGATGTCGGGGGTTCGAGTCCCTCATCGCCCACTTCGGTCGCGAGCCGCGGATATTCCGTGTCTGCGTGGATCCCGAGCTTGCACGCTACACCATCAAACAGGCGCGGATTCGCGACGCCGGGTCGCCGCCGGAGGCGAAATGGTTCTCGGGGTCCCAGCGGAAACTCGCCTAGTGCCGTTAGGCCAAGTCCGGGCAGCGTGTTTGGTTACGCGGGGGTTCGCTTCGTTTACGCTGTGTTACGCAGCGGCCTGATTCGTGGGATGTCATCACTTCAGGGCGTGCCGCTGATCGATTCCACTGGTTAATGCCAACAACTGCCTGGGCGTGAGGTGAAACGTGATACGAAGCTTGCTTGGTGTGTCAACGGTCGTGGCGTTTTCCTTAGCCGTTTCGCTTCACGGCTCTGCAGCCGAGCCCCCGCCGCTACGGACCCTCGACAGCCACTTCCCCTTCACACCGCCGGAGTCGCTTGAGGCGTGGAAGGATCGTGTTGAGCAGGTCCGGCGGCAGCTCCGCGTGGCCTGTGGCACTTGGCCGATGCCGGAGATGTCGCAGCAAGCCCATGCGGTTGGTCGGCTGCGGAACCTCGGCACCAGCAGCGGCGGTCGCCCGGGCGTTGGCAGCCGCGCGGTTCGACGCGTGCATTCTGCAAGCTGATGGCTTTCGCTTTGCCGAGGTGCCTTCCATCGATCATGCGCACTTCCTGCCCGGCTCGGCCCGCTACTTGGACCTGCCCGGGCTGTTGGCCCTCCCCAGCGACGGTGCGCTGACCGTCACCGGCGAGTCACGTGAAAGTTTGGCGGTGACGAGGCAACTCTGGCAAGCCCGTCAGGAATCGGATCGGCGGCAAGAGCCACCCCTACGGATCCTTGAATCGAGCGGCGCCAAAACCGTGTGGCGCGAGGCGCTGCGCGACCTGTCCGAATGATGCGAACGTCCAAGGAGAGGTGGGACCAGGAAAAAGCGAAGAGGCGCGAAGGCAGCGGAGGTAAAACGTCGGAATCCTTCGTGGCACTTCGTGTCCTTCGTGGTGAATCGTTCTGCGCGCGTGTTCTCTGCAGCACGGACCTTACTCGAGAGCTGAAGGCCGCCGCCAACGACACCCGGATAAACGTCGTTGCCATTGCTCTGATCAGGCTGCGACTTCGGAACATTTTCCGCTGGCGCTATTCCGGCCAGAAGGTGTACGTGGGCAGCGATTTGCTGGCCTATGATGCGCCCTACTGGGGCCGCAGCGTATACGGCATACGAAGCTCTGGATCGGGATGAATTACGCTGGGAGCCAACGTGGCCTGCAGGTCGCGGGCGATGGCCAGTAGCTCGCTAAGGGAGAGTCCCATCAGGGTGCTTGGTGGAGACTCGAGCTGGGAGCGGATGGCGAGAAAGCATTGTTCCGCCCGCGCCCCATGGCGGCGCACTCCCGCCGCACTCCCCTGGCGAGCTTTGACCCCCGCGGCGGCGATCTTGATCAGCCCCTTGAGCAGATCGGCGAGCCGACCGCGGCGACCGGTCGCGTGCCACGCCTCCTCCCATGCCTCGTGGGCTTCCCAATAGTAGCCGAAGTTCAGCAGGTCGATCCCCCGCAGGTACGCCTCGCACTGGCCCCACTGCTCCGCGTCGGGAACCCCGCCCGCCGCCGGATCGGTCCGTTCAGCAAAATCCTCCGACGGATCACTCACCCCGCGGCGATGGTGTCCCGGCACGTAGGAATAGGCCGGCAGCGGTTGATCGGGCAGGTAACGTTTCGGTGGGTCGTGGAACCGTGGGAACGGGCGCCGAGCCATTGTGACGGTGAATCCATCTTCATGAGGTGCAACGGGCGAATCGACGGAAAAGTAAAACACAGCGGCACCGTCTCCACCAGAGAGTGACCGACCGGGACCGCCCTGCTTTCGCTCGTTCCAGCTAAAAAACGTCTCAACCGCCGGGACCTCTCCATCCGATACTGCTACTTCGGATTTTCGACGGCCGGCATCGCCACGACGCTCCATTACTTCTCAGGTACCGGATGCATGCACACACGTCGAGCGACGCGATGCTAGCGGCCGGACAGGAGTGGACGTGCCTGTTGTTGTTGCTGGTGATCGCGGTCGGTGGATGCTCACCGTCCGTTCCCCATCGGCGTGCCGCATCGGTTCGCCCCCCGGCGCCGGTTGCCGCTTCCGAGCGGACCTCCTCGCTGAAAGAATCCACCAAGCCGGGCGAGGCGGCGGAGTCGGCGCCGCCCCACGCAGTTGCGCAGGTGGACGCAGAGCTAGCCGACGGGGAAGAGCTTCCGGACGGCGACGAACGGCCAGGCGGGTTCGTGAGTCTGGCCGAGGTCGTTTGGGAATCGACCGCCGAAGAGGTGGAACCGGCGCCGGAGGCGGTTTCCTCCGACGAGACCGATCCCTCTGGCGATATTGGCGTTGGCGATCTCGAATTCGAGGATCGCGACGCGGTCTCGATCGATCTCGGCACGGCCCTGGCCGTCGCGACCGGCCGCAACCCGCAAGTTGCCTTTGCCCAGGAGCGGATTCGCGAGGCGCTGGCCGACGTGGACAGCTCCGAGATCCTCTGGCTGCCGTCGTTGCGAGCGGGGCTGAATTATCACGCTCGCAGTGGCAACATCCAGAACACCGAAGGACGCATCATCAATCGTGACCGCAGCGCGCTGTTCACCGGCTTGGGATCGCGCGCCGTCGGGGGTGGGTCGGTGGGAGTTCCCGGCGTGTGGGCCGATTTTCATCTGGCCGATGCGGTCTTTCAGCCGCGGATCGCCGACCACGCCGCCGGTGCTCGTCGCCACGGTGCCCGGGCGATGCTCAATGACACCCTGCTCCAAGTCGCTGTCGACTACCAGCAACTACTGCGAGCCTTGCAGGAGTTGTCGATCGCCCAGGAAACCGTCGACCACACGTTGGAACTGGCACGTGCGACTGACTCGTTCGCTGACGCAGGCATGGTCCCGCAGGCGGATGCGGACCGGGCGTATGCGGAGGCGGCGGTGCGTCGCAATGCGGTGACGCAGGCGCGCGAGCGGCTGCAGGTGGCCTCCTCGCGGTTGGCCCGTTCCTTGAGCGGCGACCCGGCCACGTTGCTGGTGCCCGATGACCCTGCCATCGTTCCCCTGGAGTTGGTCTCTTCCGATGCCGATCGGCGTGCGCTTGTCGAGCGCGGGTTGCTGCAGCGCCCCGAATTGGCGAAACATCGGGAACTGGTCGCTGAGGCTCTCGAGCGTTTCAAGCGGCAGCGTTTCGCTCCGCTGGTTCCCAGCGTGATCCTGGGAATGACCTACGGCGGGCTAGGCGGAAGCGCCGGGCGCGGTGTGACCGACTTCGATGACCGGTTCGATTTTGACGTGGCCGCCTGGTGGGAGGTCCGTCAGCTCGGGCTTGGCGAAGGGGCGAGCCGGCGGGCGGCACGGTCCCGCGCCGATCAAACCCGGTGGCAACAGGTCCAGCTGATGGACCAGGTCGCTCAGGAGGTGTCGGAGGCAGCCACGCGGGTGCGCCGCCGCCAGGAGCAGATCCCGGTCGCCCAGGAGGGTGTCCAGCGAGCGATCGACTCGCACCGACGCAACATGCAACGCATCCAGCAGGGTGAAGGACTGCCGCTGGAGGCACTGCACTCAATCGGCGCGCTCGATCAGGCGCGCCGCGAGTACCTCCGCACGGTGATCGAATTCAACCAGTCGCAGTTCCGGCTACAGCACGCTCTGGGCTGGCCGATCGAATCGCCGGGGCGATGAACGTGTAGAGGCAAGGGGTGACGAACAAAGTCGTGGCCAGCCCGGCGAGCAGGCCACCGATCACGGCTCGGCCCAGCGGTGCGTTGGCCTCGGCCCCGTGCCCCGAGGCGATCGCCATCGGCAGCAGCGCCAACAGGGCGACCAGTGCTGTCATCAACACCGGCCGGAAACGGATCGAAGCGGCCTGCCGAATCGCCTCGGCCGCCGATAGTGACTCCGCCCGCCGCAAGTTCGTCGCGAAATCGATCAACAGAACCGTGTTGGCCACCACGATGCTGATCATGAAGATCACGCCCAGCAGCGACTGGACGTTGACCGCCGTATCGGTCAGTGCCAGCATCACCACCACTCCGCCCATCCCGATCGGGACCGAGCCGAGAATCACCAGCGGCAGCCGGAACGACTGAAACAGGACCGTCATCAACAGGTAGGTGAGCAGTGCTGAGAGGAGCAGGCCGGCTCCCAGGTTCCGGAACAGTTCCTGCATTCGGGAGTACTCGCCGCTGAGCACGATTTGGCTTCCAGCGAGCGTTGGCCGCGGCCCGCCAGCGGTCTGGTCCGATTCCTGCGGCGCAAAGGGAACCCACGAGCCGTCGGCTTGGCGTTGCCCGTACCGGTCTAACACGCGGCCGACCTCTTCGGCAGCCTGGCCCAGCCCGCGGCCTTCGACCGACATCACCAGTTCGATCGTCGGCCGCACGTCGTGATGGACGACCTCGGTCGGAATCGTTGAATGATGCAGCGTCACCAGGTTGCGTAAGGGAACCGGCTGACGCTGCGTCGGACTGGTCAGCGGCACGTCCAACAGCGTCTGGAGTGACTCGATCGACTGCTCCGGATATTGCACACCGACGAAGTACTGGTTGAATGTCTCCGGGTCGATGTAGAAGTTCTGCTTGTGAAACTGGATGCTGCCACTGAGCGCCGCGACCACGTTCTTGATCACGTAAGGCAAGCTCAAGCCGAGGTCGGCTGCCTTGGTGCGATCGACTTCGATCATGTATTGGGGATAGTCAGATCGCTGCAACACTCGCGGATCGACGACGCCATCGACGGCGGCAACATCGCGTTTCAATTCTTCGGCGATCTTCTGCAGAGCCTGCCGGTCGCGGCCAGTCATTTGGACGTTGATGGGCGTCGCTTTGCCATCGTTCATCGCCGAGCGGATCAGGCCGCCGGTTTCGAAACCGAATTCCAAATCGGAGAATCGGGGATCGGACGACAACGTCTCACGCAGCCGCCGTACATGCCTCTGCGCACTCTCGCGGCGGTCGGAAACCAATTGGACTTTCAGCACCCCGTCCATCGTGCCGGCGTTGGGCGTGTAGGCGGCAACCCAACCGGCGACCACGCCCGCTTCGGAAATGACCAACTCCAGGTCGTCACCGACGCTCTCATCGATCACCTCCTCGACCTCCGCAATCCGCTGCTCGGTGACGTGCAGCGCCGTGCCGCTCTCGGCACGAACCGTCATCTCGAAAGCCCCAGAGTCGACTTCCGGAAAGAGTTCTCGCCGCAGTTGGGGCCCCCAGGCGAGAAGGGTGGAAACGAGGAACGTCACGGCCAGGACGACCACGGCCAGCCGGTGCCGCAACATCATGTCCAGTGTCGCCGCATACGCCCCGTTCAGCCGCTGCAGTGTGACTTCCCACCCAGCCAAAAGACGCTCCCATTGCGAGCACGCCGCTGCCTCAGTTTCAAAACGCCCCGCATCGTCCGAGAAAGCTGTGTGCCCTGAGAACGCTGCATCGCTGGAGCCATCTTCAAGGCCGGTCGTCGGACCCGCCGCGTGCGGCTTGAGCCAGGCGGCGCAGCAGACCGGCACTAGAGTCTGGGAGAGGAGATAAGCCGCGATCATGGCAAACCCGACCGCCAACGCCATCGGCAGGAACAGGAACTGGCCCAGATCGGGAATGAACGCCAGGGGCGAGAGGACCAGCAGGGTACAGCAGGTGGCGACCAGCGCCGGCAGGGCAACTTCCTGAGTCCCCAGCTGGGCTGCTCGGCGGGGATTCCCGCACAGCCCCATGTGGCGGTGTGTGTTCTCCAAGCAGATGACCGACAGGTCGACCAACGGACCGATCGCCAGCGCCAAGCCGGCCAGCGTCATCACGTTGATCGTTTGGTCGGTGGCGTAAAGTCCCGCGACCGCAGCGAGCACCGCGAGCGGGATTGTCAACACCGCGATGAACGTCATCCGCACACTGCCCAGGAAGACCAGGATGACCAGCGAACACATCAGCGCCCCCAGCACCCCCTCTTCGATCAGCACGTTGATCGCCTGGCGCACATAGACCGACTGGTCCATCACCAGGCGCAGGGCGATCCCGTCGCGGCTGAGCCGTTTTGCCATGTCGTCCAGCGACGCGCGGAGGTTTGCCACGACCGCCAGTGTGCTGGCGCCGGCCTGGCGGAAGACCGGGATGTAGGTCTGGCGGCGACCGTTGACCCGTACCAGGCTCGTCTGCACCGTGCTGCTGTCGGTCGGTTGGGCCACGTCGCGGAGAAACGTCACCTGCCCGTCCTGCGTTGCCAGCGGAATGGCGCCCATGTCCTCGACCCGGTCGATCATGGCGCTGGAATCGAGCGAGTAGTTGACGTCGCCGAACCGGACGTCTCCGGTGGGAAGGAACAAGTTGTACTGGTCGATGGCGTCCATCACGTCCAACGGCGAAAGCTGGCGAGCCTCTAGCTGATGCCGGTTCAGGTAGGCCAGAATCGCTCGCCGCCGGCCCCCGTGAATCGACGGGGCGTTCGCTCCCGGCAGCCCCATGATCATGTTGCGGACCTCGAATCGGCCGACCTCATACAGCGTTTCCTCCGTCTCGGTCTCGCTGTCCAAGGCGATGACACAGGCCGGCGTCGTGCCGGTGGGATCGAAGGGGAGAATCACCGGCGGGTCGGTCCCCGGCGGCATGTTCTTGTAAGCGGCCGTCGCCAACGAATTCACCTGGGCCAAGGCGCTGTTCAGATCGACGCCGTCGCGGAAGTAGTTGCGGACAATGCTGGCGCCGACGATCGAACGCGATTCCTGCCGCCGCCGACCAGCCGCCTGACCCGTCTGACGCTCGATCCGGCTGGTGATGCTCTTGGCCACCGACTCCGCCGGCATCCCGCCGTAGAAGGTGAGGGTTTGGACCGCGGCGCTGCGATTGACCGGGAGGATGTCCACCGGGATCGCCGTTGCCGCAAGCCCGCCGAGCACAACCAGCACCAAGACCATCACCACCACGGTGATCGGGTGTCGAATCGATGCGCGGATCAATGCTTTCATGGCGGGTGCAGACCGTTCTGGGCCGGGGTGGGGATGTTGGAGGCAGGTGTCCTCGAGAGGCCTCTCAACTGTAGGCCCTGTTTGAATATGCAGAATCGGTCGCGAGGACGGCTTCTGCCCCCTTTTCCCGGCATTGCGGGAAGGGGGTGGGCATGAGAGCAAACCGGATTTTTGAACCGGGCCGAGGGGGTGGCATTTTGTAGATTTCTTGAAGGAATACCAAGAGCAATGCCGAAAGTTGGAGGGGTTCGGACTGTTGATTTTGAGAATTGGGCGGAACTCGTTTGCCACGGCGACCTTGCGACGTAGATTCCGATCAGGAGCCTAGCCCGAGTTGCCCGCTGTGTCGCGTTCTCATCCCCAGACAGGGCCTCCCATTTCCTCCCCACACTGTGCGCGGTTTCGCTTGAGGAGACCGCGAAGGAGTGATCGCTTTTGACGCCTGCTCATCGACCTACCACAGACCGCGTTTCCTCCGTATCCAAGAACTCCCCTGCAACCAAGTCCCCTGCAACCAAAAGCGCGCGGCGGCTTTGGGTCACCGGCCCGCTACTTTTGAGCGTCGCCGCCGGGGGCCTTACCCTCGGACTGGGTGGAGCGCCCGACTCGGACGCGAAGACGGCCGACACGACGTTGCGCGTCGAGCGCTCCGGGCAATCGCAGGCTGAGCGACTCGATTCCCTCACGGCTCCAAAGCAACTCTGCGTGGCTCATCCGGCCGCGGGCGGGCTCGCACGACGGATCGTCCAAACCGGCTCGGTCGAGGCGGCCGAAGCGGCTGATGTCTTCGCCAAGGTGTCGGGGTACCTGCAGGCGATTCACGTGGATATCGGTGCGGAGGTCGAAGCGGGCGAACCGCTGGCCGAACTCGATGTCCCCGAACTGGCTCAAGAGCTCCAGCGCCGCAAGAGTCTGCTGGAGCAGGCTCGCGGGGAGGCGCGGGAGTGTGATGCCCGACTCAATGTCATGCAGGGTGAGCAGGAAACAGCCGAGGCGGTTGTCAGCGAGGCGGAATCGAAGATTCAGCAGCACGTCCTCGAACGCCGGCTGTACGAAAAGGAAACGAAGCGTCTGGACCAGCTCGTCCGGCAAGGGGCGATTGAGGAGAAATTGCTGGACGAAAAGCGGCACCTGTTGGAGATCGCCCGATCGGCCGAACAGCGGGCGCGCCAGGCCGTTCGCGTCGCCAAGGCCCGCTGGGAAGAAGTTGGCCCCCGCGTGGAGCTGGCCGAGGCCGAGTGTTCCACCGCCCACGCCGCCGTGGCAGTCGCCGCCTCGGAGGTGGAGCACGCCGAAATCATGCTCCGCTACTGCAATATCACCTCGCCCTTTTCAGGCGTCGTCACCCAGCGGAATGTCGACCCAGGCAACTTTGTACAATCCGCTGCTGAGGGAGGCAGCCAGCCGATGTTCAAAGTCTCGCGGACCGATCAGATGAAGGTCGTCGTCTCCGTCCCCGACCGGTTCGTGCCCTATATCAATCCCGAGGATCGCGCCGAAGTCCGGATCGATGCCCTGCACGGTGAAGTCTTCGAAGGGAAAGTGGCACGGGTCGCCCGCTTCCAGGATCGCAAGACACGGACGATGCGCGTCGAGGTCGACCTGCCGAACGACGACGGACGGCTCATCGACGGCATGTACGGATCGGTGACCCTCCACTCCCCGCCGCCGGCGGAAAGCGTGACCGTGCCGGCGGCCAGCGTCGCGGTGGGCACCGAGAACAGCCGGGGTGATCTCTACGTCGTCCGAGACGGGCGGCTCACCAAAGTGCCAGTCTGGATCGGCCAGAACGATGGCCACCGCGCCGAGGTGCTCTCAGGCCTGACTCCCAACGAACTGGTCGCCTGTCAGATCAGTGACGCCCGCAGCATCGGCGAAGGCGAACTGGCAGAGGTCCAGATCAAGCGGACCGACACGAAAGACTTCCTCGCCGGCGCCAGCGAATCCCTCGGCGTCGCCCACCCCTGAGGCAGCTTCGCAGGTCGCAGCGACCGAACGGCGCTGCCTCCCCCCTTTGACCTTGTCGCCGGCACTGAGGTGCGTTGGAACGAGATGGATCGCTTCGTGAGCGAAGCGATTTGGTCGTTGCCCGGAACAAAAGACGTCGACTGTCGCTGCTCAGTCTTCCCGTTTCTTGTCAGGTTGAAGCTCGCTAAGATCAAGGCGTTTTTCGATCTGAACCTCCCCCTGTAAATCGCGAATCTCCATCACGATTTCCGGGTCGGCATGCTCCCAATCGATGGAAATCGCTCCATAGTTCTCGCTGTGATACGTTGGGTCGATGGCCCGAAAGCGATTGTCGGTGGGCGTTCCGCGAGGGTGAGCCTGGTTGAAACTGCTGGAGGTCAGGTCGTACAGCGGATAGCCGACCTCGTCGTTCGCGACCGAAAGTTCTGCCCAATGGCGATCGCCGCTGAGGATCAGGACACCGCCGGCGCCGGTTTGCTCGATCAGCTGAAAGAGCCGTTTCCGTTCGGTGGGGAGATTGGACCACGTTTCCTGACCGGCGGCATCCGCGACACATTGGATGCTCGAAGCGATCAGCCGGAGTTCAGCTGGCATTTGGAGTTGAGCCTCGAGCCATCGCCACTGGTCTTCGCCCAGCATCGTCTTGTCCGAATCATCATCCGGGACGTAGGGGCCACCGACGCGTCGTTCGCCCTGGGCCAGCGGCGAACGGAAGTAGCGTGTGTCGAGCAAAATCACCTGCAGGCGTTTTCCCGGAGGCCCAAATCGCCGGGCACCATAGACGCCGGGACGGGCGCGTCGAGGCGACTGTTCGGGAACCTCCCAAAAATCGAGAAACCATTGTTCGGCCTCGGCGCGCGGAGCGAAATCCGCTCCAGCGTCGTTCTGACCGTAATCGTGATCATCCCACGTGGCGAGAATTGGGCAGGCCGCGCGAAGGGCGCGAAAGTTGTCATTGGCAGCGAGCGTGTCGTACTTGGCCTGCATGACCGCCATGTCCGAGGTGTCCGCGTAGATGTTGTCACCCAAAAAGACCAGCAATTGCGGATCGTCCTGCAACATCGTCCGAAAGATCGGGACGGGTTGATCTTGCCGGACACACGATCCGAACAGCAACTGGCTGATCACACGCGGCTCCTCCGGCTCGGCGGACCAAGCGGGGGCGGCGACTGCCAGCAGCAGCGTGAGGGTGGCGATCGGTGGGAGGCGAAAAATTTCCATGTCTCTTTCGGTCAAGGACGAAGGGAGGATTGCGGCGCCGCGCATCGATCACTCCTTGAACGAAACCGCGACCAGCATTTCGCAGGGAAAGGAAATGTTAGCAGAGATCGATACGGCTCGAGCGGGGAGATGCAGGCTGGCAGCCTGGGCGACGGCGCACCGGAGGTGCTTTTCAAGCGGCATGCCGCTTGCTGCGGCGTCCGGTGGCGGGGGTGGAGCGGGGACTCCCCGCTTCGCTGGTTAGCGATCGGATTCGCTGCAGGGCGTTGTTCATCGCGGCCGCGTCGCGAAACCGGCGACTGGGGGTCGGATCGATCGCCTTGCGAATCAAGGAGACGAAATCTCGCGACAGGCCCCGGCGGAGGCGATTGAACCCGGGCAATGGCGGTTCGAAGGGGTATTCGGGAAGCTCACCGGCCAACATTCGATAGATCACCAACCCAAGAGAAAAAACGTCGCTGCGGAACGAGGGCCGCCCCATCGCCTGTTCCGGGGCGATGAATCCGAGCGTGCCCGAGGCCGATTCGTCATGCCGACCGCGTTCGATGCGTGCCAAGCCGAAGTCGGTTAGGCAGAGTTTGTTGGCGGGGAACAGGATAAAATTCTCTGGCTTGATGTCACGGTGCAGCACCGATTGGCCGTGGGCGTGGGCGACCGCCGCAATCATCTGGCAGGCAAAGTCAACCGCGGTGCTCCGTGACAGACGCCGGCAAAGTCGATCCGCAAGCGTCTCCTCGCCGAGGGGAAACACCATGACGAAATGGCCATCGATCAGCCGGGCGTCGTCGAGTGGGAGAATGTTGGAGTGCTGGAGCGAACCCATGATCCGGACCTCGCGCCAGACGTCGTCGAGTGTCTGCGTGTTGGCGACGTACCGCCCATCGGGAATCTTGATGGCAACCTGGCGTTGTTGCACCGTATCAAACGCTGCATAGACGGTCGCAAAGCCACCCTCTCCGAGTCGGCTCTGCAAGCGATACTGGTCCAACCGGCGACCGATCCGCAAACTGCTGGTGGCATGGCGGCGGTGACCGTCGTAAATCTTCAGCGAAGCTGTCACTGGCATCCCGTCGTTGATGAAGCGATACCGGCTGCCCGTCCCGGCACCCGATCACAAGTCGGTCTATCGTCAGATTCACCGGCGGCGCCCCAATGATTCTCGCTGGCACGTGGAATTCCGTGCAGCGGGCGTCGCCTGCGCCGTGGGGGCAAAGCTTGCGGGCCACGCCTCAGGCGGCGCGACGCGCCGGGAAGCCCCGTTCCGCCTCGGCCGGCGACTCCTCGGCCAGCGCCGCGATCTCGCTTCCCCGGAGGACACATTTCAGGTCACCGAACGCATCGGAGATCTTCAGCTCGTCCTCTTCCAGGAACCATACCGCGGTGTAGTCACCAGCGTCCAAGCGGCGGCCGCAATAGAAGCCGTCGCAAATCAGAATCGATTCTTGGAACGGTGGCCGACCGGGGCCGGGGAGAACGACGGGGCCCTCCGTCACGGGGCCCTCCGTCACGGGGCCCTCCGTCACGGGGCCCTCCGTCTCTAGGCTGGCCAACAGGGAAGTGCCGTGAGCGACCGATCGTTCGGCATCCTGGCCCGCTTGGTATTGCCCGATCGGGTGTTGGGGCGTTGCGTTTTGGGCGAGCCAATTCGTGAGGCAGCGGCGAACGGTGGCGAGACGCTGTGAGTTGGTCATCCGATCGGTCTGGCTTGGCGTGATGGGTTGCGCGGGTGATCAGAGGTTTCCTTCGGCCCGCGCATCGGCGAAGATTTGGGTGGCTCGTGTTTTTTCGGCTCAAAGCGCCCCGGCGATTCGGTTCATCTCGGACGACACGCACGTGATTCCCAAACACCCCAGTTTGACGCCCGTGGATGAAGATTCCCGCGGCGTCTCCCGGTGACTGATGCCGCAACGGGTGGGGGTGATTCAGGCGTCGAGTTATCGTGGGGGGACGACTTCGGGAGAGTTGCAGGTGGATGCGGCGATGATGATTGACGTTCGGGATCGAGACGTGCTTTTGGTCGACGACATCTTCGACACCGGCCGGACGCTTGCCAGGCTGACTCGAATGATGGCAGAGCTCGGCGCCCACTCGGTGAAAACTTCGGTCCTGCTTCGCAAGCGTCGGAAGCATTCGGTCGAGCTGCGTCCCGATTTTGTAGCGTTTGAAGTTCCGGACGAATTCGTGGTCGGCTACGGTTTGGATTATCGGGACATGTACCGCAACCTGCCTTACTTGGCGGTGCTGGAGCCGTCGGACATCGCAGCGACAACGGTGGACAGCGAGCGGTGAGTCAACTTCGCGTGCTGTTGGTCGGTCGACATCTCTGGCCGCACGGTTCTCACGATTCCGCCGGCGCCCTGTTCCAGCTCGCGTTGGGACTGCACCGCCGGGGTGTGAACGTCGAGATCCTGACGCCACGCTACGCGGCTTCTTGGCCGCAAACGATGAAGCTGCGGGAGATCCCGGTGCACCGACCGGCGGCGGCGCCGCGTAGCGAATGGTCGATGGGACGATATGTGCGGCACCTGACGCATTGGCTGCGCGAGCGGGGGGCGGAGTACGACGTGATGTACTGCGATGCGGTTCGGGAGGAGGCGATGGCGGTGGTCGATGCCGGCCGGAGTCTGCAGCGACCAACGGCGTTACGGCTGGGAGGCTGGGGGGAACTGAGCGATATGGCGTGGTGGCCGGTGTCTCGTGCGTCCCGTCGCGTGCATGCCTTTGCCCGTTCGGCTGATCGGTTGATCGTTGCGACCGCGGCGGGCCACCGGGCGTTGCTGAGCGAGGGATTCGCGGCGTCGCAGGTGGTGCGGATCGACCGCGGGTTTGCCTCTGGGGTGGTGCGAACACCGGGAACCCGCGCAGCGGCGAGGAGGGCATTGGTGACGGCCAACGGCGATCTAGCGACCTCGGAGAACACTCCGGTGATCTTCTGCATCGGTCGCATGGCGCCGGCGGCGGGGATGAACCTGCTCGCCGAGAGTCTGCCGTATCTGGTGCGACGGTTTCCCGATCTGCGGGTGTGGTTCCTTGGCGACGGGCCGAACCGCGAGACGATGTATTCGAACCTGCGTGCTGATGGGGTACGGGCGTCGATCGCGATGCCAGGTTCGTTTGTCGATTGGCAGGATGTGCTTGTCGCGGCCGATCTGTACGTCCAAACCGACCATGAGGGTTTGGATTTTTTCGTTCCCTCAGCGGTTGAGGCGGAGTTGCCCTTGGTGATGCTTGACGACCCGTTGGTGCGGGATGCGATCCAGGTTCCATCGGGTTCGGAACTGGACGGAGACATCGGATGGTACGCGAGCTGTTCTGGGAAATCGCTGCGGCTCGCCATCCGGCGTGCGTTGGAACAATTGCCCGCGCGGCGGCGAGCTGCCGCGGCATTGAGGCGAGCGCTTGTCCGCACCCATCCGCTGAGTGATACGATTGAGGCTCACGCCCGGCTGTTCGAGGAGCTTTCCCGTCGCGGGGGTGAGTCACGATCTCGTCCTTCGAGCGAGGCCGCCTCATGACGATTCGTGTGTCGTTGATCATCCCCACGATGGACCGCGGCGGGGCGGAAAACCAGTTGTGTTTGCTGGCCGAACACCTGCCGCGAGATGAGTTTGACGTGAGCGTCGTTTTGCTGACGCGCGACGGGCCGCTGGGCGATCGACTGCGTGAAGCCGGTGTCCCGTTGGTCTTGATCGGTAAGCGGTTCAAGCTTGACCCTGGGGCGTTGTGGCGGCTCCGCGGTCATCTCCGTGAAACCCGACCCGATTTCGTTCATACCTGGCTATTTGCGGCCAACAGTTTCGGGCGCGTGGCTGCTCGTACGGCCGGGGTGCCGCATATTTTGGCGAGTGAACGTTGTGTCGACCGTTGGAAGACGGCGCTGCATTTCGGCATCGACCGCCGTCTGGCCCGCTTCACCGAAGCGATCACGACGAACAGCAGCGGTGTTCGGGATTTCTACGCGGCTCACGGGCTCGCGCCGGAACTATTCCGGGTGATTCCCAACGGGATCGAGCCGGCACCGGCACCGGCGCTCTCGCGGGAGGAGGCATTGCGGCGGTTGGGGTTTGACCATGACCGGCGGCTGATCTTGGCCGTCGGTCGGCTATGGCCGCAGAAACGCTATCGCGATCTGATCTGGGCCGCTGAGCTGCTTGCGACGATTTGCGAGCGGGTGAGTCTGGTGATCATCGGTGACGGGCCTCAGCGCGGCGAACTGCTCCGCCATCGCGACGCGGTCACGACGCCAGAGCGGGTTCGCTTTGCCGGCGTCCGGGACGACGTCCCGGCGCTGTTGCCGCACGCCGAGGCGTTTTGGATCGCCAGCGACTACGAGGGGCAGAGCAATGCGGTGATGGAGGCGATGCGAGCGGGGGTACCGGTCATTGCCTCGGATATTCCCGGCAACCGGGATCTGGTTGTCACTGGGGAGACCGGGGTACTGGTTAGCGTCGGTGACAGTGCGGACTTCGCCCGGCAGACAGCGCGGCTGCTGGAATCGCCCCAGCGGGCCGAGGCGCTGGGGGCGGCGGCTCAGCAGCGGATCGAATCCGAGTTCTCGATCACCGCGATGGTCGACGCCCACGCACGACTGTATCGCGAATTGGTTGGCGAAAATTGCTGAGCTTTGCCTGAATCCTTGATAAAGGGTTCCGCTCGTAACGGTCGTGGGAGCCGGGGTCCGGCGAATTTGGCCCCAATCGCCGGGATCGCTTCAGTTCGACCTTGAGTGGCGACCGGTAACGGATAGCCTAAAGACCGTAGAGACCGACGTGGTCGCCGGCCGCTGCACCGGCGGTTTGACTCAGCGAGATCACGGGAACCATTGAGGGACCGAATGCTACCGAGGCGCGAAACAAAGATGGACATGAGCGAGACCGGCCAACCGGTGATCGACGAGGTCGATTTGATGTTGGCCAACGCGCGGTTGCGGGACGAATTGGAACCGTATCGTGACGAGTCGATCGACGACCCGACGACGCAGCGGATGCCGTTGCGGAAAGAGAACGAGTACCTGGCCTCGATGCTGGCTTGGGAGCGGGCGCCAGCCTTGGCGATCGCGAGTTGGTTCACGCCGCGGCTCGAACTCCCCCCTCCCGAAACGCTGAGCGACGACCAGCTCCACCGCTGGTTGTGGTGGACGATCGACCGCCTTTATTCCCAGCGGATCGTGCTGCGGTTCACCGACCACTTGTCCCACCGCGAACTGTATCGAGTGATCTACCGCGACATTCTTCCCAGTTGTGAAAAGAAGATTGATCTGCCTGGGAAGTGCTTGGAGTGGCGGTGTGTGGAAGACACTGAGACCTGGCTGCGGTTCTACGCCGATGCGATCGAGCGCCGCCAGTATCAGGAGATTCACGGCGGGGAGTTGCCGTCGATGGAACCGGCGAGGTTTCGTCGGTCGCTGCCGGGTTAGCCTCGCCGGTACTTCCACATGCAGGCGACCGCGTCGAGAGCGTCGGTGCAACCGATCTTTTTGCCCTGCTGGTAACCGCGGGGTTCGTAGCTGACCGGGACTTCCATGACCGTCACGCCCAGGGCTGCGATCTTGGCCGTGATTTCCGGTTCGAATCCGAAACGCGGTTCCTGTAAACGGATCGAGCGGAGCAGGTCACCACGAAAGGCTTTTTGACAGGTTTCCATGTCGGTCAGCTGCAATCCACTGAGGGCATTGCTGAGCCGGGTCAGGCCCCAATTGCCGAGCCGGTGCAGCATCGACGGATCCTGGCCCCGCCGCCGGTAGCGGGAGCCATAGACGACGTCCGCGTCCCCTTCCAGGATCGGCCAGATGGCGCCCAGCAGGTCGGCGGGGTCGTACTCGAGGTCGGCGTCCTGGATTGCGACGACCCGCCCGCGGCTGTGGCGGACCGCCAATCGGATCGCAGAGCCCTTGCCGTAGTTTTGGCGGCGGACAATCACCTTGCGCGCATCGTGCGGGGTGAGGCTCCGCAGGTAGTGCCCTGTGCCGTCGGTGCTTCCGTCATCAACGACAATCACCTCGGTCGACGGAGGCATCACCTCCTCGATCCGGTCGAGAACTTCGGGCAGGGTGTCTCGTTCGTTGTAGACGGGGACGACGATGGTCACATCATAGATCCCTGCGGCGCGAACTTCCTCGGCCGCCGATGTGGCGTCGGCGAGCAGGTCGAGTGTGGCGTCGATGCGTTCAATGATCGCGTCGGAGGAGGGCGTTGTCGGGGCGGGAACGATCGCCGCGTCGCCGTTGGATTCGGAGAAAAAAACGTCGACGGGAAGTTCTTGATCGGTCGTCATCGGATTTTGAGGTGCCATCGAAGGTCGATCAGCCCGGGGGGCTGGGGGAAGTTTCGCTCCGCTAGAGCAACCTTGCGACCGATCAACGCCCCAGGCGCGCTGAAACATTGCTGCGTTCCGAGACCGGAACCTCTTGGGGGACGGTGGTAACGGTTGTAGCGATGATCTCCGCCCGCTGGTCATTGTGAGTCTGCGTCACCACAATGCCGCTGGCGCGCCGGTAGGGGGAGTTGATGGCGAGGGTGTGTTCGGCGGCCGACAACAATGGATCCCGAGTGGCTTCGTATGGACCTGATGCTCTATCTCGCGCTGGTGCCGACCCTGGGAGGGCTGGCGCAATGGTTGGCATGGCGAACGGGATTGCCAGCGATTTTGGTCCTGCTGCTGTTTGGACTGGGGTTGGGCCAGTTCATCCGCCCCGATGAATTTCTGGCGGAGTTGACCGGGGGCGGCTCCACGGCGGGGCCGCGGATCCTGTTTCCGCTGGTTGCCCTCTCGGTCGCCGTGATCATGTTTGAGGGGGGGCTCTCGCTCAAACTTCGCGAGCTCCGCGAGTCGGGCGCGGCGGCCCTGCGACTGGTCACCGGCGGTGCCTTGATCACCTGGGTGGGAGCGACCGTGGCGGCCCATTTGGTGCTGGAGTTTCCCTGGCGGCTGAGCCTGTTGCTCGGTGCCATCCTGGTCGTGACCGGTCCGACGGTGATCGGGCCGCTGCTCCGCCAAGTGCGTCCCAGTCGTCGCGTGGCGTCGACTCTGAAGTGGGAAGGGATCGTGATCGACCCGGTCGGCGCGGTGCTGGCGGTGCTGGTGTTCGAGCAGGCCATCCTTCACGCCCAGGATGCGAGTGTGGTTGGAGCGATCAAGATTTTGTCCTACACCACCACGGTCGGACTCGGGATCGGAGTCGCCGCCGGCTGGGTGATGACGTGGGCGTTTCGGAGGTTTTGGGTCCCGGATCATCTCCATGGCGTCGTGGTATTGTCGATGGCCCTGATGTTGTTCGCGATCAGTGACCAGATGGCCAACGAGTCGGGACTGATCACCGTCACCGTGTTTGGGATTTGGCTTGCCAATCAGAAGCACTCCGAAGTCGAACATATCATCGAGTTGAAGGAGAACCTCCGCACGCTTTTGATCGGCTGCCTGTTCGTGGTGTTGGGCTCGCGGGTGGAGATCGCTGATGTGATCGCGATCGGCATTCCGGGACTCGTCTTTCTGGGGTTGTTGATCTTTGTCATTCGCCCCCTCTCGGTCTTTGTCTCCCTGGCCGGTACGGCCCTGACGATTCGCGAGCAGGCCTTCATCGCTGGGTTGGCTCCCCGGGGGATCATTGCCGCGGCGGTGAGCAGTGTGTTCGCACTTGAACTGGAACAACGCGTCAACGGCATCGCGATGCCGGGAGCCGACCAACTCGGGACGGTCACCTTTTTGGTCATTGTCGGAACAGTGACGATCTACGGTATCGCCGCCTCGCCGTTGGCCAAGCTGTTGGGGCTTGCCGAGCAGGGGACTCAGGGGGTCCTGATCGCAGGGGCGGACCGCTGGGTCCGCGATTTTGCCGCCGAACTCCACTCGTTGAACGTCCCGGTGCTACTTGTCGACAGCAACTACAACAAGGTGTCTCAGGCCAACATGGCGGGGCTGAATGCTGTCTGTGCAAACATTCTCAATGAGCATGCTCGGGAGGAACTGAACCTGAGTGGGATCGGTCGTCTGATGGCCATGACACCAAACGACGAGGTCAACTCGTTGGCACTCCGTGAAAGCCGGGGACTGTTCGAACGCTCGCGGTTGTATCAACTGACCTTTCGAGCCCGCACCGGGCAAACCCAGCGGGCGCTGACCAAGAACCTGATGGGACGTGAGCTTTTCGGCGAAGGGCTGACGTTCTCCCTGATCGAGGAACTTCACGACGCCGGAGCGAAATTCAAATCAACACGGCTGAGTGACTCGTTCACCTACCGCGATTTTCTCGTCAAGAACGGCGATCGCTCGCATTTGCTGTGCGCTGTGACCGAGGATGGGCGGATGTTGGTCAATGCGGTCGATGACGTGTTGACGCCCGCCCCGGGGATGACGATTGTCACCCTGGCTACCGCAGTGCCGCTGCCGGCGAGGCATGCTGGGAAACTCTCTGTCGCACCGCCGCAGGATTCGTAGCGGTTCCCGAGCGGGGCGGACGCTCCCCTGGTTCCCGAGCCGTCGGCACAGTGCGTGTGACATTCGTGAGGGTCCCGAGATTTCTTGGATCTGTTAGGCTATTTTGCAGCACGAACATCCATCGCTTGTGAACCCGACCATGGCCCCCTTGTTGCGGCTTCTTTACGAAATATTGCCGCCCCCTTTCTCCCTGCTACTCGCTGCTGTGCCGCTGATCAGCTACTTGGGAGTGATCGCTGCGATCCGCGTGTCGGGTCGTTCGTTGATCACGACCGGTGGACGGGATGTCGCGGCGATGGGGGTCGCGATCGCGGGCTTGATTGCGATTGGGCCGGCGGAGTTGTTTTTCCCCACGGCGGCGGCAACGGTCTTTGGCCCGATCATTTGGATTTGGCTGTCGATGTTTTATGCCCTTTGCGTCGCCTTGGTGGCGCTGACTGTCCGGGGCCGTCTGGTCGTCTATGGCCGCTCGGCGGAGGAGATGTTTCCCCCGCTGCTCCGGGCCGCCCGGCGTCTGGATCCCGAGGCGAGCGGGGATCCGGGGAACCTCCAGGTCACCCTGCCGGGGTTGGGAATGCACCTGCGGATCGATGGGCACCGGGGGGTCGACCACGCGGAGGTGCTGGCGTTCGAGCGGATGTGCCCGCCCAAGTTTTGGTCCGAGTTGTTGGGCGTGCTGCGGCAAGAAGTCGCGGTCTCCCCACGGCCGGTCCCGCGGCGGGGCAGCGCGATGTTGCTGCTGGCAACCGTCCTTGCTGGATTGCTTCTGTGGCGGGGGATCGATCAACAGGCGGTGGTCGTGGAAGGATTTCGGCAGTGGCTGTGGCGTTAGGAACTTCGGATTTCGGCAAGTTCGATTGATCTTCCGCGAGTTCTTCGGTCGAACTACCTTGCTGACCGCCTTGGGCGCTCTAAGATGGACATTGTGGGCTGGAAGCATGCCCACGCGGTTTTGACTGTTCTTTCCGGCAGAGGGATCATTATTCGGGTTCGCCTAGATCACCCAAAGGCTTGTGCAGTAGCACGCTGAGATCTGCGCGTTTCTCCCAGCGGCTCCGATTTTGCCGCCGTGCAGTCATAACCATCCATCAACCGGTGGGTCGGCCTTCCCAGGTCGGCTCACCGGTTTTTTTGGGCCACTTTTCCAATGTTATCCCGGCCGATGAGCACCACTGAGAAGCCTCTTGTCCACCAGCCGCCCCGGAGTATCGCCCCGGCTCCGAAACTCTCCCGATGGGGGCTGACGTTGGCTCTGTTGGCCACCTGCCTCGTCCCACTGACGGCGCTGAGCGTGTATGCGGCGTTTTTTGGTCGGGCCGCTGATCGGCCCCTTCCCGTTCGCGTCTTGCTCGACCGCCGCCCGGTCGAAACAGCCGATGGACAGGGCGCCGTGCTGACGGAGGTGGTTGTGATTGAGAACCTCGCCGAGGCCCCGATTCCTAACTTGACCGCCGATTTGAACGGCCAGTATTTCCTCTATCGCGATTCGCCCCTCGACGTCGGGCAATCGATCGTGGTGCCGCAAAGCGTGTTCGCCACCAAGAGCAATCAGCGATTTGTTCCGGGCCGCTACCGGATCACCGAAGTCAACGTCACGGGACGGCTACCCAGCGGTGCTCGGGGGGTGACGACCGTCGAGTTCGACACGGCCGCCCAGAGCCAACGGTAAAGCGGTAAGGCCAACGGTAAAGCGGTAAGGCCAACGGTAAAGCGGTAAGGCCAACGGTAAAGCGGTAAGGGGCGCGCGATCCGATTTGTGATGCGAAGCCTACGCTTTCTTGGGGGCGTAGATTGGGTTCCAGCGAACCCGCCAGCCAGCCTCGGTGGCGTTGATGCCGTCTCCGTTCAGGGTGGGCTGTGGCAGCTCTTGTCCGTCCCGCGGGTCGGTCAGTCGAGTGTTTCCGGGCTGCTCTGGTTCCGGCGGCTGAGTTGTCTCACGGCGGGAGGATCCCTCCAGACCGTTGCCATTACCATTCCCGTTGCCGCCGTTATCGTCATCGATCGGCCTGGACTCGATTCTCTGCAGTCGTGTTTGCGGCGAATCCTGTTCGTCGTCGCCGTCCTCCTCCTGCTCATCCTCCTCCGGCGGTGACATGCGGGTCGTTTGATCGCTGGGCGATTCCGGGAGTTCGGGGGGGTCCACCGGCGCGGCATCGGAGAACGACGACTGGCCGCTAACGATCGCTGGGCTGAAGGGATCGGCGTAGGAGAGCGGGGATCGCTGCACGACACGGCGCGGGACGTGGACAGTTTCGGTATAGGGGACCCATTTCGCGCGGCGTACCGGTCGGCGAACCTTCCGGGTGACCTCTTCTTGCTCGTAGAACTGGACGGTGACCGGCTCGCGTCGTGTTTCGTAGGTCATTCGGGTCGTTTGTACCGGGACCCGCCGGACTTTTTCTTCGGTGACCCAGCGTGTTTCTTGAACCGGGACCTTGCGGGTGGTCGTTTCGGTCACCGGACGTTGCACGGTGTAGGGGACTTTGCGAGTTTCGGTCGTGGGGACCATCCGCGTGGTCTGGACCGGCACGTTCTCGGTCACGACTTCGGTCTCCATCCGCTGGACCTGAACCGGGACATTTTCGGTTACCACCTCCGACTCCATCCGCTGGACCTGAACCGGGACCTGGGTCTGTGTCGTTTCTGGGACGTAGGAGGTTTGGGAGACTTGCTGGTTGATTAAGTTTGGTCGATAGACCATTTGGGTTTGCACGGTGGGCGGGGTCACCTGGGGCGCCCAAACGGGAGCGCCACGAACGCGGGCGAACAGTCCCAGGGGGCCGGGGGTGGCGTACGCCTGCCGTTGCCACTGCAGCCCGTATTGGACCTGCCCGGGTTGGACGACTTGTTGGGCCTCGTATCTGCCCGCATCGACCGTTTGGTTCTGCACCGTCGTCACCGGCCGGAGTGTCGTCTGCTGCTGGGTTTGGAACTGCGTTTCCACCACCGGCCGCTGGCGGACGGTTTGCCGTTGGCGAAACTGGGTCTCCACCACCGGCCGCTGGACCGTCCGTGTTCGCTGCCGGTTTTCGGTTTCCGTCACGGGTCGATAGGTCGTGACCTGTTCCTCCCGCTCAGCCGTTTCGGTCACGTAGCGCGTTTGCGTCACCTCCTCCTCCCGAAACGACGTTTCGACGACCGGGCGGCTGACGGTGTAGGTTTCCTCGCGGAAGCTGGTTTCGGTCACCGGCTTGGCGACGCGGTACTCCCGTTCCTCGGTGCGGGTTTTGAGCACCGGCCGCATGGTGGTCACTTCCTCCTCGACAAATTCGGTCTCATAGACCAACCGCCAACGCTGGACCGTCTTTGGCTGAAGTACCGTTTCGCTCTGGAGTCGGTAGGCGGGTTGGAAGCAGTTGGTCTGCGCAATCCCGTGCGGGGCTGCCGCCGCGGATCCCGCCAGCAGGGCGCCGGCGACAAGGAGGCGGTGAAACGTCTGGGAAGCTGGGTTCAACGTGTGACTCATGACGGGTGCAGCGTTTCAGGGGGCTCATGGGAGTCTGGAATCGATCACGGCAGGGTGCCGCCACGATCATTGTCCCGCTGACCTCCGCGTGGAACAGCGCGAGCCGGTCTCGCGCGAAGCCTCAACATAAAGTTACGCATGGCTTTAGAAAAATGGTGAAAAAAGTGGCCAAAATTCGACGTTTTGTGATTCCGGCACCCGACAAAATTCACCAAATTGCCTGGGCTGCTCATTTGCCGTCATAAGCGTCGAAGTTTGGCGGCTGCGGGTGGGCCCAGAGGAAGCTGGTAAATCGCTTGCCGCAGTGCAGGCAGCACCATCGTCGTCGCAGCAGCCAGATCCAGACAAGCTGGAGATGCCAGCGGGAGGGTGCGAACGTCGACCGCTGATTGCCACAATCGGGACATCGAAACATGAATCAACCTTTGCCCCGCAG
>CAYWXT010000015.1:0-39226 GCA_964462125.1 uncultured Pirellulaceae bacterium | reverse complement strand
GACGGCCGGATCCCCACCAGCCAGCTCGCCGGACCCGGTCTCGGCTACGGCGACGATCCAGTCAACCGTTCGTCCAGCTAGGTATTGTCTGAATGGGTACTGTCGGAATGGGTACTGTCGGAAAACGTGGAGAACGCTCCCCTCGATACGTCTTCGCTTGCGAGGCGCGTTCATGTGCCCAACGGCCGTTGGGGTCGTCGGTAAAAGGCGAATCGATCACGCCGCTTGCACGTGGGCTTCGTTTTCACCGGTGGCAGCGGGCTTTTCCCCACCCGATTCATCAGTCCTCTCCGACACCGCAACGTTCAGCATCTCCAGCAGCGGCTCGATGCAAGCGGGTTTCGTCAGGATTCGCTCCACGCCCGCCGCATAGGCGGTGCGGCAGTGCTCGATATTGGGTGCATTGACCAGCCACGCATGACGGCCAGGACGTTTCGCTCCCCGCGTCCCCAAGGACATCATGCGTTGATGCCATGCGTCCCGGTCCATGGTGCCGGTGACCGAGTCATCCCACCAAACGGAATCAACATTCCGCAGACGAAACGAGTCAGGGTGTCGACACCATACGGCGACGACTCCGGCCGAGGCGGCCAAGTCCATCAACGGCTCCGCGATCGTCGCGGTCGCAGCAACCACCGCCACGGAACCGGCCAGCGGCTCGGCGCTCTCGGCGGCCCCCCCTCCGCAGGCAGCCAGCCACTGTGGTACGAACTGATTGGCTTGGTGCCAGTGGATTCGATGACAGTCGCTCGTCCGATCTCGACCGGTCACCTCGCCACCACACAGCGGGCCGAGTAACTGCAGGACAGATGCGGCCGGATAGGTCTGCGTTAATTCGCGAAGGAGCGAGCCGTCCAACGGCTCCCGGGTGGTGCGGGTGACCAAAATCCGCCGGACCGCCGCGGCCGGGCGGCGAACGGCATCGGAGAGGTCGCGCCGCAGCGCCAGCTGGGCAACCCGCGTTTCGCAAAACCGGTACGTCTCAAAGAGCTCGTCAAGAGTACGATCGCCGACCCATAACAAGGTCCCTGGGACAGCAGGGACCGGTCGGGATGAGGCTGCGTTAGTAATGTCCTTGACCATCGATCTGCTGCTCCGCTTCCTGCAGGTGTTCCCATGCCTCCTTCGCTGAACCACTCGCCCGCAGGCTCTCCAGCAATCCCGCGTCGGTGATCAGCCGGCTTAGTTTGGCGAGAATACGCAGGTGGGACGCATCGTCGTAAGAGCAGATTAGAAAGAAGATATCGGTCAGCTGGCCGGCGTCGGAGAACGGGATGGGGGCCCGGCAGACCCCTAGCGAAATGACAGAGTCGGCCAGTATCGACGTTTGGGGCCGTCGGGGGTGCAACAGCGCCACGCCGCTTTCCAACGCCGTGGGGTGCAGTTGTTCGCGAGCCTGAACCGCTTCGGCCATCGCCGGTGCGTCCCACAGCATGCCGTTATTTGTCGCCAGATCGCACATCGAACGGATGACCGAGCCGCGGGTGCGGGCGTTGAGCGGGACCGCGATCGTCTCGGGAACGCACAATTCGGACAACGCACGGGGCGTCACTTCAACCGTCGAAGAGCGTTCAATCACCCGCTCAACATCGTTCAGCCCCTCGATATCGCTCACACCGATCCGATCTTCGAGCCAATGATGGATCTCCGCTTCGCTGAATCGCCATTCACCGGCGACCCGGCGGCCTGGAATCTTGCCCCGAACTGCCATCTTGTTGACTTGGTCCGGGGTCAGATGCAGGTATTCCGCGAGGCGGGGCAGGTCGAGATCGTCCATCGCTCGGTATTGGCTCTCGGATTGAAGCGAAACATGAAGCGGCAAGCATAGCACCAACCTGCCCCCTAGCAGAAGTCGCAGAGACATCGGGGTTGGTTGGAACTCATGGTGAGTTTCGTGTGACGGAACGTTCCACCATTCGGTCACTGCTCTTGTGCCCGTGGGCCGCCAATCGGTAATCGTGCACATCGCAAGGGGGGAAAGTGATCGATGCACGGTTCATCACGGATCTGCCATGCCATACGGCGTCTATCTCTCTGCCTCTGGGGCCCACGCCCAGAATCACCGGCTTCAAGTCCTGAGCCATAACCTCGCAAACGTCGACACACCGGGCTACAAGCCTCAAGAATCGATCGTCCAGTCCCGCTTTGCCGAGTTGATCGAGGCGGGGAACGTGCCGCCTGGACTGGGCGGGGCCGACGATCTGGGGGGTGGAGCCACGATTCACCGGGCGGCGACCCAATTTGGCGTCGGCCCGATCGAGGCTACGAAACGGGAGACCGACTTCGCGATCCATGACCCCGATTCGTTCTTTGTGGTCCAGCGGGGGGAGGAGTCGTTCATGACTCGGGCAGGAGAGTTTTTATTCGACGCCCAGGGGCGGATGGTCAACCAGTCCGGCGACCAGGTATTGGCGTCCAACGGCGAACCGATCGAGATCGAACCGGAGCTTCCCTACCAGATCGACCCTCAAGGCCGCGTGCGGCAGGACGGATTCGAATGGGAAATCATGCTTGCCCGCCCCAAACAACTCGGCGATCTGTCGCAAGTCGGTGACAACCTCTTCAAGCCGTTGGCCGACTTTGACCTTGTCCCGCCGGTCGACAGAAAAGTAGTAGCAGGTTCACTGGAACGCTCCGCCGTCAGCCCCACCACCGCGATGATGGAACTGATCGAAACCTCCCGCGCTTATGAAGCCAACGTGCAGATGATCAAGAACCAAGACACCGTGCTGGGATCATTGATCGGGCGAGTTCTGCAGCAGTGACCGTCACCCACCCTCGAATGCCTGAAGGAACAACGCTATGAGTGTACAAACGCTGTACACCGCCGCCACCGGCATGGGGGCGATGGAGACCAAGCTCGATGTGATCGCCAATAACTTGTCGAACATCAATACGACAGGTTTCAAAAAGGACCGCGCCAACTTCGAAGACCTGCTGTACCGCACCGAAGTTTACCCGGGCACTCTCGACGCGACCCAAACGCCCACCGCCGTCGGCACCCAAGTCGGACTCGGCGTGCGGGTCACCAGCACCCAAACCGATCACCGCCAAGGAACGCTGCAGCAAACCGGTCGTGACCTCGATATTGCGATCCAAGGCCCCGGCTTCCTCCGGGTCATCGACCCCACCTCGACCGACGTCATGTACACCCGGGCCGGGAATCTGGATGTCAATGCCGACGGGCAGTTAGTGATTGGGTCAGCCCAGACCGGACGGCTGATCGATCCACCGATCACAATCCCCGAAGACGCCACCGCGATCCAAATCAGCGACAACGGGGAGGTCATGGTGCGAACGCCCGGCGAGACGGAACTGAACAACATCGGCACAATCCAAATGGCCCAGTTCATCAACCCCGATGGTCTGCTCAAGCTCGGTGAGAACATGTATCTGCCGACCGACGCCTCGGGGCAAGAACTGCCGGGAGACCCAGGCACCGACGGATTGGGGATCTTGCGACAAGGAAACCTGGAGGCGTCCAACGTCGAACCGGTGCAAGAATTGATCGACCTGATCACCACCCAGCGGGCATTCGAACTGAATAGCCAGGCGGTCCAAGCGGGCGACCAGATCATGCAGAACATTTCCAACCTGAGACGCTTCTAGCCCAGGTCGAACTGAAAACGGAAATTGACCGTTCCCCACCCTCCTCCGCGCCGCGGAGGAGGGCACAAAGGATCACACCAACGTTGGTTGCACGGATGCGAATGATCGTCCCCTGGGTCCTGCTCGTGCCGCTGTTGGGCACCGAGCTTGCCGGGCTTCACGCGCAGTCCGCGTTGCCGGGGCCGGTCGCGCCGGTGACCCAACCCTCCCCGCCGGCCCAACCCTCCACGGCCAACCGTGCCCGAACACGATGGACGTTCCAGGCCCAGTCGCCGGTGTCGGTCGATTCTTCCATTGTCTACCTCCGCGACGTGGTACGACCGCGTGATCCCGACCTCGCTGCTTGGGGGCGCCTCAGTCGCTCCCCGATCGGTTTGGTCCCCGCCAACGGAACGCCGATGATCATTCGCCGGGAGCGGTTGGCCGAAGCGATCCGAGCCGCAGAAGCGACCGCCGTTCTGATTGAAATCCAGGGTCCGAAATCGATTGAAGTCGCCTACGTGCCGGACACGGCCCGAGTCGCCGCCGCCAAGCCGCAAACGAACGCTGCCCCCGCCACAGCAGCGGTCCCCATTGCCGGTGGTGACCGGGTCACTCAGGCGGCCGCGCACGGCCCATCCAAGCAGGGCCCATCCAAGCATGAACACGATCTCGATTCGGTCACCCAAAAACGTCTCGTCTATTGGATCGAAACCGCGATCGCCAAGGGTGACCACGGCGTCGCTGACCGTTACGAATTCACTGTCCCTCCGCATCAGCCCGAGCTAGCCGAACTCGCCGATGCCCGCCGGCTCCGGGACGTTCGCTTCGTCGACTCGGTCTCCGAGGGTCTGTGTCGCGTCATGGTCACGGGGAAAACGGCCGACGGTTCGGTCGACTCGGAGATCCAGATCCGTCTCGATGCGCTACCGCAGGCGGTTACCAGTCGTTCATCGCTTCGTCGTGGGCATCGGATCACCGACGACGACCTGACCACCATTCCCGTCCCGACGGGCCAATGGCGTGACGCCTTTGCGACAGACCCAGAGGCGCTGGTTGGCCAAGAGGTCTACAGCCCGTTGCGCGCCGGTCAACCGATTCGACGTGGCGACGTCCGTCGTCCCGTGTTGATCAAGCGGGGGGATCTGGTCGAGGTTCGCGTCATCGGTGGAGCGATCACGGTCACAGCGAACGCGAAATCGCTCGGCGAGGGCGGAGCAATGGACCTGGTCCAGGTCGAAACCCTCGACCCGAAACGAAAGGTGGTCGCCCGGGTGGTCGAACCGGGCTTGGTGGAAGTTATCTCACGAGCGCCCGGAGCGTCCCAATGAACCGCAATCGAATACGGCGCTCTTTCGCACGAATCCCGACGACGATCGCCGCCGCGCCGCAGGTTGTCGGATGGATTGGCATCGCGCTCGCCCTTCAGTTCAGTCCCACCGTCGATGCGCAACAGAGTTCACTGTTGTACGCACCCGCCCCGCGGTCGACGGCCGGTCCCATCGTTCCCGTCGCCGCGGCCGCACCGGCAGACCGCAGCCCACCGGGGGCCGCCAATGCCGCGTCGCCCAACGCCGCGTCGCCGATCCCTCCGCCCGGCCCAGACCGGTCACAACCGCCGGCCGCAATGTCACAACCGCCGGCAACAACGGCACGAACACCACAGGGAATGTCACCCTATGGCAGCGCTGCTGCCCGCGGTCCGGCTTCGGGCGGAGCCACGCTACCGTCGACCAGTTGGACCTATCGGCCGGAACCAAGGATGCGAACATTCGGCAAAAATGACATCATCACGGTCCGGGTAGACGAAATCGCACGCATGCTGGCCGAGGGTGAGGCGGAAAGTCGAAAGAACACGCTGTTTCGCGGCATCCTCACCGACTGGATCACGCTTTCCAAAGGACGTCTCCGCCCCGATGCGCAGCCGGAGGGGGATCCGTCGGTGGGGACGCAGAGCAACGATATCTTTCGTAGCCAGTCGACGATCGAATCTCGCGAGTCGCTGACGTTCAACATCGCCGCCACCGTCGTCGACGTCCGGCCCAACGGGAACCTCGTCCTGGAAGCTCGCAAGTCGTATCGGGTCAACGACAACCTGTGGGAAACGTCACTGACCGGGATCTGCCGGGTTGAGGACATCGGGCCCGACAATGTCGTCCTCAGCCGCGATCTGATCGATATGCAGATCCGGAAAGAAGACCAAGGGCACCTGCGTGATAAGTACCGTCGCGGATGGTTCAGCCGCTGGCTCGACAATCTGCAACCGTTTTGACCAAACCGTACGCACCACTCCCACCTTGAATCGATCGAGTTCCCATGCCGGCCTTCGGTTTGCTACGAAAACCGACGCATCGCGTCTTTCCCTGCCTCCTACTGGGGCTGGTCCTCAGTCTTCCTGCGGTCTCGCAAGCGGCCGGGATGCAGCTTGGGGACATCTGCCGACTCAAGGGTCAGGAGATCAACACGCTACACGGGCTGGGACTAGTCGTCGGCCTGAAAGGGACGGGGGATAGCGACGTGGCGCCGACAGCGCGAGCCTTGTCACGCTTCATGCAGCTGCTCGGTGGCCCGATGGCGATCGACTCGGCCGGGCAGTTGAACCTCGATGACGTGGCCGATGCGAAAAATGTCGCCATGGTGTTCGTGACGGCGAAAATCCCGGCCGTGGGAGCTCAGCAGGGAGATCCACTGGACGTCAGTGTCAGTGCCATCAATGCCAAGAGCCTGGAAGGCGGCTACCTGATGTTGACTCCACTGGTAGGCCCCCGCGCGGACAACCCGACGGTATATGCCATGGCCCAGGGAGCGTTGCAGCTTTCCCCCGACGGAACCGCGACCACCGCCGTGGTCCAAGGGGGAGCCAAGATGGAATCAACGGTCAACGCCGGGTTTCACCAAGACGGGAAAATCACGTTGATTCTGGACCGTGACTTTGCCAACTTCGATACCACCCAGCGGATCGAGATGGAGATCAATGACTATCCCGGATTCGCCAACGACCCGCCTGTTACCAGCGCCGGACGCGGCGGCGGGCGGATGGCCAGGGCCATTGACCAACTGCACGTGGAGGTCGATGTCCCTCCCACTTATCGCGACAATCCCGTCGGCTTCATTCACTTGTTGCTCAGTATCTCGATTCCCCTGCCGCAGTATTCAAATCGCGTTGTGATCAATGAGAAAGAAGGGATCGTGGTGATCGGCAAAGACGTCGAGTTGGCGCCGGTCCTGATCACCCATCGGAACCTGAGGATTGAAGCCGGCGGGGGCGGGTTGGTTCCCGTCAGTGATCGCACCCAAGAGTCCGACAACGCCAAACTCAAGAATCTCGCCGACGCTCTGAATGCACTCGACGTCCCGACGGAAGATCTGATCGCGATCATCAAGACGTTGAAGGCCAAAGGTGACCTGTTCGGCGATGTCGTCTTCCAGTGAGGATCGATTCGATGGATGTCTCAGCACGTCTCAACGCCGCTGCCGCGCCCTCGACGCAGCCGCCAGCGGTCTCGAACGAGACCCTATCGGCGGCCGGGGGGCGGCTGGATCCAGCGGTGCAACGGGACTCACTCGAGTTGGGTGGCACCGAGCGCGGCGGAGCAACCGATTCCCCGCCAGCGGAAAGCGACTCCGAACTCCGAGAACGATTTCAGGATTTCGTCGGCCAGACGTTGTTCGGTAGTATGCTCGCTTCGATGCGCGAAACGGTCGGCAAACCGGCCTACCTGCATGGTGGGCAGACCGAAGAGATCTTTCAGAAACAACTGGATCAGTACATTGTCGAGGATCTTAGCGATTCGACTGCGCAGACGATCTCCGACCCGATGTTCGAACTCTTTCACCTTCAACGGAGGTCGTAATGCAATCCTCTTGGACCAGCCGCGTCGAAGACTACGTCGACCGACTTATGGAGCTTTCCACCTCGCTCGATGAACAACTCGATCAGCTCCGCCTGCAACCGCTCCGTTCCGCACGCGAGAGCGATCCTCCAAGCGGCGAGGATGCTCCAAGCGACCAGGCATCCAACTCGGCAGCGCCGCCTCCAATGGTCACGCCGGAGAACTCGCCTGAGTTGGATACCCTGGCCGCAACGGTGCAACAGCTGGAGGCGTTCGTCGCCCAACGCGAGGCGTTGCTGCGGGCCAGCGACGCGCCGCGTGCTGGGCAGACGTTAACGCAAAAGTTGTTGGGTACCCACCGCATCGAGGACGCTCGGCTGGCCAAGCGGTGCCGCGATGTGTCCGAGCAGGTCGAAACGACCCACCAACGGGCGATGGCACTTTTCGTCTGCCAGTTCCATCTGGCCAACTTCGGCCATGACCTGCTGAAACTGCTTTCCGGAGCCCCCGACGCGACCAGCTACGGCCAAGGAAAACCTGCCCGGGGCCACGGCGGCGGGTTGTTCAACGATGCGGCTTGAGTCCGATGTACCTCCGTTTCGCCGAAACGGAGCGTGGTAGCGGCATGATTCCGTTCTGTCGGTTGTTCTGATCACTCCGCCCGGCCGCGTGTCACTTGGCGTGATCGTGGCGAACGGGACTGGGGCACGATCCGTTTCGCCGCCGATACCAGTCATGGGGGGGCGGCTCTCGGATTCCCTCCGGGGGCCGCTCCCAATGCCGCCCGTCGCCCTTGACTCCGTCGCCATGTCGAGTGGAACGATTGATCTTTCGGATCCCTCACGCCAGCCCAACCTGGGGCGAGATGCTGCCGCAATTGTGCTGGTGGCGATCACGTTGCTGCTGACTGTCTCCGTCGCCACCCGTCACCCGGCCGATCCGATCGAGACGCCGGTCTGGCCGATCAGCGCGGTCTACGTTCCGGACGCCACGGTCTACCCTCTGAATGACTCGATCACCAACGCCTGTGGTTATTGGGGTGCGCTGCTGGCCGCGATGCTGTTCGACGCCATCGGGTTGGCCTCCGCCCTGGTGATCGCCGCTGCAGGGGGAATCGCGACGGCGCTGTTGATCCGGGGACGACTGAACGCGCCGGTGCTACGCTCCCTCGGTGGCTGTTGCGTGCTGGTCGCTGTGACCACGGCTTTGGCGATGATCCCGGGACGCTGGGAAGGAATGCCGGTGGTCGGGGCGGGCGGGTACTTGGGGGCGATGACCTCGAGTTGGTTGCTGGAACGCTTTGCGCCGGCCGGGGCGTGGATTCTGACCCTGACGGCGCTGGCAATCGGTTTGTTGATGACCACCGATTACGCGCTGCTATACGCCAGCAAAAAAGTGCTCGCCGGCGGGGCACGCGTCTCCCAGACGGGAATCAAACGCGCCGCCGGCGCCGTACCAGGAACCCTTCGACGTCGACGCAAGCCCTTTACCGACCTGGAGCAGCCGATCGTGTTGGACGAAGGGGACGTCGAGGACTCCCCCGCAGCGAGCTCGGCCGACCCGGAAGACGAGGAGGATGGGCCCCCTATCCGCTTTCGAACTCCGAAACGACCACCGGTCCCTACCGCGACCCGCCGCCCTGTCGTCCGAGACGCTGACGTTGATGCCGGCGGGGACCAGGAAACGCGTGACGATTACGACGGGCATGCAGCCGGCGGCGGGGCCGATCACTTCGAGACCAGCGGTGAAGACGCCCCCGACGATGACGTGCCCTGGGATGATGATGAAGAGGAAGGGGAAGGGGAAGGGGACGAACCCAGCGTCCGCCTTCTCGAGCTGGGGGACGAAACAGTATCGGTTCGCGCCGACAGCGGGCACGAACTGCCGTCCCCCAAGGTCCGCATGCCCGCCCGCAAGGCCGAGGAGGAGGACGACGACGGGCTGCTCGACTCGGTCAACGAGTCGGCCCCGGTCGGCAGCGAGGACTATGTGCTGCCGACTCTGGAACTTCTCGAACGAAGCGACGACATCTGCTATGACGAACAGCTCTCCGAAGTCCGCCGCAAAGCGAAGGTTCTGGAAGCGACCTTCCAAAGCTTCGGGTTCAACATCCGCGTCGTCGAGATCGAGACCGGCCCCGTCATCGCGCAGTACGAAGTCGAACTCGAAGCCGGGTTGAGGCTCAGCAAGATCACCGGGCTGGCGGACGATCTGGCCATCGCGCTTCGCGTCCCCAGCGTCCGGATCGTCGCCCCGATCCCGGGGAAGAACACCGTGGGGATCGAAGTCCCCAACGAAACCCGGCAAGTGGTTCAGCTGCGGGATGTGATCGAGGAGTCCGACGTGCGGGCGGGCAGGATGAACATTCCCGTGTTTCTCGGCAAAGACGTTTCCGGGAATCCGATGGTCGTCGACCTGGCCAAGATGCCTCACCTACTGATCGCCGGCCGGACCGGGACGGGGAAAAGTGTCTGTTTGAACGCGATCATCAGCTCGATCCTGATGTGCTGCCGTCCCGACGAAGTCCGGATGCTGATGGTCGACCCGAAGATGGTCGAGCTGAGTGGTTACGGCCGCCTTCCGCACCTGATGCATCCCGTGATCACGGACATGAAAAAGGCGGAAGCGATCCTGGCCTGGGCCGTCGAAAAGATGGAAGAACGCTACTCGCTGCTCGCCAAGGTCGGCGTCCGGCACATCAACAGCTTCAACGCGCTCGGTCGTGAAGAAGTCCTGAACCGTTTGGAGATCGACGAATCGGACGAGCCGACCGACGTCCCCGACCGGCTCCCCTTCATCGTCATCGTGGCCGACGAGATGGCGGACCTGATGATGACCGCGGGGAAGGACGTTGAGCAGCACATCATCCGGTTGGCCCAAAAGAGCCGTGCTGTCGGAATTCACCTGATCCTGGCCACCCAAAAACCGACGGTCGATGTGATCACCGGGCTGATCAAGAGCAACCTGCCCGCCCGGCTCAGCTTCCAGGTGGCGAGCAAGACGGACAGCCGCGTGGTGATGGATGAAAACGGCGCTGAGAAACTTTTGGGCAACGGCGACATGCTCTTCCTCTGGCCCGGCACCAGCACCCTGATCCGTGGCCAAGGGACCTACCTCTCGGACGAGGAAATCGATCGGCTCTGCGCCCACTGCAGCATGGGCGAACAGCAGTTCGTCGGGGAGCTGATGAACTTGAAGGTCGCCGAGGAGGAGGGGGACAACGCCCTGGACGTCGGCAACCTGCGCAAAAAGGACGAACTGTATGAAAGCGCGATCGAGGTCGTCGTCCGCGAACAACGAGGGTCGCTCTCCCTGATCCAGCGCTGCTTGGGAATCGGTTACGGCCGCGCCGCCCGACTGGTCGACTACATGGCCGAAGACGGGATCGTGGGGGAATACAACGGCTCCAAGTCCCGCGACGTGTTGCTGACCATGGACCAGTGGCGTCGGATGCAAGGCCTCGAGCCCGACGAGGACGGCGGACGTGACCGCCACCCCGAGGACGGCAGCGCTGGTGACCGGGAATCCCAAAACTCCGGCCGGCAACATCACTTCCGCAATGATCAACCCGAAGCGGCATCTGGACGCGCTGAGCTAAGGTCGCGCCGAGACCCCCCCGCGACATCGCCCTACCGTTCAGTCAGCCCCGCGGCACCGGACGACTACGATGCCGAGGAATACGAAGAGTACGAAGAGTACGAAGACATCGACTGACAACAGCAATCGTCGCAGTGGCAAGGACTTTTGTTTGGCCCCTGAGCCGATGGCGCTCGCCGCGGGCCCGGCGCGTGGCGGGCATCACCGCGAAGGGCACGAAGAACCACGAAGGTCCCGACGATCGCCTTCCACTCCTTCGTGCCCCTTCTGTTCTTCGTGGTCCACTCCCGCAACTGGACGTGGCGAACAACCTTTCCGTCGCCTTGGGCTTTTGGGGGTGAGACCATCAATCGCGTGCATCATCGCCAGCGGTCAGATTCTCGAGGAAACTGAAATGGTTTCGCCCGCCGATACCGTTATCAGCGTTGGGTGTCCAGGGTTTGGAGCAGATATCGATATCGCCGTCTTCGTCGACATCGCCGACAACCGTCTCGTGCCCACCCAACTTCGCGTCCAGGATCACATGTTCTTTGAACGTCCCCGTCCCGTCCATGTTTTCCCATAGGAACCATCGCGGAGGCCGGGTGCCCGGGAACCGTTCCATCTCGACAGCCAGAATTTCGAGCCGACCGTTGTTGTTGAAGTCAGCGAGCTTCAGCGAGTGCAAGGCTCCCCGCGCGTCGTCGTCGCTGCGCGGCAGGTGATGCACCATCCACCTTCCCGTGCGAGGATCCTGCGGAGCCTCCAACCACGCGATCTTCGAGTCCGGGTTCTCGCCGTCGCAGATCACGACGTCGAGTCGCCCGTTGCCGTTGATGTCCGCTGTCTCGGTTTGCGTGGCGTTGACTGCAAATTCAGGGCTCTCGGCACCCCAGGGCTCGGTCATCTGATGCCTCTGCCATTGCTTCCCGCTACCGAGGTTTTCAAACCAAACATTGCTGCGAACAACATCCAAGTCCCCATCGCCGTCGATGTCGCCCGACGATATTCCCGAATGCGTCGGGTCGCCGATACGGGTCGCCACCCAAGGCTGAGTCGGATCGTCGGAAATCTTGTACCAGCGGAGCTCGTTCGTGGAAACTCGGCGGGTGTCCGCCATGGTAATGACGTCGGCTTGGCCGTCATCATCGATGTCACTGATGACGATGTCGTGCACCGAGTTCAGTTCGGAGTCAAACACGTGTCGGGCGAATTCCCTCTCGGTCGGATTCCCCGGGTTTTCATACCACGCGCCGCCGGCGACGAAGTCCATCCGCCCGTTTCCATTGACGTCCATCGCTGTACCGCCAACATCGGAGGGGGAGTCGCGTCCGAGGACATGCCGCACCCAGTCGTCCGCGGATCGATACTCATACCAGTAGATCGTTCCTCGCTGCTCGCCGGTAATGAAATCAAGCTTGCCGTTGCCAGTCAGGTCGACCAGATCCGTCTGGCCCATGTTGCGCCCCTGCAGGTCGGCGTCACCGAAGTGATGCTGAAACCGCTCTCCCTCGCCTGACAGCACGGCGCGTTCCTGGGCGGGTGCCGCAGCGACCCATCCAACGAACAACAAGACGGACCAACCACACAACAACCTCGAACTCATCGCAGCCTCCAACAAGTCGATCGCACGGGGGAATGCCATTCGTTCGCCTGACTGGCGGCAGACCGATAGGCGACGCACGGCTAAAGTATACGTGCGGGCTTGTGATGGGGGGAATAAAGCGGCGATTGGCCCCTCCCCGCTCGTTCCTCGCGACCCTCCCAAGGGAGGGTAGTTACTAGGAGGGCGGCCGCACTTCTAATCATGGTGCGACGGGTGTTTTCTGACAGAGCCTAGCACCGGCTGCCAACCAAGCGTCGATCACCGCGCACGGAACCAGGGATTACACAACGATGAGCAAACCGACAACCGACGCGTCGTCGTCGACGTCGTCCAGCCTGATCGAACGGGTGCAGCGGTGCGATCCGAATGGTTGGCGGCAACTGGTGGATCGGTATGGTTCGTTGATCTACTACTGGTGTCGTCATTCGGGGCTGCAAGGGGACGATGCGGCCGACGTGGCGCAGGAGGTGTTCCAATCGGTGCACCGCGGGATCGCCGAATTTTCACATGAGGGCCCTGAGGCGACGTTTCGCGGTTGGTTGTGGACGATCACTCGCCACCGACTGGCAGATCATTTTCGCCGCACGCAAGCCGAGGCCAAGCCAGCGGGTGGAACGGACGCTCATCAGCGGTTGCTCGAATTGTCGGCGGATGAACCGCCCAGTTCGGCCACCGCCTCGGCGGTAAGAACTCGCATCGACCGGGCCCTGACGGCGATCCGTGGAGATTTTAGTGACGAAACGTGGCAAGCGTTTCGGCGGGCGGCTCTGGAGGAGCGGACATCGGCGGAGGTCAGCCAGGAATTGGGGATCAGCGCCAATGCCGTCCGAAAGGCAAAAGCCCGTGTCCTTCGGCGACTGCGCGAGGAACTGGGCGAGCCTTGAGCGAGGCATTTTTTTCGAGGCACACCGCTGCGCTTTGGTTAATAAAGGCTTCGGGATTTGGTTCCGGTGCGAAGCAATCCTCCGGGGGTCACCGACACGAAAATTACGGAGAACGTCATCATGGCGACCGCACCTTGTCCCCCACGCGAGCAACTGGGGGATTTCCTGCTTGGCCGGCTTTCCGCGGAGACGTTGGATTCGATCTCGGATCACCTGGAGACCTGCGCCAGCTGTGAGACTCAGGTCGTGCGGATGGAGGGGGGCCGCGATTCGCTGCTGGACGCGTTGGCATTACCCGACGGGGACGTAGAATGCTTGTCGGAGCCGGAATTGGAATCGGTTCTCGGGCGGGTGCGAGCGTGGTCTTCCGCGGGTGACCAGCCGGCGACGGCGATGCTGGACGAAGGGAGCCGGTTGGGGCCTTACCAGATTTTGAACAAACTCGGCAACGGCGGGATGGGGTCGGTCTACGCCGCGATGCACGTGCCGCTGGAGCGCCGTGTCGCGTTGAAGGTCCTCTCCACCGAACGAATGTCCAACCCCCGTGCCATCGCCCGCTTTCGCCGTGAGATGCGAGCGATGGGACGGCTGGAACATCCGAACCTCGTTGGTGCCCGAGATGCGGGTGAAGTCGACGGGATGCCCTATCTGGCAATGGATCTGGTGGAGGGTCTGGATCTGGGTCAGCTTTCGAAAAGGGTGGGGTCACTGCCGATTGCCGATGCGTGTGAGCTGATTCGTCAAGCGGCTGCCGGGCTGGAGCATGCTCGGGGGCAGGGGATCGTTCACCGAGATGTCAAACCGGCAAACATCATGCTGACCCCCGAAGGACGCGTGAAAGTGCTCGATTTGGGGCTGGCACGCCTGGTCGACGCGTCGTCGACCGAGGAGTTCACACGGCTGGGTGTGGTCATGGGTACGTTGGAGTTCATGGCTCCCGAACAACTCGCGGACAGCCGGCAGGTCGATGCGGCGGCCGACGTCTACTCGCTCGGCGCCACCCTATACAAGTTGCTCACCGGTCGGCCGCCCCACCCACGATCCCAAGGCGGGACCACGCCGCAGCAGATGTTCGCCATCGTGCAGGCACCGCCGCCGTCGATCCACGAGTGTCGGCGGGGCATTTCACAGGACTTGGCTTGCTTACTGGAGCGGATGTTGGAGAAGGAACCAGGGCAGCGGCTCGCAACAGCTGGAGCGGTTGCGGAAGCGTTGGAGCCCTTTGCTGCGGGCCACGATTTGCCTCGACTCTTCGTGCAGGCCACACAATCCACTCATGCCAATGCGGGGCAGCCTCTGGCCCCCGAGAACGAAATGCCCGCCCCGACGGACGAGGCCGCCGCCGGGCCGGCAGCCGATCTTGGTCAAGCCCCCACAGCGACCCTTCGATCGTTCCATGCTCGCAGAGCTGCGCTCACCACGGCGGCGGGGTTGTTGGTCATGGTAGGTCTGACCTGGCTGGTTGTCTTCATGTATGGATCGCTGGTGACCAACGATCGCGAGGCCGACCCGCCGGCGGCTCAAGCAACAGCCATCGGCGGTAACACGGAGGATGACAACACGGAGGATGACAACATGGAGGATGACAACATGGAGGATGACAACAACGCTGAGAGCGATGCGACCGTCCCGGCGGCAGCAGTGAACCGCGATGCATTTTATCCGTTGGCCATTCTCCAATTCGAGGACCGTGGGACCAACGATGCCGAGTTCGGCCCCCGGATTTCCGACGTGCTGTTCGCGAATCTCGCGGTGCATCCGAATCTTTCTCTCGTCGACCGCGAAGAGCTCGAGCGATCGTTGGACGAGCAGGAGTTGAACCTGTCCGGAATGGTGAATCCCCAGGAAGCCATCCAGGTGGGACGGTTGACCGGAGCGAAGATTCTCGTCACGGGCTCGGTGACCCAGCTGGACGAAGCGATGTTTTTAACGGCAAAGCTTTTGGGAACGGAGACCGGAAGGGTCGTTGGCGTGTCGGTTCGCGGTTCGGTGCGGGATGATTTCGCCGACTTGGCGGAACAACTCGCGGAGAAGGTCGCTCGGCGGATCAACACTGGCGTCGATGATCTCCTTCCGGAACCGCAACAAGAGCCGGATCGTCTGGCCGGGCTGAAAATACAACTGCGTGGCGCCGAGTTGCCGAGCGTCTGGATTCAAATCACCGAACGGCATGTCGGTGCCCCGGCGATCGACCCCGCCGCTGAGACGGAGCTCATCCGGTTTTGCCGCGAGACAGGGTTCACCGTGATCGACAGTGAAGGCTCGCGCAAACAGGCCGACATTGAACTGGTGGGAGAAGGTTTCAGTGAACAGGCCGCACGTCACGGCAACCTCGTGAGCGTCAAGGCTCGGGTGGAGATCAAGGCCGTCGATCGGAAAACGGGAGAGGTGCGAGCGGTTGACCGCCAGACGGCGATTGCCGTCGACCTGGCCGAACAGATCGCCGGCAAGACCGCACTGGAGGACGCGGCCGCACAAATTGCCGAGCGTCTTTTGCCAAAACTTGTCGACGACAAACAATGAGCAGGTGCCAGCGCAAGATGAGATGGGTTGAGCCTCTGCTGGCAGCGGTCGTCCTGGCCAACTCGGCGATCGCGGATGACGTAACGATCGTACCGGCGGAGAATTGTTCGGCCCGGTTCGAGGGTGAAGAGGTCACGTTGCGTTATCGCGTGAGCGCGACGGCGGACTCGGTGCAGCGGGCGGGGGTTGCGCTGACGGTGCAGGGAAAGACGATCGCTCGCCGCGACGTCGAGGTTCGGATCGGTCCCAGCGGTTCCGGGGAAATTGAGGTGCCGGTGCAGCTTTCAGCGACAAGCCCCGGGGTGGTGTTGGCAGCGACCACGGCGATCACGGTCGGCAGCGGTCCGCCGTTCGAACATGCGTGGTCGATATTCCCCGACGATCCGTTGGTGGGCCGGCGAACAAGGTTCAAGCAGCTGCAGCTTGCCATTTATGATCCCCGGGAAGACACCGTTAGGCGGTTCCGAGAGTCGAGCATCCCCCACCGGACGTTGCACCGGATGGAGGAGCTTCGGGGGTTGAAGCAGGGGACACTGGTCATCGGAGAAGGGATCTCGCTTGGCGATCATCGCGGCTTGGCCGACTCAATGATCGCCGCCGCAAAACGAGGCGTATCGGTGCTCTGTCTCGCGCCGTCCGCTGGAGAACTGCCACTTCCAGGACTCGGTTCACGGCGTGGGAACGATTCCCGGCAAGAGGATTCGCCGGCCGCGTTGACGTTTCGCCGAAACGACATCATCACCGAGTTCGACAAGCGATTCGATGCCGACTCGTGGTGCGGTGATGGCGGCGTGATCGCTTCCACGGTGGCCACGAGGATCCAACGTCACCAACGGTTCGGAGAGATCCGCGCGGGGGACGCTGGATGGCCTTGGGTGGCGATCGACTTTCAGCCGCCAGGTCGGCTGGTGTTTTGTGGCTTCGCAATCATCGACCAGTGGGAAAACAACCCGACACCGCGGTATTTCTTGGCTGCCGTTTTGGAATCGCTTTCGCTGCCGACAGTCCCGACATCCGCTGACCCTTCATCGATCGAGCGATGACCCATGATCACAACGATGTTCCGGTGGTGGAACTTCGCCGCCATCCTGCTCGCGTGTCTCGCATTGCAACCGCTTTCGGCGAACGAGCCCAGGGCGGGAGAGCTCGTGCATCTGAAAGGACACGAGAATCCGGTTCGATCGGCGGCGTTCCTGCCCGGTGGCGAGCGTGCGCTCTCCAGCAGTGGGAGTGGGAGAGCTTACCTTTGGGATCTGGAATCGGGCGAGCAGGTTCAAGAGTTCAAGCATCGATCGACATTTGCCATTCCAACCAGCGACGGCCGCAGGGCATTGTCAGCCCGGCACGAGAACACGGTCGTTCTTTGGGACCTTGAGACGAACGAGGAGCTTGTCCAACTGGAAGGACACTCGGACACGATTCAGCATGCGGCGTTGACACCCGACGACGGCCGTGCGGCTTCGTGCAGTTCCGATGGAACCGCGCGCGTGTGGGATTTGGACTCGGGGGAGGAACAGCAGCGTTTGGAAGGACATGAGGGAACCGTGTTCGGTGTGCAGTTCACGCCAAACGGACAACACCTCCTGACCGCCGGCCAGGACGCGACCGTGCGGGTATGGAATTTCGATACAGGTCGACAGACTCAATCATTGTCGGGACATCAAGCTGCCGTCTTTCACGTCGCCGTTTCTCCTGATGGTGAGACCGCCGCGAGCGCCTCGGGTGACTCGACGCTTCGGCTCTGGGACGTGGAAACGGGCGATCATCTGCGCACGTTTCGGGGGCACGAAGGGACGGTGCGCGCGGTCGCGTTCAGCGCCGATGGAAAATTTCTCATCTCCGGCGGCGTTGATCGGACCGTTCGGTTGTGGAGTGTCGGGAGCGGCGTGGAGCTGTACCGTTGGGAAGGACATGCCGCGCACGTGCAGTGCGTCAGCTTTTCACCGAATGGACAGCGCGCCCTATCCGGTTCAGGCGGAGACCAAGACGAAAACGGACGGTGGACTCCCGGTGATGACTTCAGCGTCCGACTCTGGCGGGTGCCGGATTTGGAAAAACTTGCCGCAGCGATGCCACCGTCGATCGCAGTGCTTGATTTTGTCGACCAGGGGCCGTCGATCGAGCTGGCTCCGTTGCGGATCGCGATGGCGGAAATGTTGACCAGCCGGTTCGCGGCAACGAGCGGATTGCGGAGTGTGGAACGGGGGCAAGTCGCCGGTTTTCTTCAAGAAACCGACCTGGGACGCTCGGCGCTGGTCGATGCGGACACGGCGCAGCAGGCAGGGCGGGCGCTCGCTGCGGAGTATTTGCTGACCGGGACCTTCAGCGGTCGAGATGGCGATGTGACCTTCACCGCGTCGCTTCGTCAAACCGGCGAAGCGGAACCACTGCAGCAATGGGAGCTTGACGGATCGGCCGATGAGTTGTTTGAACTGGAACGGCACCTGGGAGAGCAGGTCGTGCAAGCCGTCGCGTCCGAAAGCAACTCGGAAAAAGAATCGTCCCCCGCTGGCCAAGACGACGGCGGCCCGCAGCCAACCCTCGCCGTGCTACCGCTGCAGAACCTCAGCCCCTCGGCGCGGTTGACGCCGATGGAGAGCGGGTTTGCGGACATACTGCACGTTCAACTTTCTACCTTCGCCGATGTGAAACTGGTCGACCGTGAGCAACTGCATGACGTTCTGGACGAACAAGAATTGACCGCTGCCGAATTAGTCGATCCGAGCCAAGCCATTCGGATTGGCCGTTTGCTGGGGGCGGAGCGGCTCATTTACGGTTCGTTTGTTGAGCTTGGAGAACAGCTCCGTTTTGATTTCCGGATCGCTGAGACGGAAACGGCAGCGGTGCTTCACAGTGAAATGGTCAGCGGGGCGACGGAAGATTTTGCCACGCTGTTGGAACGGTTGGCGGCACGAACGGCTGAAGCCTTGACCGTCACGCTTCCCGAGGGCGCGACGGCTCGACTGCAGGCGGCGACACCGGTTCGCAAGATCGAGGCGGCCTTGCACTATGCCAGCGGCGAACTGGATTTCCACCGGGGGCGATATTCGGATTCGGCTGAAAGTTTCGAACGCCTCTTGCTCATTGAGCCGGACAACGTGCACGCCGCCTTGGGCCGAGTCCGCGGTTGGTATCATCAGCATGATAACGATCGCGCAATCGAAGCGGGCCAGCAGGCGTTGAACCAGCATTTCGGTCCCGAACAGGAGATACTCAAACAGCAGATCTACCGTTGGCTCGGCAAGTCGTATTGGAGGGCCAAACGATACGAGGATTATGTTCGTCTCGATGAGCGGATCAGGACCGAGTTTCCCAAGGCGGTCATCAGCACCAGTCCGGCCTCTCGGCTGAACCTCGCCTTTGCGTTGATGTACTCCGACCGTGAAGACGAAGGAATGGAGGTACTCGAGGACGCTGTCGCGAAGCACGAGGCAGCAGATGCGGACGGCGCCGAGGTCGATTCCGAACTGTACGGCAAGGCTCTGCGGACATTGCATCAGTATCACCACATGGCGCCGATGTATCTGCGGCGCACCCAGGAATACGAGGACCGCAAGGACGATCCCGAGTACGTCTCGGAGATTTCGCAGAAGTCGAAACAGCGCGCGCAACGGGCGTTGGAGCTCTACCGACAGATCCTCCAGTACGCGCGGGATCATCGCGAGAACGCGTGGCGGTTGTGGGGGCAATCTTGGATCATCGAAGGCTCCAACCCCACCTGGTACGACGAGCGGGGCAAACGACGGAACCTGCTCAGCCCGGAGGAACGACTGGAGGTGATCAGCCGCGCGTTGGACTTGTTTTCATGGGATCCGAAGGCAGCTTGGAAAGGACACAACGCCCGCGCGGAGATGTGTGAACGGCTGGGACGCTGGGAGGAAGCGGTGGAGTCGTACCGCTATGTTTCCGAGCATCCCGAGGGAGCGATTCGCACGTCGGCTCCCAATCGCTGGGACCGCGCGCACCTGGCCCCCACCTCGACCTATGACCAGCAAGTCGAGGCGTTGTACAAAGTCGCGGTGATTCAGCAGCGGGAACTCGGGCAGCCTAAACAAGCGGCGCAGGCGTATCAGCAACTGGTCGAACGCTTCGGCCTGACCCACTTTCGCGGTGTCAATGTCGTTCGAGATCTGCAAGAGCTCGGCGAAGAAGTTTCGTTCCCATCGAAGGCCGTGTTGGTTTGGGGAGGCGGGTCCGAGGCTCAGCAGGCGTACCAAAAGATACTCAAGCCGCTGGGGTTCGTGGTTCACAGTGTCGCGCAGTACCGAGTCAGTGCCGCACATTTGGCTCCCTATTCGATCGTGATTCTCGCCCGGCCGGGAATCTTGCCCTATGAACCGACCGACATTCTCGCCTTGCGATCGTATGTCGCGACCGGCGGGGCGCTACTGGCCGTTGTCTCCCCTGGCTGGGAGCATGCGGCGCCGGGAATTCACCACTCACTGCTTTCGATGTTCGATGCCTCGGCCGACAGGCAAATGGCGGTCCGCGCTCGCAGCACCCAAGTTCATCCTCACCCGATCACCGACGGGATCTCAGAGGCGATGGCGAAGAGCGCGGTGCACTTGGAAGTTCCGGAGGGGGCGAGGTTGATCGAAGCCGAAGATCGGACCGTATTGGCGGCGATGCCCTACCGCTCAGGCCGTGTCGTGCTCGCCTCGTTCGCCCAGTGGTTTGAGCCGGACCCCGACTTCCCAAAGTGGATTCTGAAGCGAAAACGAGATCATTGGACGCAGAACGTTCCGATCGAAGACCGGCCGGTCGAAACCGGACCTGGCCTGCAGATGCCTTTACTGAAAAACGTCCTGACATGGCTGAATGAGGGAGGCTCGCCGGAGACACAGCGCCGCCGGCGTCTGCTGCAAGAGGCGTGGTGGGTCAGCTTGCAGGTCCAGTTCCAGTCGGTGCCGCACTCGGAACTGAAGCCAGCTTTCGACCTCGCCGTGCTCCGCCTGGCGGGTCAGTGGAGAGAGGAGGCGTTGTGGGCGGCCGGCGAAGCCTCGATGCAATTTTTCTACCTCGCCGATGAGTCGCGTGTCGCCCATCCCGCCTACGGCTGGCGCTCCAGTGAGCGGCCTGATCCCATACCGAGGTATTATCAATGGCTGGTCGACGAGTACTCGGAGAGCCCACTGCGTCCGTTGGCTCAATGGCGGCTCGCCGACGCCCGGCGCCGGAAAGTGCTCACCACGGGCAACGCGACCTCGGACTCCGACGAACATCGCCGATTAGAAAAGCTCATCACCGAGTTCGAACAAGTCGAGGCGGCTGAGGGAAGCACCCCTTGGGCATGGCGCGAACTCAGGTTGGGGACGCTTCACATGCAGACCGGTGACTTCGCCGCGGCCAATGAGCATTTTCTTCGCGTCGTCGAGCAGACGGGTGCGAGTTCGGAGAAATGGCTGGCAATGTTCAACGCAGCGATCTGCTACCAGGGATCGGGCGACGCTCAGGAAGCTCGCAGGTACCTGGAGGTGGTCAAGGAATCTCCCGATGTCTTCTGGTGGTCGTCTTCCTATGCCCACTGGGCACCGCTGAGCGTCAGGGGGCTGCCGCAGAGCGGACATGCCCAAACGCTGATCGACAAGTACTTATCCGCAGGTGATTGACCTGGGTTCGTCGTTCGTCGAGAGAGGCGGTTTGAAACACCGAGTCACAGAAGTCGTCAAGTGCGCTGAGGCACAATCGCCAACAATACAAGTGGAAGCAGTCACATGCGTATATCGGAGTGGCAACGCGGAGAGGCGACGGTCGCGTCGCCGCCGGGGCATCACTTGGCGGTGGCCAGCAGTTGCTTTTTCTCCGCGATGATCTCTTCCTGGACATTCGATGGCACTTGGCGGTAGGTGGCCAGTTCCATCGTGAAGGTCCCTTGGCCCTGGGTCAGACTCCGCAGGTCGGTGGCATAGCCGAAGGTTTCCGCGAGCGGGACTTCGGCCCGGATGACGCTCAGCCCGTCGACGATGTCATTGCTGTTCATGATGCCACGGCGACGGATGATATCGCCGACGACGGTTCCTTGGAAATCTTCCGGGCACTCGATTTCGACGTTCATGATCGGCTCGAGCAGCTTCGGGCCGGCCTGTTTGAAATATTCTCGGAAGCAGCCTTGAGCCGCGGTATAGAAGGCTTTTTCCGAGGAGTCGACTTCGTGGAAGGTGCCGTCGTCGAGATCGATCCGGCAGTTGACCACGGGGTACTCCGCGATCGGGCCTTTGCCCAAGGAGTCGCGGAAACCTTTTTCGATCGCCGGGATGTACTGTTTCGGGATCCGCCCGCCGACGACATGGTCTTCGAACTCGAACTGTTCTTCACTTTCGAGCTCGATCGGTCCGAGCTTGCCGACGACGTGGGCGTATTGGCCTGAGCCCCCGGTTTGTTTCCTGTGCTTGTAATTGAACTCGACCTGTTTGGTCGGGCTCTCGCGGTAGCTGACTTTGGGCGCGCCGACTTCGATATCGACGCCGTACTCGCGGCGGATCCGTTCGATGTAGACCTCCAGGTGAAGTTCCCCCATGCCGCTGATGAGGATCTCATTGGTTTCCTCGTCAGTGTAGACGCGGAAGGTAGGATCTTCCTTGCGGAACCGCTGGAGCGCTTTGCCCATCTTGTCCCCATCGCTGCGGCTCTTGGGGTTGACCGCAATCTTGATCACCGGTTCGGGGACGAACATCGATTCGAGGGTGCAGAGTTTGGCCGTGGCGGCGTAGGTATCGCCGCTGGCGGAGTCGATTCCCATCACCGCGACGATCTCGCCGGCATAGGCGGTGTCGATCTCCTCTCGCTTGTCGCTGTGCATCCGCACGATCCGGCTGAAGCGTTCTTTCCGGCCGGTCCGTTGGTTGATGTAGGTTTCGCCTTTCTTGACTTTCCCCTGGTAGACGCGCATGAAGGTCAGCTGACCGAAAGGATCATCAACGAGTTTGAAGGCCATCCCGACGAAGGGGGCGTCGAAGTCGGGTTTCAGCACGATCCGCTTGCTTTCGTCTTCGGGGTCGCGGCCCCAGATTTCGCGGTCCAAGGGGCAGGGGAGGAAGCGGGTGACGGCATCGAGCAGCGGCTGGACCCCCTTGTTCTTGAAGGCGCTACCGACGTAGACGGGGGTGGCGCCGTTGAGCACCGCGTCGCGGCCAACGCGATAGATCATCTCCTTGGGGACCTCCTCCTCGCTGAGCAGCAACTCCATCACCTCGTCGCTGTAATTCGACAGCGAGTCGAGCATCTGGACGCGTGCTGCTTCGGCCTCGTCTTGAAGGTCGGTCGGGATTTCGCCCTCGACGACCTTTCCGCCCTGCTCGCCTTCGAAGGTCAGGGCTTTCATTTCGATCAGGTCGATCACGCCGCGGAAGTTTTCTTCGGCGCCGATCGGGATCTGCATCAGAAATGCGTCGGCCCCGAGTTTGTCGCGGAGCTGTTCGACGACCCGTTTGGGGTTCGCGCCGGTGCGGTCCATTTTGTTGATGAACGCCAGTCGGGGGACCTGGTACCGTTTCATCTGGCGGTCGACCGTGATCGATTGGCTCTGCACCCCGCCGACACTGCACAGCACCAGGACGGCGCCGTCGAGGACCCGCAGGGAGCGTTCAACTTCGACGGTGAAGTCAACGTGTCCGGGGGTGTCGATCAGGTTGATCGCGTAGCCGTCCCAGGCGACGCTGGTCGCGGCGCTGGTGATCGTGATCCCCCGTTCCTGCTCCAGTTCCATGTAGTCCATGGTGGCACCATCGCCATCCCCCCGGACCTCTTCGATCTTGTGGATTCGACCGGTATAAAACAGGATGCGTTCGCTCAGCGTGGTCTTGCCCGAATCGATGTGGGCGCTGATCCCGATGTTTCTGACCTTCTCCAATTTCATCTTTTTTTATCACCTGAAGGAACGCGTGCGGCCAAGAACTCAAACGCTGGGGAGACGAGAAACCGGTCGCGTCAGGAAAGCAATCGCCCAGGCTTGGCGCGGTCGCAGCTTAAAATCTGCATGCCCTGGAATCATGGCAAAGGTTGACCGGTTGGGGAAGGGCAAATCGCGGTCCAAGTCGAAGTCGCGGACCAAATCGCACCCCAATTCCCCTTGTCAGTGACAGCCAGCGGGGGCATATTGGTTCGTACTGTTGTTGCAGAGGCGAGTCGGTGGCACCAGAGGTCCGCCGACCGTGAAGACCATTCGCCCCCTGAAGTTGACTGAGATTTTAATGGCTGCCCGCCCGATGACCAATCGCAGCCGCGCCCGAAAACGGACGCGGGTGCGGACGAGAACCCGCAAAAAAGATCCGATCTTCGTCGATGGGCACCGCCCGCGACCGATGTATGTCGACTACAAGGACGTGGAGTTGCTGAAGAAGCTGGTCAATCGTCAAGGCCGGATCGTTGGTCGCCGCAAGAGTGGGTGTACGGCGGTCAGTCAACACGCCGTGACCGCCGCGATCAAACGGGCGCGGTTCATGGCCCTGCTTCCCTACGTCGGCGAGTGATCGCACCGGTCGATGCCCTTCTCCCTGCAGCGCCGCGTCGAGTTTCGTGACACCGATGCGGCTGGCATTGTCCACTTCTCGGCGTTTTTTCCGATGATGGAGACGGCGGAGCACGAAATGCTCCGGTCGATCGGTGTTCCTGTTCACCCCCGACATGGGGGCCAGGAAGATCCGGTGACATGGCCTCGAGTGGCCGCTAGTTGTGACTATCGTGCCGCCGCCCACTTCGAAGATATGCTGCGGATCGATGTTCACGTCGCCAGGATCGGCGCCAGTAGCATCCGGTATGAGTTTCGCTTCACTCGCGATGGCGAGCTGATTGCCGAGGGGACGATGACCGCCGTCTGCTGTCGGCGGAGGGTGGAGGGAGGATTGGAGAAACACCCGATCCCCGAGTCGATTCGGCAGCGGCTGGAGGCGGGATGAGCCAAAGCTGGCGAGGGGTGAACGGCGTGTATAGGTTCACACACCCCGCTGCGAATTTGAAAACCGTGTGCCAAGTTGCTGCGTAGGCAGACGGGGACGACATCGATTCAATCTTTTTTGCCCGTTTACTTTTCGTTGGGTGGTGCGGATGACGGCCGGTCTGGAGATGCTGAGCGGGGAGGCTCTGATTTTGGGGCAGGGGACGCCATGGATGCCTGTTTGGCTGACGCCGCTCTGGGTGATCGCCATTGGGATTCTGGCGGGGCTGCTGGTGAGCGTCGCGGCATTTGGCTTGCTGGCGGTTTCCTCGTACGTTCCCGGGCTCGGCACGCTGGCCGATTCGCCGCGTCGCGGAATCACCGCCTCGTTGATTCTCGGCGGGTTGATTGGCGGGGGCGTGTGCGTCCTTTATTTACCGCAGGCGGGGGAGCACGCCAGTTCGCTTTTGTTGCCGCTGGTCACGATCGGGTTGGTGGTCGGTTTTGCGCTGGTGTACGGCGCGTGGCACCGCACCCGTGCGGAATGGCGGTCGGTGTTGGGGGAAGGTGTGGTCCCTTATTTGTTGGCGACCGTCGGAGTATTCGCCTTGATCGGGCTCGCCGGCACCCCGGTGGTCGAGCGACCGATGGAGATCGTGCGTTCGGTTCCTGACGTGAATTTAGTCGGCGCCGGGACCGTTTCGATCCCGGTTCCGGTGGAGGGCTACGTGGGGGACGATCCCGACGACGCTCCGTTTCAACCGGCCAACATCGACTACGATCCTCGGAGTGCCGCGGAGGTGACGATTCGCAGTGACCGGACGGTGTTGCTCGGTGACGGGGCAGAGCCGGCGGACTTCCAGCGACCACCGACGCGGGTCAATGTCGGCGAAGAGTTGACCTATCGGTACGAGGATCGGGAGATTCCCCCGATCCCTGCCGACCCGTCGCGATTGCACATCCAGAACCGCGAGATCGATCCGGCAACGGTGGTGTTTGAATTCAACAACCGTCCGCTGGTCCCAGAAGCCGCGTCGATCGTGGGGACTGCCGTGGTCGTCTTTTTGACCGTCTGCGCTTTGGTGGCCCTGCGGCAGGCGGCCCCGCGGCTGTGGGCCCTGGCACTCGCCACGGCCAAGAACGAGATGGCCCAGCCATTGTACCTGTTGCTGTTGGCACTCGGGTTGTTTGGAGTGTTGCTGTTCGCGGTGTATCCCTTCAACACGATGGGAGACGACATCCGGTTGCTGAAGGACAGCGGGGTGACCTTGATTATGGTCTTGGCGATGCTCCAGGCGGTATGGAGTGCGGGAACGTCGGTCAGTGAAGAGATTGAGGGTCGCACGGCGTTGACCGTGCTTAGCAAACCGGTCAGCCGGCGGGTGTTTGTGTTGGGCAAGTATTCCGGCATCGTGTTGTCGGTGCTGGTGCTGTTCGCGATCCTTGCGGCGGTGTTGTTGGTGGTGATCGCCTACAAGCCGATCTATGACGCGCGGGAGGCGTCGCGGGAGATGCCGGTGTGGCAGTTGGGGCATGAGGAGCTGATGACCACGGTGCCGGTGCTCGGACTGTACTTCATGCAGACGATGGTAATCGCCGGGATCGCGGTTGCCCTGGCGACCCGGCTGCCGTTGATCGCAAATTTCATCAGCTGTTTCGTGATCTACGTGATCGGGAACCTGACGTCGCCGCTGGTGGCGTCGGCCCGGGGGGAGATTGAACTGGTCGGGTTTGTGGGGAAATTGATCGCGGTGGTGGTCCCTAACCTGAACGTTTTCAATGTCCAGGCGGCGGTCGACGCCGGGAATCCGATCCCCCCGATCTACCTCGCCGGTGCCTTCAATTATCTTGTATGTTTTGCGATCGCGATCTGGATGCTCGCGATGCTCCTGTTTGAAGACAGAGACTTGGCTTGATCGACGTTGGCCTCGGCTCCGTCCACCGCGAATCCTGCAGCCAGAGGAGCCGACAAGGTTGAATCGCAACACCACACAACTGGTCCCCGCCGGGGAACCTGCCGCCGACGGCACCTTGGTTGCCCTGATAGCGGCGGCCCTCGCCGGGCTGCTCGTCCCCCTTCTGATCATCCTGGTCGGCGTCATCGCGTCGTTGTTGAACTCGGGGGCGTTCTCCGATCCGTTGGTGCGGCTCGGTACCCACCTCTACATCCGCCTCCCCTCCGCCGTAGTGGGGCAACCGGAACTGGTTCAACTCAGCGAACTGGTGGGAGTCGCCCTAGCCACGGCGGTGCTGTTCTGTTTGGCGATCTGGCTCAACCGCCGCGCCGCCGATTCGCGCGCCCGGCAGATCGTCAAGAACTTGCACGCTCAACTGTTTCGGCAAAGTTTGCGGCGAGCGGAGGTGGAGGGTGCGACCGCCCAATACGTCCGGGCGCAAAAGCTGATTGGGGAGCAGTTGCCGGTGGTCCAATCAGGGCTTTCGCTGTGGTACCGCGTGGTCCCGCGGAGTGGATTGATGCTGTTGGGCTGTGTCGTGTTGGCCGTTTTGGTCAACGTCTGGTTGACGGTGTTGGCCGTGATCAGCGGTGTGCTTGTGTGGCGGTTGTTCCGCAAGCTCCGCGATCATGACGCCAACGACCTGGCGCACTGGGAGGTCCCGCGGTCGCGGCAGCGGATGGCGGAACTGGTCGGCCGGGCGCCGCTGTTGGCTCGCTTGCAGTCGCAGGGGGTCGCCGACCGTGCGTTTGCTTCCGAGTTGGAAACGCTGTATCGACGGCTCTCTTCCGAGGATGCTCGCCAGGGACAGGTCTGGCCGCTAATGTTTCTCGCCTCGGCGGTCGCGATCTCGGTGCTGTTGCTCGGCTTGGGGGTGAACCTGTTGGGCGTTGAAAAAGGGCTGAGTCTGCCCGCCGCGCTCGTCCTGGGAATGTCGCTCGCCGCGGCTGCGATTTCGGCCGGTCGCTTGATCCAGCTGGCCGCTCAGCGCCCTGGCTTCAATGACGCCCGCGAGGCGGTGGACCTGTACCTGCAGCGCGGCGATGACGCGGCGCCAAGTGAACAACGCGTCGGCCTGGCGGGACTGCGAGATGCGGTCGAAATCCGGGATGTCACGGTCAGGGACTCAACCGGGCAGGAGATCCTCAGCCATCTTAGTTTGCGTCTGACGCCAGGGTCGCTGGTGGCGTTGCTGGGGACCGAGCCGGTTTCGACTCGTGCCCTGACGGAACTGCTGATGGGATTCGGGCGACCGTCGGAGGGGAGCGTCCAGGTCGATGGGATCCCGCTGTTGGACGTGCACCCGCACGCCCTCGCACGAACCGTGATGTGGATCGAACCGGACGGGCCGGTCTGGGACGGGACCATCCTGGAAAACTTGCGGGGGGGCGACACGTCGATCACCAACAGCGACATCATGGAGACGCTGGAACAGGTCGGGGTATATGAGCAAATCCAACGTCTCCCCGAAGGACTGCAAACGATCGTTGCCGCGGGCGATTCGAACTTGGGGGTCGAACACACCTACGCCCTTGGGGTCGCTCGCGCGGTGTTGCACCACCCTGCGATCGTGCTGGCGATGGAACCACCGCCGCCGGCGGAACATCTCGCTTCGGATCCCTGCCTGACCGCTCTCCGCCAACTGGCGTCGGCAGGCACCTTGGTTGTGGTCTTGCCCCATCGCCTGCCGACGTTGAGGGAGGCCGACCGGGTGGTCCTGTTCAATGGGCCACGGTTGGTCGGCGAAGGACGTCATGCAGAACTGCTCAGCGAAAGCGACCTCTATCGGCACCTGAATTACCTGCTGTTCAATCCCTACCGACATCACAAACAAACGGTTCGCTAGCCACGTGATGTCGCTGATCCTTGTCCCGACCGCGAAGGAACGCGATCAGCTGCAACCACGGTTGCTCGGCGACGGGCTCGCCGAGCGCCATTGGCAAATCGCTACTTGCGGATTCGGACCGATCGCGGCCGCGGCCCGAACCATGGCATTGATCCACGCGATCCGACCGCCGCGGGTGATCCTGGTCGGAATCGCTGGCACCTTTGGCGAAGATCGGTTGCCAATCGGTTCGGCGACGGCATTCGATGCGGTCGCGTGCGATGGGGTCGGAGTCGGCACCGGCTCCGACCATCGGCCGGCCAGCTCGCTCGGTTGGACTCAATGGCAGGGCACCGCCGGGTCGATCGGGGACCGTATCTCACTCACCCGATCAACGGACACCGCTGCTGCACCGGTTCTGTTGACAGTTTGCGCTGCGTCGGCCAACCCGGCAGAGGCGGCTCAGCGGCGATCACGCTGCCCCGACGCCTGGGCCGAGGACATGGAAGGTTATGGCGCGGCGCTCAGTTGCCAGGTGGAAGGAGTGCCACTGCAGATCGTCCGCGGGGTCTCCAATCGGGTTGGCGACCGCGAACCTGGTAACTGGAAGATCGACGCGGCGCTCGCTGCGGCAGCCGACCTGACACGCCAGTTGGTGTTGGCGGCGACCACCGATCGGTGAGCCCAAAAAGAGTCCTGACCCCTTTTTTTTCTTCTCTCCGCTCGCTCGGGCCAGCGGTCATCGGCCGGCAACCCTTCGCTGATTTGCAGCAGGACTCGCCCCTCGGGGATCTCCGTGAACTGGCACATCGCCTCCAGCTGCTGCGGCTCCTGAGCCGAAATCGTCCGATCCTGTTCAGCGCCGCCCGAATTGCCGTCATCGGCGGTGCCGAGAGGCGCAGCCACGAGGGCGATGAACAGCGAAACCGAGGCGAGAATCGTGCGCGGAAGCGTCATGGGCAATCGATTGGCTGCGACGTAGTCGTGAGGGCAGGCTTCATGATACCCATTAAACGCGCACGCTTCAGTGCGGTATTTCGGGACACTGTGGGCTTCGAACCACCCTGACGGTGGCGATAGCGGAGCATCCGCGGCAGCGGTCCGCATTCGTAGCGGAGACGATCCTTAGACTTCGGTGCGCATTTTCCAGGCCTGACTCGCGATGGCCGCGCGCAGTTCTGCCTGCAGTTCGGAAAAAACACCGGCCGCGGGGGTGCTTTCGACCACCCGCTTCCCCTCGTCCAGGGCATCGGAGACGGCGCGATAGAATTCAGCAACGGAGGTGAAGAGATCGTCTGGGTCGCCGGGGTTCTTTTCAGCCAGGTCGCTGGCTGCCTCCCGCAGTTCCCCCTCCGAGTCGTACTGGAGGTAGGTCGCCAGCGCTTTTTCCTCCGTGGTCTCCAATGCCGCTTTGAAACGAAGGATGCGCGTTTTCAGTTCCTGTTCCACCAGCGCCACGGCAGCGGTGAACTCGGCATGTTCTGGGCGACGGGGCAGACCGTCACACCAACGTTGGGCCTCCAGAAAGGCGCTGAGGTAAGTGTCCAGGACGTCTCTGGCGGTTCGAAAACTCATGATCGCTCCCAAATGTCGTGGCGCCCCAGGATCATTCCCACGGCAAAATTGTTCCCGCAGGAAATCAATAGCGGAGCAAGTTCGATCGCTCAAGGGGCAGGCTCGGTCTCTTCCGTTCAGTCTAGCCGGTGACGAGATGGTCATCGGTCTGAAACGGCGAACTCATCCGCTCGACGCAGAGGTCCGAGAGGTCCAGGTGGGCCGTTTCCAGATAAACGCCGAGCAGACCATGGCGAAAGCATTGGTCGGCAAGCGACAAGATCACGCGGCCGTCGATGGAGAACTCCAGGTAGCTGCCGAAGGCGAGTAGCTGCACCTCGGCCCGCCCAGGGGATTCGCTGTGCCAGTACCCACTTTGCAGACTCCGAAACTGCATCATGTGTTCACCAGAACCGGCCGCGCCCGTTTCCCAGCTCCGTAGCTGGGCGACTTCCTTGTGCATGTCGAGCGACAGGTAGTAGCCGTCATGGGTGTTGGGATCGACGCGGAACACCAACCCACACTTCCCGCGACCGCGGAGGTTCAACACGGCGCGGAGTCGAAAGTGGTCCAGCGGCTGGTCGAACACGAATGCTTGGAACCCGGCTTCGCTCAGCAATTCCAAGTGGTCCCCGTCGACACGGCACCGCTGTTGGCCGCAGTCGCGCCGCAGGGGATGCACGCAGCGGGTGTCGATTTCCCCCTCCGTCCAACGATCAAATTCTTCAAACGAAGCCGCCCACAACAGCCCGTCGGCCGACCGACGCAGCCGCTTCGGTGCCGGCATCAAGTTGTTCACGGTGCGATCCGCTTGATCGACCGAGAAAAAGTTCCAGATCAGCCAACCCTGGTCGTCCCGACAGACGCGGCCGGCATAGTTTCCTCTCGCCATCAACACGTTGTCGTGATAGCTGCGCCATGGGTTCCCCAGTCGGTCGGTGTGCCAATAGCGGATCTTGGCGTCCTCGCGAATGCTACCGATGAGGTAATACTCGCCGTCCAATTGGACCAGGTTGGGGACTTCGATGTCGTCATAAAGTCCGGGGTGATGCAAGGGCGGCAGCGACTCGAAGTGGTGGGGACTGACTTCCTCCAACACCGCGACGCAGCCACGACGGACGATCGGCCCCTCGTTGACGCGGGCAGAAACCAATAGCAATCCACGGCCGTCATCGAAGTAGAAATACGGATCGCGAAAACTGACCCACCGGCGGCCCTCGTCGAGCGACGCTTCATAGTGCGCGGGGTCGGCCGCCAGCGGGAAACAACTGGAGGGGTCCGAGGCGGCATGAATGCAGTCGCACTCCCCCTGACGCGCGGAGGCTTGCCGCGCCCGCTTGATCGGCTCCGGATCGCTCGGTCCCCGTAAGTCCCGCCAGTTGACCGGTACCTTCCGCCAATGGAATAGGTCCTCGCTGAGCGCCAGTCCCACCCGCTGCACATGCCCTTGGTCGCGTCGGGACAGGCCGGTGTAGAACATCCGCCACCGCCCGGCTTGGTGCGGGTCGGGCGAGACATGCATTGTCCACAGCATCAGATCGTCCCAACTGCCCGGGTCACCGATGAACAAGGCGTTGGTGACCCGCCGCCAATTGATCCCGTTGGTGCTCACCGCATGCGCGATGAAGTCATGATTGGGCAGCACCAAATGGAACAGGTGATAAAGCCCATCGTGGTAGATGACGTCGACATCACCGATCGATTTGCGGCTGCCGTCCGCTTCTGCAAACATCGAGTCCAAAGCTTTGTGAGAAAGTCGCCAGGGTGGCCGGAGCGTCCCAAAATGTACCATCCAACCGGGTGCCGTCGACATGGTCAGGATCGGCGTCCCCCCGCTGTTTCCCCCCACGCGCGTCGGGTGCACCAAATCGGTCTGGATGCTGCCGCGAAAAGTGTGGTACAGCAGCCTCCGTCCCGCTCAACCTATCGGGAACATTCGGAGTGATTCATGGCCCGCTATGCGCCATCCCCCCGCCGACGATCACAGACGCAACCGCTGGTCGCCGCCGCGTTGCTCGTGCTGATCGTCTGCAACGTCGGCTGCGTCCGGCGACGGATGATGGTCCGAACCGATCCGCCTGGGGCGACGGTGTCGGTTGACAACCAGTTGATCGGGACGACACCAGCCGCGTCGAGTTTCGTCTACTATGGAACGCGTGAATTTCGCGTCGAGAAGGACGGCTATCGCACCGAAACGCTTCGTCGACGGTTCAATCCGCCGTGGTACCAGTGGCCGGGGCTCGATTTCGTCACCGAGACGCTGTGGCCGGGGGAGATCCGCGATGATCGGATCATCGATGTGACCCTCGTTCCCGAAACGATGGAGCCGACCGAAGCGGTACTCGACCGGGCCGATGGGCTGCGGTCCCAATCGGCAGGACCGCCCCGCTAAACATCGCAGCCGTGGCCGACCCAACTGTTTCCTGGTCCGGGCCCATCGCATGAACAATTCGGGCCCGACGCCCTTCCCGATCCGGCTCAGCGCGCTGATTGCCCCAGCGGTGATCGTGTGCTTGTTCGGCTCGGTGCTTCTTGGATTGGATCGTCTTGCCTTCCGCGACGTCAGCCATTTCTACACGCCGCTGTACGAGTACCTCGGGGGTCGCGCCGCCGACAGCTGGCTGCCGCTTTGGAATCCGCTCGATCAGACCGGGATGCCGCTGCTCGGGGAGACGACAACTGCCTTCTTTTATCCCCCCCGCTACCTGCTGTTTGCGTTGCCCCTGGCCAGCGAAACGGCGCTGGGGTGGTACGTTGCGCTGCACTTGATGTTGGCCTCGTCGGCCGCGGCCTGGGTCGCCCGCGGGGCGGGCTGTTCTCCACCAGCCTCGGTTTTGGCAGGGCTGACCTATTCGCTTTCCGGGGCGGTCCTGTTTCTCTATTGCAACCCACCCTTCCTCGTCGGAGCCGCTTGGCTACCGCTCGCACTCGGTCCCCTGATATCCATCGAGCGGATGGTCAATCGCCCCGGAGCTGATCGGGTCCAGGGATCGCGTGATCAAGGGTCGCGTTGCCAAGGGCCGAATTGTCAAGGTTCGAATTGCCAAGGGCTTGGGCGCGTCCTGCTGCCCGCGGTGGCGTTTTCGATGATGGTTTTGGGCGGCGACCCGCAGACAGCCCTGCATGCCGGAATCGTCGCGGTTGTCGTCGCCGGTTGCCGCGCGATCCGCCGGTCTGCGGCGCCCGCTCCTGGGCGCGGGAGGGCGATGCTGTTGATCCCACTGGTGGCCAGCGTTTTGACCGCCCCCCAGCTTGCCGCGTCGATCGATTGGGGGCGGCGCAGCGAACGATTCACGGCGGAGGGTGTGCCGGGCTGGTGGCAACCGCCCGCCCCCGGGTCGCATCGGGCCCAAGCGTTTCAGTTCTCTGTCCCCCCATGGCACTTGGCGGAACTGGCCACACCGAACGCCTTTGGCCGTCCGTTCCCCGAGTTCCGCCGACTGAGCAGTCTGATTCCGGGCGACGGTCGGGTTTGGACACCAACGCTGTATCTGGGCATGCTGCCGCTGCTCGCGATGAGCTGCCGGTTGTGGCGGATTCGCCGCGAGGGTATCGACTGCTGGCTCGGGATTGCCATCGCGGCGCTGCTCTGTTCCTTCGGATCGTTTGGGTTGGCTTGGTGGTGGCAAGCCATCACGGGAACGCTGGGGCAACTCGATGGGGCGTTGGGGGGACCTTACTGGCTGCTCCACCACGGGCTGCCCGGCTACGCGGCGTTTCGCTACCCGGCGAAGTGGTTGCCGCTGTTTTCGTTTGGCGTCGCCATGGTGACCGCTGGCTGGTTCGACCAACTCGGCTCGACAGCCATCACGCTTGCGCGCCGCGTTGCCGCGGCTTGGTTGCTGGTCATTGCCGTTGTGCTGGTTGCCGGCCTGGCGCTGTGTCTCGTTCCGGATGCTTTCGGTCGTCTCGTGGCGAACGACCGGAACGCGTTGCCGGTCGATCGCTTCTGGGGACCGCTTCAACTGACGGGAGGATTGCACGACGTTGTCAAGTCGCTCGCCCATTCAGTCGTGGTGCTGGTGCTCCTGGGCATCCCCCTGGTTTTAAGGTTCGACCGCCGGCCGCAAGCTGCGTGGCAATGGGCGGTCGTGATCATCGTCGCCGTTGACCTTTTCGCAGCCGGTTCGATGATCGTTGCCCGCGTCCCGCGACATGTTGAACGCGATCTGGTCGCGAGTATCTCGGAAGCGGCCGATGGGGACCGGCCCCTCGCCCCACTCCCCGGCGCAGCTGCGGCAGAACGTTGGCTGAGGACCCAGACGGGCGGCGGCTGGCCCCAAGTGTGGCGCCGTTCGCCGAGCGAGACCCGGCTGGCCGATGTGGAGGCAAGCCAACGCGGGGCGTGGTTCGGCCGCTGGCACCTCTCGGCGCATCAGGGCGTGTTCAACAACATGACTACACTTCGCAGCCGCGAGATCGATCGCTTTTGGGAAGCTGCCCGAACCGTGACGTCCGACCTGAATGAAAACGAACGAAACCGATTTTGGCGCTCCGTTCGTGCATGGCTGGCGATCGATGGCGTCACCCACAGTTCCGCTCAGGTGCACAACATTCCGCGCGACGGGAAACAACGCCAACTTGTCCATGTCGATCGCCACGTCGACCCGGGAACGAACCAACGTCTGCGGCTGACCGAGTCGTGGCGAGTCGTTTCGGAGGATCCGGCAGGCCTGAATGACTGGATCGAACTTCTGGAGCAGGTTGTCCAACGCGGGTCACGGACGACCCCGCTGGTCATCGAAGCTCCCCGATCCGTTGCCGTGCCCGCCATTGGTGATCGTGCCCTGCCCGCCGATGGCGAGCAGGGCACGATCGCCGTAGAGCCTGCTGACTCGATCCGCATCGAGCAGGAAGAGCCGGAGCGGGTGGAGATCGCGATCCGCAGTTCCCGTGGAGGATTGCTGCGGCGGCCTGTCTTCCAGGACGGATGGTGGCAGGCCGAGCTGCAGGCGGTCGACGGCGGCAGGCGGATGACCGTCCCGGTTCACACCGTCGATTTCATCGCACAAGGAGTGATCGTTCCTCCGGGTGATTGGACGATCACGCTGCGTTACCGGCCCGCTTGGCTCTGGCCGACCCTGGTGATCGCGCTCGTGGGCTGGTGCACGGTGATCGGCTGCAGTTTATTCGTCGCTAGATCGCGTTGGGGGGAACGACGTACAGGACGAACTCCAGCGTGAACGATCGACCGTCGACCATCACATCGATAGCGCGGCGGCCCTGGACATCGCCGGCGATTAGATTCTCATTGAAGCGGACCGCGAGCGAGAGTCCGCGCTGCACCGCCTCCCACTGGTCGGCGCAGCCACGGGGGTCGATTCCGAAAAAGACCCGTCCGGGACGCAGCGGCAGGCAACGCGGCGGATCCGCCTGGTAGTCGAATTGCAGCCCGGCGCGGCCGAGTCGATACAACTCGTCGACGGCGCTGCCGGCACCAATCTTCATGTCCAGCCGCTGCTCGACCAACTGGCGGGTTTGTTCGGTTGGCAGTGACGAGGTGACGGCGACGAAGTGCCGTTGGCCCGGTTCGAGCCACGACGGTTCGAGCGCCACCTGGACCCGTTGGCCAGCCCCGACAAGGGCCCGCTCGCTGTACTCCGGCTCCACCACCGCGTCGAGCACACCATCGACCAGCCGCCGCGCCGACCAGAAACACGCCCCCAGATCGTCGTGATCGTATTTCGGTAGATCGGGAATGCGACGTCCCGGCGTGAACACGGCCATCCGACCGACGAACCGCAGCAAGTCCGAAAAGAGGTCCACCGGATGAGTGCCCGGCATGAACGCCTGAACGCCCAGTTCCGCGTAGGACTCGTTCATCACACGCATCTGTTCCAGGATCACTCGATCGCCCTGGGAGGTCGAATCAAACGTGATTCCCCGCGAAATGACCTGGTTCGAGACCAGATCGAGTTTTTTGCCGATGCGGTCGTACACCGGCCGGACGATCTCTTGTTCCAGCACGGTCCAGGCATCGGCGGCCAACAGTGGTGGGATGTAGGTTCGGTCCAGCTCTGGCGCCCCCTCGGCGCGATCCGCCCGGCGGATCCGCAGCAGCGGCAGGGTGGAATAGCCGGCGTGGTCGTCCGCGTCGGTCAGCAGCTGCAGATTCAGCCGCCGGATTTGAATCGGGCGCGGGTTCTGGCCGGTGTTCAGATCTTCCAAGTCGAGCGACTCGACACGATACCGGCTGGCAGCGGTCAAGGCAGCCTGAGCCGTTTCCAACTTCGGGATCGCCGCGAACAGTGTCAATGTTTGCTTGCCCAACATCGATTGACGCAAGTCGACCTCGGGCAGCCGCCCCGATTCCGGCGATGAAATCAGCGTCCCATCGCGCATCCGCGCCGCCAGTTCCGAGATCACCACGCGGTGATTGGCCAACGCGTCCTGGTCGAGCCGGAAACGGCGGAGACCCCAGCTGTAGTGGCGGCTCCACTCGATGTTGTCGCGGATCTGATGCTGGAAATTCCGCTCGGCGATTTGAAAGTGCTGGGGCCTCAGAAACATCCCCTCGTGCCAGTGAACCGGAGCATGGATGGACATGGGTCGAACCTAATCGGGAAGGGAGCGCTGACGGCCACGCCGGCTCGTTCTCCTTCGACCATTTCCATGGCAACCGGTGAGTGTCAGCAAACAAGGCCAACGTGCACCGGTTCTCTCAATCAGGGGGACTTCAAGGATTGAGCTGGCCGCGGTCCTTTGCCCACCGGGCGCGTCAGACTTCGCCCATTGTTTCCACGAAATATTGACAAAAAACGCCATGACGCGTAGGGCTTTTTGGAGGAGATTAGGATCGTGCGGGAGAAAAGTGTCCGGTACCCGTTTGCGAGGGACTCGCCCTCCGGGTGCTTTGCACAAAAGGCACCGGACACTTTTTCCCGCCGAGGTTCTGTCGCCCCTCACCGAACCCACGATCGCTCCGGGGCTCCGGAGGAAGGCCCTTGCCCCCCTGTTGGTTGACGCGGGGTGTGCGAACCAGCGAGAATACGTGGACTATCCCCATTCACCTCGGTTAACCCGGGGTTTTCGCCCCATTATTCCCGGTTGAACAGGGGATAATTAGTTTGTTATCCGACTAAATCACTTGGCGCGTTTTCGCACCAGAACCGTCTCCCAGCACCTATTCCTTACAAGCCTCCAAAGGAGTTCCAATGCGAAGTACAGCAGCAGCCATATCTGTCGCTACAATTGCGGCGATCTTGATCTTTCTTTCCAACGGAACATCGGCTCAGAACGCGGAGGCAATTCCCCAGCAAGCACGATGGGATTACAAGGTCGTACACATCAACAAACTGGTTGGCGAAGCGAAGGACCTTGACGAGATTGTCAGCGGGTTTGAGAGCGGCCTCAAGGAACTTGGTGACGACGGGTGGGAATTGTGCCTAGAGGTCAACGGCGGCGTTGTATTGAAACGACCGCGATAGATCGGTAGCACGGTGTTGCAATGTTTCCTGCACATGAAGGGCCCCCAGGCGACGGATAACTACGACGGTGCACCCGAGTGGCCGAGTTAGGCTGTTTGAATGGGAAATCAGTCGCGGCCACGGGGTGACCGCTGACGTTCGTCGACTAAAGAATTCGAAAATCCGTAACCTCGACGACCGACGACCATTGTTTCTACATCGATTAGAAAGAATGCTCGCAATGGATCTTCATCGATGTAGTACAAGCCTTCTGACAGAAACTCGCCTTGGTCGGTCGGGTCATTCTCTAGCTTGCGTCGGATTCTTTCTGCCGCTTGCAAAACAGATGCAGTGGACCCAATCGCACCTGCGATCCGAACCAATTCCGCGGCTGCTTCCAATGAAAATGGCTCTTCCCGGGTTCCCGGTCTCTGGCCCCCCGCACCAGTCGTATCTGGTAGACTCATTCTGACGGATCAGCCCTCCTGAATCAGCCCCCAACGCGTCGACAAAGTTCAACGCACGATCTATGCATGCACCTCCGGTGCCTCCATAGATCGCATTTCGTTCCGCTAACTGAAAAGCACGTATGTCATCTCTACCCTCTTTAGATCGTTCCGCCGCAAGGATTTGTCGTCTTGAGGAGCAGGGGCAAGAACAGCGTGTCGTTGACCGAGACGCTACGGAGCGTTTGAATTTGGTTTGGCCGTTGACCGTAGCCGCATGGTCCATCCGGGAACCCGACGTTGCTCAATCCAGACTTCAGAGACATGTTGTCCGCGTTCATCGACGCGGAAATTGATTTTTTGCTCGTCGGTGCCTACGCGATGGCCGCACATGGATACCCTCGGGCAACTGGGGACATCGACCTTTGGGTGCGGGCGAACGATGCCACTGCCCCCAAAGTCTATCGAGCGATTGCCGAGTTTGGTGCTCCCGTTGAAGGGTTGAACGTTACCGATCTTTCGCAGCCTGGAATCGTCTTCCAGATTGGAGTTGCCCCCGTGCGGATCGATATTCTTACCCAGATTGACAACGTCTCATTTGACCAAGCTTGGCCAAATCGGATTTCCGTCAATTGGGACGGATTGGATATCCCAGTTATTGGTCGCCTTGACCTTCTTCAAAACAAACGCTCAACGGGACGAACAAAGGATCTTGCTGATGCCGAGCAACTGGAGCAAGACACTGGCGAACCGTAAGATCGGCAGAACCACGCGATCGACACGGATCCGCCGACTTACCGTTTTGAAGTTGATGATCGGTCGCGGCGGCCCGGTCATCGCCGGCCGTTCCGCTCTGTCGATGCGCGGTCCTCTGTTGTCAGGTCACTTGGTCCGACCAAGACCGTCCGCTTCGGTCGTGTTTTCGGGTCGAAATCAAGGGCCGCACTGGTCGCGCCACATCAACGCTGACTGCCAATATCTGACGACTATCCCGAACCCCATGCTCGTGACCCGGATGCTCGATTTGCGTGGTCGAAATGTTGCGCGGTCCCCTGCCGTCGGGTATTCTCGTGGTGCGGAGGTCTACCTCCCCGGCGAGATCGGCTGCCGCTTCGCCGTGCATCGGACAGCGGAACGATGGGGTTGAACCGGAGCGTT
>CAYWXT010000014.1:0-39555 GCA_964462125.1 uncultured Pirellulaceae bacterium | reverse complement strand
CGTCGCCGCGATCCTCGACGACGCCGAACTCTCCGCCCAGTGGCACCAAGAACTGGAGGAGATGCGGAACCGGATCCGCCAGTTACGCATTGGCTTCGTGGAAGGCATGAAGCGAACCGCTCCCGATCGAGATTTCTCGTTCCTGCTTGAGCAGAACGGCATGTTCTCCTTCAGCGGCCTGACGCCGATGCAGGTCGACGAATTGAAATCGCGGCACGCGATTTACATCGTCGGCAGCGGCCGGATCAACGTTGCCGGCATGAGCGAAGACCGCATGGATCAGCTCTGCCAAGCGGTCGCAAGTGTCCTCGAATGATTTCCAGATAACGGAAGAGCCCCGGATAAGTCGCCTTCAAGTGCGTGAGATGTCACCGAACAACGGTCCCGCGGGTAACGCTTTCAAAACCCTTGCTGTCGTCTCCGCGGCGATCGTCGGATGCGGTCTGGTGGCCGCCGCGGTCCTGTGGCGAACCGGGGAACGGGAACCTGTCGCGCCGGTCCCGCCGCAGGCCCCGGGCGAGACCGACCCGCCTGCCTCGGCCGGAGCGGATCGCGACGCCAGCTTGATCAACTTGTCGGTCCTCTCCTCGCCCAACCCTGGCTACGTCGGCCCGGAAGCGTGCGCCGAGTGTCATCAAGAAAATTACGAAGGGGCGTCCCAGACCCATCACTTCCGCGCCTGCCGACCCGTCGAGGCGGAGCAGATGCCCGATGGCTTCGACGGGGATATCGCCACCTTTGGGACAAATGATGAAGGTTTGCGATTTGAGATGCATCAGGAAGGCGACCAGTTCTGGATGCATACCGTCAAGAACCGGGGGGACAGGTCGCAGCGATTGAAATCTCGCCTCGATCTCGTTTTGGGGTCGGGGGGAAAGTTTGACGATGTCTTCTTGAGCTGGCGAGATGACGGCTGGATGTATGAATTGCCTATGGTTTGGCTGTACCCAACTCAGCAGTGGGCGACGAGCCACTTTGATCCCCATGCGGCGGGCGACCATTCCCGACCGCTGACGGTCCGCTGTCTCGAATGCCACAACACCTGGGTCGATCATGTGGTCGGGACCGCGAATCAATACCGCCGTGACGGAGCGATTTTGGGTGTGACCTGCGAGTCGTGCCATGGGCCGGCAAGCGAGCACGTGAATTATCATCGGGAAAACCCCGATGCCACCCAACCCGCTTCCATCGTTTACCCGGCTGAGCTCGATCGCGAACAACAAATTGCCGTGTGCAGCCAGTGCCACAGCAATGCGATGAAACGCCGCGGACCTGCCTTCAGCCACCGCCCCGATCAGCCGTTGGAAGAATCATTCCAGCAATTAACGACCGAGCATCACGAAGATGACCATGTGGCCAATCAAACCAAGTTCATGAAGCAAAGTGCTTGCTTCCAGCGGGATCAGTCGATGACGTGCGTGACGTGTCACGACCCCCACACCCGGCCCGCGGAGTCCGGCCTCGGCTCCCATGCGTGCAATCAGTGTCATCAACAGGAAGATTGCAACGATCACGCGAACCTTCCTGTTGCACTGCGGGAGCAATGCGTCGACTGCCATATGCCACCGTACATCAAAATCAACGTGAATTTTCGAACCCAGGACGATAACTTTGTCACTCCGATCCGCCGGTGGCAGCATCGAATCGCTGTCTACCCAGAGGCCCGGCAAGAACTGTTGCGAGACTGGTTTGCCGAACAGGAGGATGCGGAGAGCGCCGAGAAGGCGGAGGAGTTGACCGATCAGCTCGTGACGTTCTACCTCGACCGGGCCTCGGAATGTCGCGACCAACATCGATATTTGGGGGCGATTGCCGCGGCCCGCGAAGCGCAACGCATTGATGATCGCCCCGAGGTTCGGGAGGTTTTGCAAGACGCGGTGGACCAGCAGACGGATCTCGAGCGGTTGCGCGCCACGGCGAACTTGAACCTCCGGCAACGGCAACTTCCCCGAGCGATCGAAGTGTTCGAGGAGATTCTCCAGGTGAAACCGGACGACGCCGTCGTGCACGGAAGGCTGGGGACGACGTTGGCACAGATGGGGCAATCAGCGCAAGGGGTCGAGCATTGGGAGGCGGTTGCCCAGCACGATCCCAATGACGCCTATGGCTTGGGAATGCTGGCATGGGTCGCCCTCCAAGACGATCGCCTCGAGGAAGCCATTACGTATTACCGCCAAGCCGATGAGATCGAGCCGTACGAGGCGAAGATCAAGTACCACATCGGGTGGATCCTTGCCCGACAAAACAACTTGTCCGATGCGCTGCCATATTTTCGCAAAGCCTTGGAGATCGAACCGCTGCATCCCGACGCGCTGCGGGCGATCATCGGCACCTTGCGGCAACTTGGACGAGCTGACGATGCGATTCCCTACGTCTTGACCGCCCTGGAGGTTTCAGGCGGAGAGGACATCGATACGCTGATGGTGCTCGCCGAGACCAGCGCGGAGGCCGCAAAGTACGACGACGCCATCCGCGCCGCTACCCAGGCACGGAGTCTTGCCGCCGAGCTGGATCAAGAACTGGCCGTGAAGATCGACGAGCGGCTAGAGGCGTATCGCAGCGGCCGCGACGAATAGGCTGATTCACTCCAGCGTGCTGTTATCGGGTCGAATGTTCTCGAAGTATTTGCGGACCGTATCGCGGTGTCCCAGCGGCAGCGGTTCACTGTCGAGCACGGCTTCCGCTTCGCTGCGGAATTTTTGATAACGCTGGGCAAACGCCCGGGAGGCCGACTGTTCGCCTTCGGGGGCTTCGATCACTTCCGATTCACTCGGTCCGTCCCCCTGGACGCCCGATAGTTGCTCTTCTTGGCGGACCGAATCGAGTTCGGTTTTCTTCCCGTCATTCGGATTCCCGGACGATCCTTTGCCCCAACTGTTGGAAGGCGATTCCGACTTCGCGACGCTCTCTGCACCGTTTTTACCGCCACCTCGGCACTCGCTCTTGCAGGCAGCCAAGCGGTTCAGCTGGCACGACATGCACTCACCGATCTTCTTGCAGTTGCCCTGCGCCTTGCACAGTCCGGCCAATTTTTTCAGTCCGCCCTTGCATTGGGCGTCGTTCTTCTTCTCGAGCCCCTGCTGGATCTCGCCAGCGGCTTCGGAGAGTTTTCCTTTTTGACCAGGAGAGAGTTTGCTGAGGAATTTCTTCAAATCGTCCGAGACAGCGCGACGTTCCTTGTCGCTCATGGCCTTCGGATCGACCCCGTCAAGTTGCTCGCTGGCCTCGTCGTAACGTTCGTCCTGCATCGCCGCGGCGGCCCGCCTCATCGCGTCCGAGGACTGGAGCGCCTCGGCCAGTCCTTTCAGCTGTGCGTCGGTCATTTCGAGCTGCATCGAATCGCGAGCTTCAGCGACCGCTTGCTCCATTTCCGAAAGCTTTGCCATCAGGTCGTGCTCGACGATCGACTCGGCTTCCATCTCGTCGATCAACTCCTCCAACTGATCGGCCAACGCGTCGACCTCGGGAATGTCCTGTTGCTCATCGCGCAGTTCCTGAATCTCCGGCAGCATGGTTTGGCGAAGCAGCGATGCCTGATCGGTGGCCAGTCCGACCGGACGAACTTCGACCCAATCCCCACGGCGCGCTTCGGCGAAGAAAACGATGCCCACTGCCAGCAGCGCCATCGCCGCGCCGGAAAAGAGCGCCGGGCGATTCGCTTCAAGCGGGACGCAATCGTCGGAGCGAACCTGTCGGAGGTGTCGGCGGGCATCGTCGACTTGCATTTGACGCACGGGGTCCAGATCCGATTCGAACTGCATCGCGGTAATCGCCCGGTCTTTCATCGCATAGAACGAATCGATACGCCCAGCGGCGCGAGCCAGCGACACGGGGAGGCAAAAACCGATCAGCGCCCCGACCAGTCCCCCGCCGGCCGCAACCGCCGGCAGCCACACCCAAGCGACCGGCGTTACCGCGGCGCCGATGCCAGCGAGAATCACCGCGGTGAAGCATCCCACGGCCGCCCCGATGCTGGCCGCGTGCAGCGAGTTCCGCCGCCGAATTCGCCGCCGCACGCCGTTGATGACCAAGAGGACGCTTTCCTCAAGGGGACGCTGTTCGGTGTTGTCACTGGACATGAGCAAATACCCGATTTCCCGTGGAACGGTCTGGACAAACGCTTTCGCGGAACCCTGTCAATATAGAGGGGTGTTCACGCCCATTGCCAGAGAATCCCCCCCCGATTTTAGAAGAACTTCTCGCACAAGCTGCGAGCTCGAGCCGCCTGGACCATCCGAAGGCGTTTTCGTTTAGGGGGAAGCGAAACCTTCAGCCATCTCGGTGGTTCCAACGGGGGAATGTGTCAGAGTCCCGCGCCCCGAGGGTTGTTCCCTTCGTTAGAATCAACGGGTCGTTTGGCAAAGGTTCACGGAGCGGCGCTGTTCAGGCAGCGGTACGTCGTGGGCGACTCGGGAACCACTTGGAAGGGCCGAGGGCGTTGAGAATCACGCAGCTTCGCAGCGAGCGGATCGCAAGTGCTGGATCTCGATTCAGGGGAGCCGGCCCATTCGCGTTGATGACGTTGGTCGCCGTGGCGATCGCCGGAGCGATTCCTGCGATTTCGCATGCCGCCGACTACGAAGCGGCGGAGCTACAGTTCCGCAGCGGTGAGTATGACGAGGCGGCGGAGATCGCGGGGGAAGCGGTAGAGCGGGGCATCTGGAACGAACGCTGGGCACTGTTGCTGATCCGGGCGCAGATGGCACGTGGCCGCTACGCTGAGGCACTGGCGTCGTATCAGGCGGCAATCCAGCGGTACTCGAGCAGTTTTCGTTTGCGGTTGCTCGGCGTGGAGGTGCTGCGTGCCAACGACCTCAATGACGAAGCCCGGTTGGAATGGGCGGATATTGGGCGGCAGTTGAGACGTTCGACCTCGCGATATGCCAGCCGGGACAAGCTGATCGCCATGGGCCGGTATTTCGCCGACCGTGGCGAGGACGCGCGGCAAGTTCTGCAGCTTTTCTATGATCGGGTCCGCGATGCCGATCCAGAGTTCCTGGAGGCTTACATCGCGACCGCGGAGTTGGCGATCGAGAAGGGCGATTTCAAGATTGCCGCCGAGACACTCGAGCAGGCGGAAGCGGTCGACGGTTCCGACCCTCGCGTGTTTCATCTTCAAGCGGTGGCCTGGGCGCCGACCGATTCCGAGCGGGCCACCGAATCGCTTCGGCGGGCGCTGTCGTTGAATCCCCGGCATGTTGACAGTTTGTTGTTCCAAGTCGACAACGCGATCGACCGGGAACGATATGACGAAGCGGAATCGACGATCAGCGAGATCCTGGAGATCAATCTTCACCAGCCGCAGGCCTGGGCGTATCTCGCGGTGCTGGCTCACCTGCGCGGTGACTATGAGCTCGAAGGGTTGATGCGGGCAGCGGCACTGAGCACGTGGAGTGCGAACCCCGAGGTGGATCATCTGATTGGCCGCAAGCTGTCGGACAAGTATCGATTTGACGAGGGGGCGGCCTACCAGCGGCAGGCATTGTTGTTGGATCCCAAGCATTCGGGAGCAAAATTTCAATTAGCGCAAGACATGCTGCGGTTGGGCAAGGACGAGATCGGTTGGGAGTTGGCGGAACGGGTCGCGGAGGAGGACGCGTACAACGTCGTCGCCCACAACCTGATGACCCTTCGCGATCGAGTGCAGGAGTTTCGCACGCTGCAAAGCGGCGACGTGCGCGTCCGGATGGAGGCACGCGAGGCGGAGATCTACGGCGAGGCAGCACTTGCCTTGCTGGCCGAGGCGCGGGAGGTGTTGTTCGAGAAGTACGACGTCGAGCCGGACCAGCCGATCGTGGTGGAGCTCTTTCCGGAGCAAAAGGATTTCGCCATCCGGACCTTCGGTTTGCCGGGAGGGGCCGGCTTCCTGGGGGTCTGCTTTGGCCACGTGATCACCGCCAACAGCCCGGCATCGCAGGGAGAGCGGCCAGCGAATTGGCAGTCGGTGTTGTGGCACGAAATGTGTCACGTCGCGACGCTGGGTAAGACCAACAACCGGATGCCGAGATGGCTCAGCGAGGGGATCTCCGTCTACGAGGAGCGGCAGCGGGATCCCGCTTGGGGTGAACAGATGACGCCGCGATACCGGCATATGATCATGGAGGAATTGACGCCGGTCAGCCAGCTCAGCGGCGCTTTTTTGAATCCGCCCTCACCGGTCCATCTGCAGTTCGCCTATTACGAATCTTCGCTCGTCGTCGAGTTCTTGATCGAACGCCACGGGCTCGACACGCTGCTCGCGATCTTGACCTCGCTGGGGGACGGGATGGGCATCGATGACGCGCTGGTCCGCAACGCCGGTTCGCTGGCGAAGATCGATGCCGAGTTTGCCGACTATGCCCGCGGCCGCGCCGAGGCCTTCGGCTCCGAACTCGATTGGTCCCGCGAGGCGTTTCCCGAAGAGGCGTCCGGCGAGCAATTGCGGGAGTGGTGCAAGTCGCATCCCGACAATTACTGGGCACTGCGCGCCCTGGCCCAATCCGATATCGAGGCAGGACGTCTGCCGGAGGCGGCGGAAACGTTGGAGAAACTCCGCGAGTATGGGGTGACCAGCGGTGAGCGGGGGGGCGTCCTGGAGCAACTGGCCGGCATCTACCAGGAACTCGGCGAGCTGGACCGGGAACGCGAGGTCTTGCGAGCATGGGCCGGTCGCGCCAGCGACGCCCTGCCGGGGCTGCTACGGCTGATCGAGTTGGCTCGCGAGGAGGAAGCCTGGGACGAGATGATCGAGGATGCCGGGCGGGTATTGGCCATTCAGCCGCTGCTGCCGATCGGCCACCTGCGTCTTTCCGAGGCGGCCGAACAGCTCGAGCGACCTCAGCAGGTCGTCGAGGCACTGCGGCCGTTGTCGGCTTTGGACCCGATCGATCCCGCGGGATTGCATTATCGCCGAGCCAAAGCGTTGGCGGAATTGGAACGGCACGAACAGGCCAAGCGTCAGGTATTGATGGCGTTGGAGGATGCGCCACGGTACCGTGACGCGCTGCGCCTGCTCGTTCGCCTGCACGAGCAGACCGAGACCGAGACCGAGTCCGAGTCCGAGACCGATGCGGCGACGGAAGACGAGACGGCGACGGAGGAGTCACCATGAGTTTCCGGTGGAAGCGTGTCCTGGCGATTGCCGCCGTGGGGCTGGTGATCTCCGGCGTGGCCCTGGCCCAGCGCGGGCGCTGGTCTCGTTTCGGCGGCGAGTCTCGCTATGACGGGGAGTTGCAGGGCCGCGATCGCCGCGGCGTTCCGGTTTGGGACGTGAACGAAAACCATCCTGGCGACCTCTTTACCTTCGTGCGCATCCGCTATGACTCGTATGGGCGGCGAAGCAAGTGGAGAACCGACTATCCCGACAGTGACCTGAACTTCTCGCTCCGACTGCAACAATTGACGACCTTGAACGTCAACCCCAACCCGATTGTGTTGGGGCTGACCGACGAGCGGCTGTTCGATTACCCCTTCGTCTACTTTGTCGAGCCAGGCGACTTGGTGTTCCGTCCTACCGAACGCGAGGCACTCCGCCGCTATTGTTTCAACGGCGGGTTCGCAATGTTTGATGATTTTTGGGGCGACCGCGAGTACGAGAACTTGCGGCGGGAACTGGCCAAGGTGTTTCCGGACCGGGAGCCGGTCGACGTCCCGTTGGAACATGAGATCTTTCACTGCGTGTACGATCTGAAAGAGAAGCCGCAGGTCCCAGCGATCGGCAATGGCTACATTGATGGCAACGGCCGATTGGTGACCTGGGATCGGCCGCGACGTGGCAACGACACGCAGACGGTGAACTACAAAGCGATTCACGACGACGAAGGACGGATCATGATCTTCATCTGCCATAACACCGATCTCGGCGACGGTTGGGAACGGGAGGGGGACAACCAGTGGTATTTCGAAGAGTTCTCGGTCAAAAGGGCCTATCCGATGGCGATCAACATCGTGACCTATGCCATGACCCATTGATCGATCTCCAACCGGCAACCGGCCACTTCTTGATTTCCCGCTCGAACTGCAAACGAAGCCCCATGAGTACAGAAACGATGTCGCTGGAAGACGAAGCTCGGGTGGTCGAGCAGATTCGTGAAGGGCGGGGGCGTATCGAGTCCGAGCTCTCCAAACGGATCGTGGGCCAGCGGGACGTCATCGAGCAGTTGCTCATCTGTTTGGTTTCCGGCGGGCACTGTCTGATCACCGGGGCACCGGGGCTTGCCAAGACGTTGTTGGTCAGCAGCGTCGCTCAGATTTTTCACTTGAAGTTTCAACGGATCCAATTCACCCCCGACTTGATGCCAGCGGACATCACGGGGACCGAAATTTTGGAAGAGACGCGGGATGGCCGGCGGGCGATGCAATTTGTCCGGGGGCCGATCTTTGCCAACGTGATTTTGGCCGACGAAATCAACCGCACTCCGCCCAAGACGCAGGCGGCATTGCTCGAGGCGATGCAGGAGCACCAGGTCACCGCGGGCGGCCAGCGTTATCCGCTCGAGGAACCCTTCTTCGTGTTGGCGACGCAGAATCCGATCGAGATGGAGGGGACGTACCCGTTGCCCGAAGCGCAGCTCGATCGGTTCATGTTCAATGTCCTGATCGATTATTTACCGGAAGCCGATGAGTTGGCGGTCGTGATGCAGACGACCTCGCAGCGTCCCGACCCGATCGAACCGTTATTCAGTGGCGAGGACGTGATTCACTTTCATGAGGCGGTTCGGAAGGTGCCGATCGCCGAGGAGGTCGGCCGGTTCGCGGTCCGGCTGGCCGGCGCCAGTCGCCCCGGGCGTGACGGGGTTCCTGATTTTGTCAATCAATGGGTCAGCTGGGGCGCCGGCCTCCGCGCGGCGCAGACGTTGGTATTGGGCGCCAAGGCCCGGGCGCTGCTCGCCGGCCAGGCTCACGTCCGGATGGAGGACATTCGGGCGTTGGCCCATCCCGCGCTACGGCATCGCGTGTTGTTGAGTTACAAGGCGGAGGCCGAGGGGGTGAGCGTGGAAGACGTTGTCGACCGCCTGCTCGAGACCGTATCCGAATGATCATCTGATGCCGCAACCACCCGACAACGCCGGTGCCGGCGTGATTGGCACGACAACGACCCAGGGGAAGTTCGACGCCGTGGATCCCACCGCGGTGATGCGGATCAAGAATCTGCAGATGCGGGCCAAGGTTGTGGTGGAGGGTTTCTACAACGGCTTGCACCGCAGTCCGTATCATGGGTTTTCGGTCGAATTCAGTGAATTTCGTCCTTACACGACCGGAGATGATCCGCGGGGGATCGATTGGAAAGTGTATGCCCGCACCGACCGTTATTACATCAAACGGTTCGAAGATGAAACCAACCGCCGCTGTTACCTGGTGCTCGACCGTAGCCGGTCGATGGGGTTTGGGTCGCTGGAGCATTCCAAGATGGAGTATGCCCGCACGCTGGTCGCTTCGCTGGCCTATTACTTGACGCTTCAGCGGGACAGTGTCGGGCTGTTGACGTTTGATGAAACGGTGGGCGAGTTTCTCAGCGCCCGCAACCGTCCGGGCCACTTTCACCAGCTGATGGTGTGTCTGTCGCATGACGTTGCCGGCCAGGGGACCGACATCGCCGCGCCGCTGGAGCGGATCGCCAGCTTGATTCGAAAGCGGGGGCTGGTCGTCTTAGTCTCGGATCTGCTCGCGCCGCCGGAGATGTTGCGGACCAACCTGGCCTACCTTCGCTCCCGCGGCCATGAGGTCCTGGTCCTGCGGACGCTCGACCCGGCGGAGGTCGATTTGCAGCTTTCCCAGCCGGGAATGGTGATCGACCTGGAGACCGGGCGTGAGATCTATCTCGATCCGGAATTGGCGCGGGACGATTACCGGCGGCGGTTTGCCGAACATCAGGAACAGCTGCAGGCGATCTGTGACGGACTCGGGATCGAGTTGCACACCGTGATGACCGATCAGCCGCTCGACCGTGTTTTGTTCGAGATCGTTCAGGGACAGCGGAAAACCGGTCATGGCGTCGCGCGGGGCGGTGCCTTGGCGGCGGCGAGCCGGGGGGTGGAGTCATGAGTGTGCTCGCACCGCTGTTTCTGGCCGGGGCTGCGGCGATCGGCTTGCCGATCTTGGCCCACCTGATCCGACGCCGTCCACGGGGTCAGGTCACCTTCAGTTCATTGATGTTTCTGCGGACCTCCCCGCCCCGGCTGACCCGCCGCAGTCGGCTGGACCATTGGCCGCTGCTGCTGATCCGCACGCTGGTGATCCTGCTTTTGGCCGCTGCGTTCTCGCGGCCCTTTTGGCGCACGTCAGCAGAAGCTGATGCCGACGTCCTCGGCCGCCGCGTGGTGCTGGTGGTCGACACCAGCGCCAGCATGCGTCGCAGCGCCCTGTGGACGCAGGCGATCGGATCGGCGGAGGGGGTCGTCGATGAGTTGCATCCCGCGGACCGGTTGGCCGTGGTGGCTTTCGACCGGCAACCGTCGTTGGTCATCGGATTTGAAGAAAGCGATCGGCTGGCGGGCCCGCAGCGCCGCGAGGCGGTCTTGGATCGGCTTCAATCACTTCAGCCGACGTGGCAGGCGACCGATCTGGGACGGGCCCTGAGCTTCGCCGCGGAATTGGCGGCCGATGACGAGTCGGTCGATGGGGTGGAGTTTGAAGGCGGCGGTGATTCCGCTGCGCCGGCGGCGGTCGGACCGGGGCATCTGGTCCTGATCAGTGATCTGCAGGCGGGCAGCCAGACCGATAGGCTGCAGGCGTTCGCGTGGCCGGACGAAATGCAACTCGACCTCCGGCGGGTTGAGGCGGCGCAGAGCACCAATGCGGCGGTACGGATTCTCGAGTCCGGTTCAACCGAGGCGGCGGCGGGGGATTCGCCTGCGGAGGATTCCCAGATTGGCGATCGATCGGAGGCAGAGCGAAAGCGGGTTCGCGTGTTCAATTCGCCCGATGCCGAGACGGCCCAGTTCGAGCTGGCTTGGGGTTCGGCCGAAGGGGTCCCGCGAGAAGGGTCGGCCTTTCCGATCCAGGTCCCGCCGGGGGAATCACGCGTCATGCGAATGCCTGCCCCCGAGGCCGAAGATGCATCTCTGGTCCTTCGCGGCGATGCCCACGACTTCGACAACGTGCAGTACTTCGTCCAGACCGAAAGGCAGCGCCGGACGATTCCCTACCTTGGCCCCGAAGAGGCTGAGCAGCCCGAAGACGCTGAGCCACCCGAAGACGCTGAGCAGCCCGAAGACGCCGAGCCGCGCGAGCCCGCGGAGGACACCGACCCGACGCAGGGGGTGTCATCGCGGGGGCTCTATTACTACCTCTCGCGGTTGCCGCTGGACGACGCGAAGCGACAGGTCACGGTACGGCCGACCGCCGCCGCTGATTGGGACGCGGCGTGGGATCCGGAGCAGGTGCCCCTGGTGGTGCTGGCCCGGCCGCTGGGGTCGGATGGCGCGGAGCGTTTGAAAGCATACCTGGAGGCGGGGGGACGGGTGTTGTCGGTGCTGACCGGCCCACTGCGCGGGGATGACGCGGCGCGGACCCTGCAGGCGCTTAGCGGCGACGCGACATTGAAGGTCACCGAAGCGGAGATCAGCGATTACGCGATGCTGTCGCGGATCGATTTTCGACACCGATTGTTTGTGTCGATGTCCGACCCGCAGTTCAATGACTTTAGCAAGATTCGTTTTTGGTCGCATCGCAACGTGACGTCGGAGGACGATCGATGGACGCGAGCGGCCATGTTTGACAACGGCGAACCGGCGGTGTTGGAACGTTCGGTCGGCGAGGGAACACTGACGGTGTTGGCGTGTGGTTGGCATCCCGAGGAGAGCCAATTGGCGTTGTCGACCAAGTTCCTGCCACTGATGTTTGGCATTTTGGGACGCAACACGACCCCATCGCCCTCGTCGTTCACCGTGGGCGGTTCGGTCGAGGCGCCGTCGTCGACGCCGTCGGGCGCCCGCTTGCGGAATCCGGCGGGCGAATGGATCGACGATGATCGCGACAACGACACGGACGGGATCGATTCCTCGGCCGTATTGGATCGTCCTGGGATTTATGACTGGATCGATGGCGACCGGCAGCACCAATTCGCCGTCAATTTGGACGAGGCGGAGAGTCGTACTGAACCGCTGAGCGAAGCGATGTTGGAGCGGTACGGCGTCTCCTTGGGAAGTGCGATGTCTGCGGCGCAGCGTCAACAGCGGGCACGACAGTTGCGGGATCTTGAATTGGAGAGTCAGCAGAAGCTGTGGCAATGGTTGCTCGCTGCGGCCCTGCTGCTGTTGGGGTTGGAAGCGTGGCTCGGCGGCTGGCTGACCGGCCGGTCGCGCGGTGAATCGGATACGACCGTTTCTGCGTGAGGGAAGGCGTCATGCCCGAAGCTTTATTGAAATGCATTGAACCGGTGACCCAACGACTTCGTCAGGTCCGCTGGTGGCGTTCGGTGACGGTCGTCGCCCTGCTGGCGGCGGGAACCGGTCTGTTGGCGCTGCTCCGACTCCGCGGGGTCGGACCGGACTCGGCGTTGAGTTCGGGAACCGAAATGGCCCTGTTGATTCTGGTCGGCACTTTGGGCGGCGTGTTCGCGGCTTGGTGTTTCGTCCGTTTCAGTTATCACGACACCCGGGCGATTGCCAGTCGGATCGAAGCCAAGTTTCCCACCTTGCAACAGCGGTTGTTGACCGCTCTGAGTCAAGGTAGCTCCGACGGCAATGAGGCATCGAAACCGCTGGGGTACCTGCAGCGGCGGGTGATCGATGAAACCCGTGATCACGCCAGGACGCATCGTTGGGTCGAGACGGTGCCGGCGGCCCGTCTGTTTTGGAGTCGCCTGTCGGGGCTGACGGCGACGGCGGCGTTGGCCGCGATTTTGATCCTGTTGGCGGTCGCCGCCCCCGATCCGGTCGACTCGCCGGCGGCTGCCCGCGCATTGACCGACGCGCAGATGTCGGTCGAACCCGGAGACACGTCGATCGAGCGGGGAACGGGCTTGGTCGTCACGGCGCGGTTCTCCGGGGCGGTACCGGACCAGGCCGAGTTGGTCTGCGTCGATTCCGACGGTGGGGAGCGGCGGGTCAGCATGACGCGGAATCTGGACGACCCCGTCCTCGGTGCGTTCCTGGCCTCGGTCGATCGGCCGTTTTCCTATCAGGTCCTGGCGCCGCGGATGACCAGTGAGCAGTTCGAGGTTGACGTGTTTGAGTACCCGAGTCTGGTCCGGGCCGATGCGGAGCTGAGTTATCCCGAGTACACGGGACGGGACGACAATCGGATCGAGGACACCGTTCGTGTCGCCGCGGTCGAGGGAACCTCGCTGACATGGTCTCTGTTTCTGAACAAGCCGGTCGACGCCGCAGCACTGGTCGCCGAGGATGGGAGCCGCATCGAGCTCGAGGCCTCCGCCAGCCAACCGGAGCGGGTCACCGCAACGCTGCCGATGGACGCAACGGGCCGCTGGACGTTGGCATTGCGGGACGATGACGGCCGTGAGAACCAATCGCCGGCGGAGCTGTTTGCCCGTGTCATTCCGAATCAACCGCCGAAGTTGAAGCTGCTGACCGCTGGCGACCAGCGTGTCTCCCCGCTGGAAGAATTTCCCGTCGCCGCCGAGGTGCGGGACGATTTCGGAATCGCCCAGGTCGGACTGAGTTACCACTTCGCCGAGGAGCCGGAGGAGGAATTGGTGCTCCAGGAATCGGTTCCCGGCGGGGCGACCGAAACGGTGGACCACCTGGTCGAATTCGAACAGCTCGCCGCGGTTCCCGACCAGCTGCTTGCCTATCACTTCTGGGCCGAGGACATCGGGCCGGACGGTCAGCCGCGACGCACCGAAAGCGATCTCTATTTTGCCGAGGTACGGCCGTTCGAGGAAATTTTTCGCGAGGGAGAACAGCCGCCCGGAGGCCAACAGCAGCAACAACAACAGCAGCAGAGCCAAAACGGCCAAGAGGCCGAAGAGTTGGCGGAGCTGCAGAAACAGATCATCAACGCGACCTGGAATGTCAAACGCCGGGAAACGGCCAGCGAACCGACCGAGGCGTATGCCGATGATGTGAGCCTGATCGCTGAGTCGCAGCGAGAAGCGATCGCGCAGTTGGAGGAACTCGTCGAGCAGCTTCGTGACGATGAGTCGCGCGAACATGCCGACCAGGTCGGTCGATCGATGGCGGCGGCGGAGGAGGCGCTCGAGCGGTCGGTGAGCGAAGCCTCCGTCGATCCCCTCGCCCCCGCCCTGTCCGCCGAACAGCAGGCCTATCAAGGTCTACTGAAGCTCCGGGCCCGGGAATTTCAAGTCACGCGGCAGCAACAGCAGCAGGGAGGGCAATCGGGGCAGTCGGCGTCCAGTCAACAGCGCCAGCAACAACTGGAGGAGTTGGAGCTCAGCAACGAAGAAAACCGCTACGAGACCGAGCAACAGGCGCAGCCGTCGTCCCAAGAACAAGAGGAGCGGGAAACTCGCCAGGTTCTGAGCCGGCTCCGTGATCTCGCGCGGCGCCAAGAGGATCTCAATCAACAAATGGCCCAACTGCAATCGGCGCTGGAGCAAGCCGAGAGCGACGAGGAGAGGCAAGAGATCGAACGTCAGCTGAAGCGACTCCGCGATCAGCAGGAAAACATGCTCCGCGAGGTCGACGAGCTGTCGGAACGGATGCAGATGCCGGAGAACCAGGAACGGATGGCCGATGCGGCGGAGGAGTTGGCCGAGACGCGCCAGAACATCCAACAAGCAACCGAAGCTCTCAGCGAGAACGATGCCTCCGAAGCGCTCACCTCCGGGACTCGAGCGGAGCGAGAACTGTCGGAGATGCGGGATGAGTTTCGCCGCGAAGCCGCGGGAGAATACGCCGATGCAGTGCGGGACATGCGCCGCTCAGCCCAGGAACTCGACGAGCAGCAACAGGAGCTCGGCGAGCAACTCGAATCGGTCGACCAAAACGACGAGCCTGGATTGCGCAGCGGCAACGATCGCGATGAAATCGGTGAACAGCTTGGCCAACAACAACAACGATTGAACCAGCTGTTGGAAGAGATGAAGCGGACGATCGAGGAGGCCGAGCTTTCCGAACCGCTGCTGTCCCAGAAGCTTTACGAGAGTTTTCGCAAAACGGAGCAGCGTCAGGTCGACGAAAAGCTGCAGGCGACCGGCGAACTGATTCGGAGGGGGTTTGACGAGGAAGGGAGGCAACTTGAAGCTGACGCGCGAGAGGGGATCGGTGAACTCCGCGAAGGGCTCGAAGAGGCGGCCGAAGCAGTGCTCGGTGATGAGACCAAGGCGCTGGAGCGGGCCCTTGGCGAGCTCGAACAATTGACGCGGGATCTCGATGACGAGATCCGTCGCCGTGGCGGGGAGGGCGAAGATCTCGCCGATGACGGCCAGCTGAGTGAGGGTCAACCTGGCAATGGAGAACCTGGCGAGGGGGAGCCTCGCGAGGCACCCGGCAGCGAAGGACAAGCTGCGGAGGATGGCCAAGGGGGAGACGCAGCACCTCGAGACGGCTTGGAACAACCGCAGGCGGAGGACGCTGGGCAACCGCAGGCGGAGGGCTCGGATCAGGGCGGGTCGCCGTCCGGGGAGTCTTCGGCATCGCCATCGGGCGGATCCTCGGAAGAGTCCTCCAACGCGCCGTCGGAAGCCTCCGGGTCAGCGGACTCGGAAGCTGGCGACTCGGAAGCTGGGGCGGGGGGATTGCGGCCTGGGGCGGACCGCTCCTCGGACCCGCGGAGCGGTGGTCCGGGTGGCGGCGGGATTCCCGAGACGTTGTCGCGAGGTCCGACCCGTGATCCGTTGACCGGCGAGGGTTTTCGCGAGTGGTCCGATCGTCTTCGCGACGTGGAAGAGATGGTCGACGATCCCGAACTCCGTTCGCAAGCGGCCCGCGTCCGCGATCGCGCCCGCGAGGTTCGGCGGGACTTGCGGCGTCATGCAACCGAGCCGCAGTGGCCGATGGTCGAAGAGCTGATTGCCGCGCCGTTGCGGGAGTTGCACCGGGACGTAGCCGAGGAGCTGATGCGGAGGGCGGCGGAGCGGAACGCCAATGTGCCGATCGACCGTGATCCGGTTCCGGACCGCTACACCGACGCGGTGCGATTGTATTACGAACGCTTGGGAGCGGGCCGTTGATGTTGCTCACTGTCGAACTCGGGCGTTTGATTTTCGGGGCGCCGCAGTGGCTCGTGCCGACGGCGATTCTCGCTGGAGCGGTCGCCTTGGTCGTGATCTGGAACTACGTCCGGGGCCGCACGATCGGCGCGGTGGGCTGGGTCGCTGGCGGATTGAAGTTCACCGCGGTGGGGCTGATCGCGTTTTGTTTGCTCGAGCCGATGCGGAGTGGCGAGCGGCCGCGGCCGCAAGCCAATGTGATGCCGATTCTGGTGGACAACAGTCAAAGCATGACCCTTGCGCCGCAGCCGGGTGGCACGACGCGGGGCGAGCGGCTGAGTGGGCTGGTCGCGGCGGAGTCGAGTTGGCGAACCCGGCTCGATCAAGACTTTGATGTTCGCCGCTACGCCTTTGACGCACGGCTCCGGTCGATCGATAGCTTCGACACGTTGGCGTTCGATGGCAGTCGTTCGTCGATGGCGGGAAGTCTGCGGTCGTTGGCCGAGCGGTTTGCCGATCGGCCGGTCGGTGGCGCGTTGTTGTTTTCCGACGGGAACCTGACCGATGCGTCCGACGGGGAGTTTGATTGGTCGGAGCTCGGATTCCCGGTCTATCCGATCGTCTTCGGCGACGAGACGAATTTGCAGGACCTGCGCGTCGGGGAGGTGAGTGTCCGGCAGACCGATTTCGAATCGGCGCCGCTGACGCTCAGCGTGGCGCTCGAGGCGACCGGGTTGCAGGGCGAAACAGCCACGGTGCAACTGCATGATTTGACGACCGATCGAATGGTCGAAGAACAAACCGCGACGCTTGGGACGAGCGATGAATCAGCTCCGCTCCGGTTCCGCTTCCGACCCGAGAAATCCGGCATCGGTTTCTTCAGTGTGGCCACTTTCCTGGAACGTGAACGCGAGCAATTTGACGAGGGCGAGAGCAAGGTCGAGGCGACCTTGGCCAACAACTCACGGCTGATCGCCGTGGATCGGGCCAGCGGTCCGTACCGTGTGTTGTACATCGCGGGGCGGCCGAATTGGGAATTCAAATTCCTGCGGCGATCGCTGCAGGAAGATGCGGAGGTTCAACTGGTGGGGCTGTTGCGGATCGCGAAGGAGGAGCCGAAGTTCAGCTTTCGCGATCGCGGTGTCAGCTCCACCAACCCGCTGTTCGCTGGGCTCGGCGAGGACGACGAGGAGGGGGCGGAAACGTACGACGAACCGGTCATACTGAGGCTGGGGGTTCAGGAATCGGAAGAACTCAGCGGCGGGTTCCCCGGGACGACGGAAGAACTGTTCGCCTATCACGGGCTGATCCTCGATGACCTGGAACCCTCGTTTTTTACCCAGGACCAAATGCTGCTCCTCCGGCGGTTCGTTGCCGCCCGTGGTGGCGGACTGTTGATGCTTGGCGGCCAAGAATCGTTTGCCGGCAAGCGGTTCGACGACACCCCCTTGGGAGAACTTGCTCCCGTTTACGCGCCCCGGTCGACCGAGGCCCATCCCAGCGGCGAGTATCGGCTGGACTTGAGTCGGGAAGGGATGCTGCAGCCTTGGGTGCGGTTGCGGGAAACGGAGTCGGGCGAACGGGAGCGGTTGCGGGGGATGCCGGCGTTCAGGAGTGTCAACGCGTTGGGAAGCCTCAAGCCCGGCGCGTCGCTGCTGGCGACCGTCCGCGGTCCGGATGACCGGGACCTGGTGGCACTGGCGGCACAGCGGTTCGGCAGGGGGCGGACGGCCGCGATGCCGTTGACGGATCTCTGGCGGTGGCCGATGCGGCGCGACGCGGCTTCGTCGACGCCAGGTTCCGCCGATGATTCGTCCTCTCCGGCGGGCGCTTCCAGCGATCGAACCCGTCAGGATCCGTCGCAGGCGTGGCGACAGCTCGTCCATTGGTTGGTCAACGAAGTGCCGCGCCGCGCCGAGGTGCAGGTGCAGTCACCGCACGACCCGGGGCGGCCGGTGAAGATTGTGGCGACCGCACGCGACGAAGCCTACTTGCCGCTGGACAATGCCCAAGTACAGTTTGAAATCACGCCGCTGGGCGGGGAACCGTTCACCTTGACCGCCGAGCCGGACGGAGACCAGCCTGGGGTCTATGCGGCGACCTATTGGGCCAAGGATATCGGCTGCTACCGCGTCGATGCGAAGGTCAAGGCGGCCGACGGAAGCGATGTCGGAACCGACTCGTCCGGCTGGGCGAGCGACCCCGCCGCGATGGAGTTTCAGAAGCTGCCGATCGACCGAGACTTGTTGGAATCGATCGCGGAGCAGACGGGGGGAGAAGTCATCTCCGCCGGCCAGCTCGACGCTTTCGTCGCCGATCTTCCGAATCGGAAAGTTCCGGTGACCGAGACATGGATCTTCCCCGTTTGGCATCGCACCTGGGTCATGCTCGCCGCGATGCTCTGTTTGTGTGGCGAGTGGGGACTGAGACGTTGGAGGGGACTTCCATGACGCGGAGCGGCAGATGCCAGCGGTCGGAGCCGTGTTGGCCGGTGCTTGAACCCCGATCATGGCGAGCCGGGATGCTGGCCGCGGCGTGCGCCACTTTGGCCTTCATGGCGTCTCCCCCGACCGGGTTTGCGGGGAACGAGGAGACCACCGCCGAGGTGATCGTCGTGGTGGGGGCTCCGGGAGAACCGGAATACGAGTCGGAGTTCGAGAAGTGGGCCGGTCGCTGGCAGGCGGTCGCGGAACGGGCTGAGGCGTCGTTCACCCAGATCGGCACCTCCGGGGAAAGCGGTCACGCGAATCAACCGACCGATCGTGAGCGGCTGACCGAAGTGCTCGGCGGCTTTGCCGGCGAGGGATCCAGACCGTTGTGGATCGTTCTGATCGGGCACGGCACCTTTTACCGGGACGTCGCCAAATTCAACCTGGTGGGTCCCGACATTTCCGCCGCAGAACTTGCCGAGCAGCTGGAACCGATTCACCGCCCGACCGTGATCATCAACACCGCTTCGGCAAGCGGGCCGTTCATCAATCGCCTTTCCCGCGAGGGACGGATCATCGTCACCGCAACCAAGAGTGGTGCGGAGATCAATTACGCTCGATTGGGTGATTACTTCTCGGCGGCGATTGGCTCCGGGGATGCCGACTTGGATCACGACGGCGAGGTGTCGGTGTTGGAGGCGCTGCTGCACGCCAGCGCGGAGGTGCGCCAGTTCTATGAATCGGAGGCTCGCCTGAGCACCGAACACGCCCTGTTGGACGACAACGGCGACGGTTTGGGGACCCCGGCGAGCCTGTTCCGCGGATTGCGTGTCGAAGGGGAACTCCAGGAAGATGCCGAGCCTGACGGAACGCTGGCGCGGCGAATCACCCTGGCCCCCGCTTCGGTGGCGCTTCCCCTGAGCGAGGGTGAGCGGGACCAGCGCGACGAGCTGGAACGTCGGGTCGAGAGCCTGAGATCGCGGAAGGATTCGATGGAGGAGGACGAATATTACACGGAGCTCGAACCGCTGCTGCTGCAGTTGGGCCGGTTGTACCGCGAGGTCGAACAGCGCGCCCCCTGACCGATGCCATGAATTTTTTAATTTTGTGGTTTTCGGTCGATTTTTCTGGGAGGGTAGCGGCTTGGGTGACCAGGCCGTAGAGGTCGGGCCCGGCCCCGAAAACGGCGAAATCTCATGCAGGAAGGGCCCAAACTGGCGTACAGGTCGACATCCTCCGCCTGTGAGGAAGATCGGATCTGGGACTTTCGGGGCGTTTTTCCGGGCCTTCCCAGGGAACTTCAGCCGGTACGGCGCGTCCGATGGAGAGCCTTTCGTTGACAGCGCAGGGGGTGCAACTAGAATCGCACTCGCTCCTTGTCCATGTACTTCATTTACCCCCTTTTGCCCAAACCTGCTGTGCAGGTACTCGTGACGCATTCGCGGATCGGGTTCATTGGCCGCTGGTGGGAGGGGGTTCGAGGTTGGAAGGCACCTGGCGCATGATGGAAGACTTCATCCCAACGAGCTGTATCCGAGCGACTCGTTCGGGATTCGAGCGACCTGTTCATTCACCCCGACCCTGACCGCCTCGGCCGTTTCGTTTCGACGTTACCATGGATGGCAGCTTCGATGATTCGTCCGCGCCGTTTGGTAGAGACCCTCGATGATCAAACGTAGTGAAGCGAAAGTGTTGTCCAAGACACACCACCGTCGTGATGAGTGGAAGTCGCGTAAGCGCCGCCTGTTCGTGGAGAATCTGGAGCAGCGACGGCTGCTGGCCGGTGACGCTTTGCCCTTGGGGCCATTTGATGTTGATGTCGAGACCTTTTCGGGGCCGCGCAACATCGGTTCGGTGCAGGCGTTCAATTACACCGAACAAGAGCGGCTTGGGACGCTAGGTGACAACGATTCGTTCAGGAGCGCGGAGTTCGTTCCGCTGGGGAACGGGTCGGGAGAGCATGACACGATCGACGTGCAGGGGACACTTTCGTTTGGGGCAACCTCGCCGGGGGGGACGGGATTCGCCTCGGACGTTGACGTTTATGCGGTCGATTTGAAGGCGGGGGACGTCCTCGACATCGCCACCACCGGCGCCGCCGGCGGATTCACCGTGCTCGATGAGGCGGGTCGAGTGTGGTTTGGGACCGACACCGACCAAGCGACTTACCCGATCGATTCACCACTGCAGACCCTTGGCAACGCGACGGGGTCCCAAGTCGTTCCGGAGGATGGGCGCTATTTCATTGAGATGGTGGCGACGACGAACGCCACGAGTTACACGATGGGGCTGCGGACTTACCGGCCGGTGACCGAGTCGTTGCCGGTGGGTGTCGGGCAGGCGTTGTACATCGACTTTGACGGGGGGACTTTCCCGCGCGACATATTCAACGTGTTGGTCGATGACGACGATGATGATGATGACGGGGCTCCCCTGGGCGGGGCGATCCGGATCCCATCGCTGCAGGACACGCTGCCGGAAGTGGGGGTCGAATCGGGAGACCAAGCGGCCTTTGAGAACATGCTCCGCTCGATCATCAACCAGGTTGATGTTCATTTCGAGGAACTGGGGGTCAACGGAACCAACGGTGACTTTCTGACGACGGGCAATCCGGGGGATTTCGGGATCACGATCCTGAACAGCTTCGAGCATCCCGATCCAGGGAACCATCCGCTGGTGAGTCGAGTGGTGGTGGGGGGCACGGAGGACGATTGGGGATTCTCGACGGTGGGAGTCGCACAATCGGTCGACTCCGGCAACTTTGACTTAAGTGAGCTCGGGCTCGTGCAGATCGACGCGATCAATGATGTCACGTCGCAGTTCCCGATTTCGCCGGCGGTCAGTTTCTTGGATGCGGTCGCCCGTCAAATCGCGGTCACGGTCTCGCACGAGGCCTCCCACCTCTTTGGATTGCGCCACACCGACGGAACCAATCAGGTGCCTTCGTTGATCGACGAGGGGGGGCCGCAGCCGGCCGAGGAATTCTTCCAGGGTGTCGGTCCGGATGGCATTTTCGGCACGACCGACGACACCTCGATTTCGTTTGCCGTCGACCGGTTCTCCCGCCAGGAAGGGCTCTTCGGCACCAACTTTAGTCCCCAAGCCCTCTCCCATTCGCTCGCAACGGGGACACGCGGCGGGCGGATCAGCGGGCGGGTTTTCCTCGATCAAAATGAGAACGGTTCCGGCTCGGGCGATCCGGGCTTTGCTGGTGTGACGGTATTTGCCGATATCAACGGAAATGGGATCGCCGACCCGTTTGAACCGAGTGCCGAGACCGGTTCCGACGGCACCTTTTCGCTGGTGGCCCCTGCCGGCAGCCATGATGTGATTGCCGTGACGCCGGAGAACGCGAGTGCGACAACGCCGACCAGCAAGGCGGTGAATGTGGCGGTCGGCGCCACCGCATCGGGTGTTAACTTCGGATTCTCCCGGGTCTCCGCCGACGTGACCGGCTTCAAGTGGTTGGACCTCAACGGAGACGGTGTGCGTGACCCGGACGAACCCGGAATGGAAGGCGTTTTCATCTATCTCGACTTGGACGGTGATCGCCGTCCCGACCTGGGCGAACCGTCGGCGACCACGGAGTCGGACGGCAGCTACTCGATCAACTTCCCCGGCCCGGGCACCTTCACGATTCGGGAGGTCGTCGAGCCGGGGTTCGTGCAGACGTTCCCGGAGACGGGTTCGCATACGGTCAACTTTACCGGCGACCCTCTGGGAGAGAATTTCAACTTTGGGAATGAATCGCAGCGGGACTTCGGTGATGCGCCGGTCTCGTACGGGGAGCCGAGCCACGGCATCGTTTCTGGATTGTCGCTTGGCGAACAGGTGGATCCCGATGCCGGTCCGATGCCGAGTTCCGGGGCTGACGGAGACGACGTTTCGGGCCCGGTCGGACCGGACGGCGACATCATCGATGACGAAGACGGCGTGTTGGTCACCAGTCCCCTTGCTCCCGGGCAATCGGGGACGATCGAAGTCACCATCACCAACACCACCGGCACTCCCGCCTATCTGCAGGCCTGGATCGACTTCGAGCAAACCGGGTCCTTTGATGCCGAGGATCGGATCGCGACGGACCTACGGCTCGGGGACGGAACGCATGAACTGACCATCGACGTGCCCGCCAACGCCGAGATCGGGAATACCTTCGGCCGCTTCCGATTGAGCCAGTCGCAGGGAGTCGGGGCTGACGGTTCGATCGCGAGCGGCGAGGTCGAGGATCACCAGATCACGATCCTTGCCGAGCCCGAACTGGCCAACGATGATCACTTCACGGTGACGCGGAACTCGGTGGCCAACGAGCTGTTTGTGTTGGAAAACGACTTCGTCACCTCCACCAACGAACTTGAGATCCAGAGCGTCAGTCCATCAAATGCCGGTGGGCAGTTGGTCATCAACACGGCGGAAGGGCGGCAGTCGGTCTTCTACTCGCCCCCGTCTGGATTTCTCGGGCTCGACACATTCACCTACACCGTTCGCGATGTGTTCGGAAACACATCGACCGCCACGGTGACCGTCAATGTGACGTTCCAGTCCAGCGTGCCCATTGCGGTCGATGATACGTTCGAGATCCCCGAAGGCTCGTCCAACCGCGCCCTGAACGTGCTGGACAACGACATCGGAAGTACCGCGGGCGGATTGACCATTGTCGGCGTCACCCCGGGTTCGGACGGTGGTTCGATTTCCATCATTGGTGGTGGGCAGTCGCTCCGCTACACGCCCCAACCTGGCTTTGCCGGCACGGAACAGTTCAGCTACACGGTCCAAGATCCAGCGGGCAACATCGATACGGCACAGGTGACGGTCAACCTGATGCCCGGTGCGTTGCAGGATGACGTCGTCGAGTTTTCCTTCGAGCTCACCGACGCGGTCAACAATATGCCGGTCACCGACATTCAAGTTGGCGAGAGCTTTGAATTGACGGTGATGGTGGACGATTTACGTCCCGACACTTTTGATGATCCTCGGGGCGTTGCTTCCGCCTTCCTCGATATTCTCTACAACACCGACTTGGTCGCCATCGGCGACGAGACGGCGATCCGGTTTGGCGAGCTCTTCGCGCCGGCATCGGGCGGGGGCGGCTTCCAGCGGTTCGATTTCGATACCCCCGGGCTGGTCAACGAGGCGGGGGCCGTCCAGGCCAACCTCGGCGACTTGCAGACCCACACCGGGCCGGCGGAACTGTTCACGATCACGATGGACGCGATCGCGCCCGGGATTGCGAACTTCCACGCCGATCCGGCGGACGATGTTGTTAGCGAGACGATCCTCATCGACAGCGATCAGGCGCTGACCCCCAGTCAGATGCGGTTGCGGCAAGCTTCGCTCACGATCCGAGACGCTTCGAACAACTTTCCTTCCGCGATCGACGATTCCTTCCCCCGGACGCTCGATCCCGATGGGAACCAAGTCGTCGCGGTCGACTCCGACGGCAACCCCATCGTCTCCAACGATCCCTCCCCGACGTTCTTCAACCGGCTCGACGTGCTGGCGAACGACAACTTTGGTCCGACCGGAACGATCAACGAGTTTGGCATTGAGGTCGCTCCCGGTCACGGAACGGTGGAGATCAATGACAACGGCACGCCAGACGACCTGACCGACGACTTCATCGAATACGTTGCCGATCCCGGCTTCAACGGTTTTGACTCGTTTGTCTACTCCATCGTCTCGGGCGATGGCGTTCGCAGCACCGCCGAGGTGACCCTTGATGTCGGCACCGTCGATTCCAGCAGCTTGTTGGTGGGAATGAACTTTGGGTTTGTCGATGAGAACGGCGATCTCGTCGACCAAGTCGAGGTGGGGGATGTCGTCGGACTGCAGATCGATGTCGAGGATCTGCGATCGGGCCTCTCCACCACCGGCGTCTTCGCCGGTTTCTTGGACATCCTTTACAGCTCGAATATCCTGGCCCCGGTGGAAACGACCAGCAGATTGGGCTTCGATGTCGAGTTCGGTCCCAACATGGATCCCGACGCGGCCAGCGGATTCATCGACCGGCCCGGAATCATCGACGAGTTCGGGACGAACGATCCCCGCGGCAGTACGCCCCCTGATGATCAGTTCGAGAACCCGCGTGAACTGGCGACGATCTTCTTTACCGCGACCGCGGCGGGGACCGCGGAAGTCGTCGGTTCACCAGCCGACTTCTTCCCCTTGCGGGATACATTGTTGTTCGGGCGCGACACGGCCGTTCCGGTTGAGCAAATCGTTTACGACACAGCAACGTTGAACGTGGGGACTGACGGAACGGGCAGTGGCGAAGGGGAGTCTCCGCTGCACAACACCTTCCTCCCCACCGACGTCAACGATGACGGGTTTGTTTCGGCCATCGATGCTTTGGTGGTGATCAACGCTTTGAGTCGCGGCGGAGTCGGTGAGGGCGAGTCGGCTGCCGATGAGCCGTTCTATTTCTACGACGTCAACGGTGACGCGAACGTCACAGCGCTGGACGCATTGATCGTGATCAACCGCCTCAACAATCCGGGATCGTCGGGCGGTGAGGGCGAAGCGGTTTTGTCGTCACCGTCGTCCTCAAGCGACACGGGCGACAGCGGTGATGTTCCCACCGACAACGACGCCGTGTTCGCAGATCTTGGCGACGGCCCCGGCCTCCTTTCCGACGAGGCCGGCGGGGCGATCGAAGCGCCAGTTTCCGTTGCTGATCGCACGGTCGCTACGACAGACGACGAGGACGACGAGGACGATGACGTGCTCGCACTGCTGGCCGATGACGTTGGCACGATCTGGGGCTGATCACGGAACCTCTGCGGGGACGCGTCCCTGCGGCGAAAGAATTTCCCCGCTTCCTCCCACGGCGAGATCGCCCCGGATGGAATGAAGGGGGCCTTCGTGGACCAGCCGGTCGATGAGTTCCGCCGTGGCTGGGGTCAGCGGCACGAGGGACGACAGGCTTCTCTGCAGCAGCGTTGGGAAGACGGACCGGATCGGTGTCGGCGAGCTGAAGCGTCCCGGTGACAATTCCGGATAGCGGTCGGTGATCAGCGTCCCCCGCCGCATGCCATAGCCGGGTTGCGTACCCAGTCGCCCCGCTGCGACGATCGTCCCCGCGACTTGATGGCTTGCGGTGAAGTCCCCTGTGTCCCCTTCGATGAAGATTTCGCCACGCCGCATACGATGTCCCGTGTAGTCTCCAGCGGAACCGGTGATCACGACGCGCCCCCCCCGCATCCCGCTCCGCCGCGTTCCTAGGGGAGCTGCCGTGAATTCCCCGACATTCCCCTCGACGATCAGGCAGCCACCACGCATCGCGGACGCGGCTCGGTCGCCGACGGACCCGACGACGCGAAACTCGCCCGCCTGATGGTTTGTAGCCACGCCGTCGAACGATGACAGATTGCCCTCGAGCACCAAACGCTCGGAAGTCCCGGCTAACGGGGCGATCGTGAACAGCTCGCCAATCGCTGTCGCGACTCCGTCCACGTCGAGAGTCACACGGGCGATCGCGTCGGCCTTCTGGTGGCGAAAGTTCGCCAGGCAGATCGGCTGGGCGTCCACGCTGCAGGTGACCGCTTCCCGAAGCGACAGTCGCCAACCGCTCATGCCAATAGCTCCGCCAGGTGAAAATGATGCCGGCCCAGTTTGCCGCCGTAGTTCCCGGCGGTCACTCCGATCAGGCCGGCACCAGAGCCGGCGCCGCAGGCGGCGCGAATGCCTTGGCGCATCGCCTCCGCGATCGCAGCCGCGGTAAGACCGTCGATGACGACTTCCAGAACCGCCCGGACCGGCGGCTGCAGCGCTGACCCCGGGAGATGACGAAGCGATGGACAGAACGCCTCATTTGTCGAGGCGATCAGCGACGTGTACTTCGATCCCACCTTGGATCCGCTGCGGGTCGCGCCGCCCGGAAAGGGCGTGATCACGCCGGGAAGCGTCGCGATCGCCTCCACAGCGGCGCGGCACGCCTCGGTCGCCGCCTCCATCGATTCGGCGAGCAATAAAAAATTTCCCCCGCCAATGCCGATGATGCGGCCGACGTCATGCTCGCAGACGAATTCCCCATCCATCACGGGAATCCGCCAGTAGCGTCTGCCGTCGATCATCTTGCCGATTTGGTGGCCGTCACCGAAGTAACGAAGTGACTTCCCCAACGACACGCGATTCTCGATCACCTCACGACCTCCCTCCAATCCGGCGAACAGCGCCGTGGTCGGGCAGGTCAAAATGCACTGGCCGGCCCGCCGAGGGATCTGCTTCTCAAGCTCGCTCCCCGACATGGCGAAGGCCAGAATCGCGAAGCCGGGACGGCCGTCGGGAGTCTCCGCGGGGGACAACTCCCGTTCGATCGCGATCTCCATACCGCAAGCGATCACGCTGGTTCCAAAACCGGTCATCGCGGCGCACGCGTCCGCGGCCCAGCGGCGATCGGCAGCGGTCACGACCAACCGGGTCGCCTTCATGTCGAACGCTTCGGCAAACGTCGTCTCGATCGGGACCCCTTGGATCAAGATCGGTCGTGTCACGCCCATCGCGATCCTCCTGGATGGCGAACGACCCGCGATCCGATCTCCCCCTGCATCTCGTCGTCGCTGATCATCAAGCGGCGCATCGCCATCGTCGACGAAGCGTCGTAGCGGCTCGAAAAACGTTCTACGGATCGACGATCGTAGGCGACATCCGCGGCGTGGGTGATCGGTTCGACCTGAATAATTTCCGTAACCGGCGGCTGGCCCGATTGACTGCGGACGAGTCTGCCTTGACGAAACACGTATCGTGGCGAGGCGAACATCCGTTCCAAATCCTCGTGCTGTTCATAAATCACCACATCGGCGACGGCGCCCGGAGCCAGCGTTCCTCGATCGGAGAGCCCAAGGATCGCAGCCGGGGCAGAGCGCGTCATCGTCGCAAGTTGTCCCAAGTCATACTCGCGGTGGAGCCCGCGGAGTTGGCTGCTCGCGGCCGCTTCCGGGTGAATCTCTGCCAAGGCCGTTTCGCGGAAACTATGGTCACCGAGAAGCCGGATCAAATGCGGATAGGTCGTGAAGGGGCCGCCGTTGGGGTGGTCGGTTGTCAGGAAGACTCGGCTGGGATCGTCGATCATCAGAAACAGTTCCAACCCGATGGCCCACTGCAGGCTGTGAACGAATTGCCGCCGACGATACCGAAACGGAACGACCCCGCAACCGGCTTCGCACTCGATATCGACCAGCGCTGACTTGCGCGGCCGGGCATACGAACGGTTCCGGAACTGGTGCATCGTGTCGGCGCTGATCGTCACCGTTTGACCAAACATCACCTGCCCGACATCGATGGTCACATTCGGATGCCGCGACATCGCCTCGGCAAGCTGCGCTGCGGCCGAAGACATCCCGTAGGGCCCCTCGTCCCCATAACAGTGAAACTGCGCATGGGTCAGGTGGATCGGCAGCCCGTCGGCGGCACGGATTGTCGCCAGCGTCGATGCGATATTGCCGGGCACTCCGAGGTTGCTGCAGTGAACATGCAGCGGATGAGCCAGTCCGATCTCATGCACGGCTCGGCAAAGCACGCGGATCACCTCCGCCGGTGTCACGCCGTGGTGGGGATGGGGGCTGTCGACGTCGAGCTTGCGCGTTCCGAACTTGAACGCGCTGATCCCTCCCGGATTGACGACCTTGACCGCGATCGCCTGGGTCGCGGTGACCATCCAGGCCACGTAGTCGTTGATGACCGATTGCGTGGTGTGGTCGGCGATCATCCGCAACAACAGTTCGTCATTTCCCAGCAGGCAATAGCCGCCGGTGTCGACGCCGGCGACGTCGGCCATCTCCGCATGCGCCGCCCGGGCGTTACACGCGATCATGGCGGGTTCGAAGCAGGTCGTGTAGCCCATGTCGAGATAGCGGTGACCGGCGATCGCCGCCGCGGGCAAGAACTCCGATCGCTGCGGTACGTCCGCCGGGAACTGGTCGCCCAACAAGAGTCGCGCGAGCGTCACCTTGCCGCCGCCGATGTGGGTGTGCAGATCGATCCCACCGGCCATCACGATGCAGTGGCGGGCATCGATATCGACGGTCGGCGCCAGCGCATCGAACGACGAGGCGTCGCCGTCGACGATACGGCCGCCGCGGAGGAACACATCGGCAACGTGATCGATCTCCCGCGCGGGATCGATGACCCGCCCGCCCCGAATCCGCGTCAGCATGATCTCGCTTACTTCCGCGGGCTCTCTGGAGCCGGCTCACCCTCCGGCGTCCCACGACGCCCTCGATTCAACCGCCTCGCTTCCGCTCCGTCGCCACCTTTTGCGGCGTTACGACGGGCGTTGGCACGAGATCCACGTTGAGGCTCCTCCGCTTCTTGCTCCCCATAGACGCGGTCGGTAGTGATCGTAATCTTGTCGGCCTTGACCTTGGTCTCATCCGGGGGCCGATAAAAGCCAGCGACGGACACCTCATCCTCCGGCTGAACCAGATTCAGGTTGTTGAACCGCAATTCAATCTCGGGCTCGGGAGCGAGCGGAATGCGGAGCGTCCGCGGGCCTGCTTTGACCAGCACCATGCCCGACTCGTCGATTCCCATCAGATTGCCCACCACGCGGTAGCTTGCCGGTTCCGCCTGGGGAGCCTGCTGTTGTTGCTGTTGCTGCTGTTGCTGCTGTAACTGTTGCTGCTGTAACTGTTGTTGCTGCTGTTGCTGCAATTGTTGTTGCTGCTGCTGTGGATTTTTTGGATACACCCCTGGTACAAAACGTTCGCGAACGGTCCGCGGCAACTGCTTGAGTTGAATGGGCTGAAAGACCTCAAGATTCTCCACAGGAGCCGTGGGGGCACCATTGGGGGCGAACTCGGCCTCGAATCGGACCATCATCCCGCGGCGAAGAAACTCCCGTTCCGCCTCAGCGACAAAGGTCAAACTGGTGACGTCGTCAGGCATCTGAACCAACACCTCCGTCTCGTCCTCGCGGGCCACCATCAGCACGTTGCCCTGCGTCCCGATGAGTTTTCCTTCGAACTCGGTGACCTTGTTCGTTGCCAGCGAACCTGCCGGACGTTGATCTCCCAGCGGCTGATCGCCCACCGGCTGAGGCGGCTGTGCGACAAGCGGCGCGACCAGGAGAAACATGGCGAGGGTCGCTGGGGCGAAGCATGGCAGATGGACACAAGTCATGACACAGAATCCGGGGCTGGGAGAACTGATGGCGCCGACGTGCGGAGCTTCCCCCATCGTAACCGCGATCGACGCCGACGTCGTCCCAGGGAACGGTAACGGGACCGTAGACAGAATGAAGGGGTCAGGACTCTCTTTTGCCTGCAATTCGGGCGAGCGAACTGGTGTACTCCCAAAGGGCTGACCTGTGACGCAGGCATACCTTCAGCGTGGGGGTGTGTTTACGTTTTCTTTTGGCAAACTTGGCCGGGACCCCAATGGGATCGATCATGCCTGAAGAGCGTTGGCATACCTGATTGTGTCAGCACATCACTTCCGCTCAAGGAAGCCGCCTGGACAAAAGGTGAGAAGATAACGCTCACGCGACGAATCGACTTCGAATTCGGTGTCCTGTTGTCGGAGAAAATCCGCGACGGCTTTCCCCGGCCCGGCTTCGGGTTCGTAGCCGTGACATTGAGCGTAGCGGTCGATCCATTCTTGCTTCTGATCGATCACCGTATCCTGGACGATGATGTAACTTCCCTTCGAAACGAGCGGCGAATACATTTCCAGTTCCCGGAGCACGTGCTGGGAATGATGGCACGAGTCCAGAACAACGAGTACTCGCTTGTCGCCTGTTCGCTTGGCGAGCTGCACGGCAAGTTCAGGATCGATTGAGTTCGATTCAATGACCTCGATCGATTCGTCGAAGACCTTCGCTACGCGGGCCCGCAAATCGGGGGAGGCAATCCTGGCGATTGCAGCTTCCACACGAGGCTCAATGTCGATTGTGATCACGTGTCCCGTCGGGTTCACGGACTTCAAGATGGTCGCGTAGTAAAGCGCCGACCCGCCACCGGCTGTTCCCGTCTCGATCACCACATCGGGCTGCACGTCGGAGATGATTTCCTGGATGGCCCACATGTCGGCAGGGTTCTGCATGATCTGCAAGCCGAGAAAACGAGCCGAGAAAGGCAGATCCTCGCTCGATTCCACGTAATGATGCGTGAAGTCTCGGATCAGCTGACGCGTTTCGGGCCGACCGGGTGCCTTTGGTTCGCTTCTCGTGTGCTCGTCAAGAGATTCTTGCGCCCGGCAGGCGACGATGCTCGATATGATGAACAGCGACAGCGCAGGTGCGATCGCTGATATCGAGATTGATTGGAACATTATTGCGATACCTTGACCCCGTGAGAAATAACCGGCAGCGTCCAACCGAAGCCATGACCGCTCGGACATGGTTCAGTAGACCTGTTCGCCAGTGGCGACCGCAAGGGCCGGATGCCGTGGCGAAGCTTGTGGATCGGTGAGGTGACTCCTTTCACTGAAACTGGTATCATTGATGATTCGAGATGGCGATTCGTCGCCTCGCGAGTCGACCACACCCTGGTTCACACCCCGTCGATGGAGCCCAGTAACATGTTCTCGTTTGCACGTTATTCTCAGTTGATCCTTCTGACCTTTGTCGTCTCCCTGTTCACGGTTGGCTTGACCGGATGTGGATCGGACGAGCCCGCAGCGCCACCTGCAGTCGATGGCGGCGATTCGTCACCAACCCCCGAGGAAGGTTCCGGCGCCAAGGAAGGTTCCGGTTCGTAAGGAGCCGCGCGGCGTGTTCGGCAGCTCTTTGTTTCGTGACAGATCAGCCCGGTGGAGCCGCGGGGAAGCCGGCGATTGACGTATCATCGGAAGCTCTACGGTCGATTTGTTCGCGACTGGTGCATCACCCAAATGCAAGATTCCCATCGGGCACCGGACAACGCATTCATTACAACCGACACAGGGAGAATCCTGTAACGTGATGGGACGGCCTTGTAACGCCCGAGATTTGATGTCGAACCCATCTGGCAATGCTGGTTGCACACGTTGCAATCGATGCACTTGCCTTTTTCTGGCGTGATCTTGAATTTCGGCCAGCGGCCCCAGAAATTCATCCAAAACGCCAATGGGCACCACATGCGACACCCTACACGCTGACCCAGAAAGCTGTTTGTGTGGTGGCTCACGTTAAGCCAACTCGATCGCTGGAACGCGTGCACCGATTTCAATTTTCGACGCGCGCTCTACAGGCTGGCAGCCTCGACTGCGTACCATGTTGTTCCAACTCGTCAGATGCATTCGAATGATCTTTGATTCTGTTTTCACTCAAGGAGGCCAGGCAATGGTTCGGTATCTGACGCTACTGACGTTCACCCAACAGGGACTTGATCAGATCAAGCAGTCGCCGCAACGAGGGCGCGAATTCGCCAAGAGTGTGGAGGCAGCTGGCGGGCGGGTGGTCGCCCAATACTGGTCGCTGGGAGAGTTCGACGGATGTGTTGTGTTCGAGGCTCCGGACGCCGCGACGGGGGCGGCCCTGCTGCTTCAACTGGGCAAGCTGGGAAACGTCCGAACGCGATCGCTCCAGGTCTTCGACGAATCCGAGGTGGGGACGATCGTCAATTCGCTTTGAACCGATTCGCTTTGAGCCGATTCGCTTTGAGCCGATTCGCTCTGAGTCCATTCGCACTGTGTCACTCGTCGCAGCGACACCAGCAGCCGGGCCCCTGACGTCAACGGAACAGGTCGTCCGGCGGTACGCCGCGCAGAGGTCGTCTACTATCTGAGCCCCTCTTCGGGGTCTTCAAGTTCCATGATCTCAGGGTGCGGATGGGGTGGGGTCAACTTCAGCCCCAGCCTCACACGGTCGGCGTACTTTTCCAGGCCGGAGGTTTGCAGCTTGTGCATCAACATGATGCTCGGCCCCACCTGCAAGACGATCGGCAGCGACTCGATCTCGTCCTGCCACTGCTCGACCCGCTCTTTCGCTTCCGGCGGCGGGGAGGTGCGGCGGACCACGAACTCGGCGAGTCGAGCGACGTCGGGCCGCGAGGAGTCGGAGCCGAGAAACCTCAAGACTTGCGATGCCTGCCCCCGTTTGGTCGACAGGAGCCAACTGGCGGCGACCAGTTGAACGGCCGGCGAGGAATTGGCCAAACGGGCCGAAGCTGCATCGACCATCTCCGGCGACGGGGCGGAGGAGTCCCATTGGATCGGCATCCAGGCCAATACCAGCGGAGGAAAGGGAAGGCGGTCGACCTGACCGACCAGCTCGAGCGCCATCTTGGCGCGGCCGCTTCGCCACGCGGCCTGGGCGGCGACCATCGAGAGCCACTGCTGGTGCCAGACCGGCGGCCGCGTCCCGATCGCATCGATCAGCGCCGGCAATGATTCGGCATATCGCTGCTCGGCAAACAGTTGCAAGCCCTTTGTCTCGTGCTTCGACGCGGTTCCCCGTTCCACCCACAAGACGCGGCCCGCCGCCAGCCGCTGCTCCTCATCGCCGCCACCCTCGATGAACTTGATCGCTTCGGCTCCAAACTCGACGATTCGCACCGACCGCTGCACGATCGGCCGCGGGTACCAATCGCTCCCGTCGCGGCGGGCTCGTTCCGGATCGATCCAGACCTGATCAGGTTGGCTCTCGTCTGTTGGCGTCGGATCGGCCGGGTCGGGATTTGCAAATGCCGGGCCGACGACGCCGCACACCAGCGCCATTGCGAGGAGCGTGATGAGCGTCAACGCCCATCTTCGGCGGCTGTAAGCAGCGGCGATGCGGAACTCAACTTGGCTCACGGCACGGACTCTCGGGGGGACGAAAACTGCCGCACATCGACGTATTGGTACTGGCCTCCATTCTGTGCCGCTAAGTCGCGCAAGAAACTGTTCGTCGGCGCGACCTGTCCGACGCCGAATTCGATCGCGTGAATCATCGTGCCGCTCCGCTCGGCCCGAGTCCGGATCTCCCGCATCTGCGGTCCCGATAGCCGTGGGATCCGGGCGTCGGTCAAAAAGAAAATCACATCCGGCGCCATCCGCAGGGCCATCTTCAGCGCCGCGTCATGCTCGGTGCCGCCCAACGCAGGAAGCGATTCCACGTACCGCTGCGCCTTGGCCAACATTGACGGCTCAGCGGGCACCAGTTGAAGCGGCAACCCGGAGGGCCGAAACGGCTGGGGTGTCTGGTTGTAAAAAATGAGCTGGAAACGCTGTTTTTCCGACAGCGTCTCGAGGCTGCGGATCAGTTCCTTCTTGGCCGCCCGGAGCGGGCTACCGCCGTAACCGTTCATGCTGTCGCTGCGGTCGAACACATAAACGAAGCGGGACCCACTCCCTGAGACGCCGAACAGCATCGCCGTCGCGTCGTCCTCGGAAGAGGCCGCCGCCGATGACCCGCCCGTCCCGAACGCCTCGTCCCCAAGCAGCGAATCCCCGGCGAGCCCCGAAGCATCGTGCGGGGAGGGCGTTGCCTCCGTGGCCTGCAGGACTCCCGACAGATCGATTGGCGGCGCCATGTCGGCTGGAGGCGCCAGTGACGAGGGCTCGTCCGACGCACTCTCCACCTCCGCTTGCGACGTCGTTTCCTGCGGCTCCGATTCGGCCGCGTCCACGTAACGGTCCCGGTCGGGAAGACGATGGACCATGGCGACTCCCACCGGCCGCTCCGGCTCCGCGTCACCGCCAGCGGGACGCCGCGTCCAAAACACCCCCAATAAGGTGATCAACGTCACGTGCAACAGCAACGACAGGACCAACGGCGGGGCGGTCCGTCGCGGAAGTTCGATCTCGGGAGAGCGGTCCCCCCCGGGAATATTGGCGGTTAGGTCGTTGGACGAACGGGAATTCACGCAGTCAATCGCCGATCAAGGGGAGACGAAACGGGGGTCCGTGGCGCCGCAACGCCGGAAATCGGGGAATTAAATATGGGGGAAACGGGATGGAAAAACGGTTGCTAGAGCTGTGTTTCCACCGCAACCTGTCGCCAACCGGGGCTCTTGGTGGTTCTCAGAAACGCTTCCAGCCACTAGGCTTGGTTCCGACACCGGCCAAGAACCATCTTGGCCAATGCCTAGTTTAACGGCATTTTCTACACTTCCACCTAGTGCTGTGGCCGATTTCGCGTCGGCCCACCCAGACGGAGATGTTCACGTGAGCAGCGATCAGATGCGTTATTTATTTACCAGTGAATCGGTTAGCATGGGCCATCCAGACAAGCTGGCCGATCGAATCTCGGACGCCGTTCTCGATGCGTTGCTGGAGCAAGACCCCGAGAGCCGCGTCGCTTGCGAAACGATGGTCACGACCGGGATGGCAATCATCGCTGGCGAGATCACGACCAAGGCGCAGGTCAACTATTCCGATGTGGTCCGCGGGGTGATCAACGAGGTCGGCTATACCGACGACCAGATGGGCATCTGTGGCGACACCTGTGGGGTGATGGTCTCGATCGACACCCAGAGCCCCGACATCGCCCAGGGCGTCAATGAAGATTCCGGCCAGGGGAAAGACATCGGGGCCGGCGACCAGGGATTGATGTTCGGGTACGCCTGCAAGGACACCCCCGAGCTGATGCCCTTGCCGATCGCGCTCGCCCATCGCATCATCAATCGGATCACCGAAGCTCGCTTCAATCGCGAAGTCGATTGGCTGCGGCCCGATAACAAGAGCCAGGTCACCGTTGAATACGAAGGCAACACGCCGGTTCGGATCGACACGGTCGTGGTGAGCGCCCAGCACAGCCCCGACGTCAGCAACGACGAGATCAAGAGCTTCATCACCGAGAAGGTGATCAAGCCGTCGTTGCCGGTGGACCTCAACAAGGGTGACATCAATTACCACATCAATCCGACCGGCAAGTTCGTGATGGGCGGGCCGCACGGGGATTGTGGACTGACCGGGCGCAAGATCATCGTCGACACCTACGGCGGCTGGGGCCGCCACGGTGGAGGCGCCTTCAGCGGCAAGGACTCAACCAAGGTCGACCGCTCGGCCGCCTACATGGCTCGCTACGTCGCCAAGAATATCGTCGCCTCCGGTCTCGCCGACCGCTGCGAAGTTCAGCTGGCCTATGCGATTGGCGTCTCCGAGCCGGTCAGCGTCCACGTCGACACCGAAGGAACGGGAAAAATCGACGACGTCAAGCTGTGTGCCCTGGTCCGTGAACACTTCCCGCTCTCCCCGGCGGGCATCATCGAGCACCTGCAGCTCCGCCGGCCAATTTTCCGGGCCACCACCGCCGGAGGCCATTTCGGTCGCGAGGGTGACGGCTTTACCTGGGAGAATATCGACAAGGCCGAAGCGCTTGCCGAAGCTGCCGCGGCAGTCGCCACTGCCTAACGGAGCGGCGATGCAACTCGCCTGGACCACCGACCCGCACCTGAATCACGTTCCCGTCCACGCCTGGGAATGGTGGCTCGAACGAATCGCGAGTCACCGCCCCGACGGGTTCGTGATTACGGGTGACATTTCCGAAGCCGACGACGTCGCGTTCCAGCTCAAGCGACTCGCGGAAACGCTGGCGATCCCGATCTATTTCGTCCTGGGAAACCACGACTTTTACGAGAAATCGATCGCGGCCACCCGTCGCGACGTCATCGATATCTGCCGCGACAGCCCGTGGTTGCGCTACCTGACCGACTGCGGGCCGATCGATTTGGCGAAAGACGTTTTTCTCATCGGTGACGACGGTTGGGGCGACGCGAAACAGGGGGACTACGAACGCTCCCCGGTCCGGCTCAACGATTTTCGGCTGATCCGAGATTTCCAGGAGTCCGATCCGCGAGACTGGAAAGGTATGTTGGCCCGCGTGGGCGAAGCGTCGGCGGAACGGCTGCGGGGGAAACTGGCCCAATTGCCCCTCGGTGCCCGCCACGTGTTGGTCGCCACGCACGTCCCACCCTTTCGCGAGGCGTGTTGGTATGAGGGGCACACCACCGATGACCTATGGGCGCCGTTCTTCGTTTGCGGAGCCGTCGGTGATGTCTTGGCAGCGGCCAGCCGCGACCGACCCAATTGCCGGTTCCGCGTCCTCTGCGGGCACACCCATCATCGGGGAACCGCGAACATGGCAAAGAACCTGATCGTCCACACCGGGGCTGCCGACTACGGCCGGCCTGACCTCGAAGGAATGGTGATCGTCGAGTCGGGAGCCATCCGGCTGTTGAGTCCTGGCGGAGTGGAATCAGGCTAGGCTTTGCACGGAAACCCTCCCTTTCCCGTGCCTTCTCCCCCTGCAAAGCCGAGGGAGAGCGATGGTCTTTCGCAAAAAAGAGTCCTGACCCCTTTTCAAGCCATGTCGATGAATCACCCACCGCTGCGCGGGATCGTTCCGCCGCTGGTGACCCCACTGGTCGACCATGACACGATCGACCAACCGGGTACCGTGCGGTTGCTCGAACATGTGATCGCCGGTGGTGTCTCGGCGATCTTCATCCTGGGAACGACCGGGGAAGCGCCCAGCCTCGGCTATCGGTTACGGCGCGAGCTGATCGATCTCGTCTGCCGCACGGTGCAGGGGAGAGTGCCGGTGCTGGTTGGCGTCACCGATACCGCCTTCGTCGAAACCGTGGCGTTGGCGGACCATGCTCGCGGTGCTGGGGCCGACGCCGTCGTGCTAGCGACTCCCTACTACTTTCCGGCCGGCCAGACGGAACTGGTCTCCTACATCGAACACATCGTGGAGGCTTTGTCGCTGCCGCTGGTGCTCTACAACATGCCGAGTTTGACGAAGGTTTGGTTCGAACTTCCCTCGCTTCAGCAACTGGCGCAGCACGAACGGATCGTCGGGATCAAGGACAGCAGCGGCGACGTCGAATATTTCCGCCACTTGATCGAACTGAAACAGGTTCGCCCTGACTGGAGCATCCTGATCGGTCCCGAACATCTGACCGCCGCCGCGGTCAGCTGGGGTGGCGACGGCGGCGTCAATGGCGGAGCCAACCTCTATCCTCAGTTGTTCGTTCGCCTGTTCGAGGCAGCCAGCCGGGACGACACGGCGGCGGTGCGCGAATTGGTGGCCGTCGTCGAAGAGTTGCAAGCAATTTACCAGGTGGGGAAATATGCCAGCCGTATCATCAAGGCAACCAAGGCCGCACTCTCGCTGCGCGGCATCTGCAGCGATCACATGGCCGAGCCGTTCCACCACTTTCTGCCGCCGGAGCGGGCCAGCGTCGAACAGATCCTGCAAAGGCTGGAGCAAAAACACGCGACGTTGCTCGGCTCGGTCTGAATACCCTGGATTAAGCCATACAGGCTGAGCCCCGATCAGCGGCGCGGGGGCGACAGCTCCTCGCTCGCCGCGATCACGCCGGGCATCGTGACAACGAACGGCATCTCCTCGGCGGTCAAGGGTTCCGCGGTCCGTAGCTGCTTTTCCAAAACCTCGATCCCGGCATCGGACACGTCGTTCCCCCGAGACACCCGGTCGGCAATCCGTCGGCGAAGCGTCTGCTCGTCACAGGGGAAATCCAGAATCCGGAACGGCACCCCATCGGCGCGGGCAAACTCGGCGAATTCCCGCCTGCGGTCGGCGCTCAGGAACGTGGCATCGACGATGACGGGATAGCCGGCGTGCAGGATGTGCTGGGCCAGCTGCCGGAGGCGCCGATAGGTTGCCTGATCGGCGGAGCGGGAATAGAGCCTTTCGATCTCGCTGCCCCAGGGACGATGCGAGGGATGGAGGCCGTGGAAGCGTTTCCGTTCGACATCGGAACGGAGACGAATCGCTCCGTGACGTTCGATGACCTCTTCGCACCCGGTCGATTTTCCGCTACCGCTCACCCCGTGTGTGATCCACAGACTCGGCTTGGGCGGGGTCGCCGTTTCCCGCGCCAGTTCGATGTGACCGCGGCAATCTTCGATCCCTGCTCGCCGCTCCGATTCCGTGACGTCCGACTGACCGGCACGGGTGGCGAGAATCTTGGCGCGGACCAGCGCCCGGTACACGACATAGAATCGCAGCAGCGACAGCGAGGCGTAGTCGCCGGTGTGTTCCAAGTAGTCGCTGACAAAGGAGCGGGACAACTCTAGATGTCCGCGGGCGGCCAAGTCCATGGCCAAAAATCCCGCATCGTTGAGGACATCGATCCATCGCAGTTCGCGGTTGAACTCGATCCCATCGAACGGCACCAGCTGTCCCTGCCAGCGAATGACGTTAGCGAGGTGGAGGTCGCCGTGGCATTCGCGGATGAACCCGTTGAGAATCCGCCGGGAAAACGTCGCCCGGTGACGCTGGCCAAAGTTCTCGGTCCAGCCTGCGAGTTCTTCCAGGGCTCGCGCGGTCCCCGGAATCTCCGCGGAGGCCAACTCGGAAAAGTTGCCGCGCGCCCATTGGAGGATGGAGTCGGGGCAACCGAGCCGATCGTCGGACGCGGGCGATGCCTGGGTATGGAACTGGGCGATGGTGCGGGCGAGTTCCCGGACGCCCGCCAAGCCCAGTTCGTTCCGCTCAACTTGTTGACTGAGCAGGGCGTCGTCGGGAAACCGATGCATTTTCACAGCGTACTCGATCGCCGATCCCTGGCCGCCGACCTGCACCGTTCCCTCCCGGGCTACAATCGGGACGACATCGAGGTACAAACCGGGAGCGTACCGCCGATTCAACCGCAACTCTTCGCGGCAATAGTGTGCCCGCTTTTCAAGGCTGCTGTAGTCGAGATAGTCCGTCCGGATCGGTTTTTTCACCTTGTAGGCAAAGTGTTCGGTCAGAAAGACCCACGAGATGTGGGTTTCATGAACTTCGATTCCGTCGCCTGGGTGCTCGGGATAGCTTGCCGGATCACGCAGCGCTGCGACCAACCGTTCGCCGCTGAGTTTGGATCGATGGGTCACGTTCATGACCTCCCCCGAGGTTCAGGCCTTGTGAAAATTCGCAACTCGACAGCCTGGCGGATCATCATACCACCGGCAGGGTTCGCTCCCTGTCCCTCCCCTTTATTAACGGAACGGCGCAAGCCGCCCGGCCTCAACCCTCTTTTTTGGGCTCTTCCGCGATTTTAGTGGCTCGTGAGCTGTCGTCCGCGAGGTTTTTTCAGGCATCGCTGCGATGTCCGAATGGTGAATGAAGTACACTGAGCGATGCCAGGTGAAGCGGAGGCGGGCACTGCTCTCTCAAGGAACCACTATGCCGACCCCCCCCACTGGGACTAAGCGCAAATTGAG
>CAYWXT010000013.1:0-39557 GCA_964462125.1 uncultured Pirellulaceae bacterium | reverse complement strand
TCAGCCCCTCGGATTTCATCTGTCCCAGCAGCACGGTAACCGTTTCTCGGGTACTGCCGATCAGACTGGCGAGCTCCTGATGCGAAAGCCGAATGCGCAGCTGAATCCCATCGTCACGCTGCATGCCGAACTGCTCCGCGAGATCCAACAGCAGGTGCAGGAGCCGATCGCGGTTGGAGAGAAACAACAAATTTCGCAGTCGCCGTTCAATTCGATGGCGCCGCAAGCCGATCAACCTCGTCAGACTGACGGCGACATCAGACCGCTCGTCTATCAAACGCTTGACCTCCATCGCTGGAATCATTAGCACCGTGGATTTCTCGATCGCTTCGACATATTCGTCTCGGCGTTCGCCACCGAGTATAGCCGACTCACCAAACAGCTCCCCTGGCTCGATGAACCCCAGGATCGACTCTTTCCCACCTGTGGTTAGGTGACAGACCTTGACCAGCCCTTCGGCCAGGAGAAAGACACTGTCCGCGGACTCCGAGGGGAGGTAGACCGGCTGGTGCGGCTCGAACGGACGCGACCGGCTTTGCGACTCTAAACGCAATACCTGTTCGATCGTCAGCGTCTCGAAAAGTGCACACGAGCGAATGTGCCAAAGCGCTTGCGACATGGTCGGTCCTTTCCGAGTCACTTCACATCATACTTTTGGGGGCAACGGGCGTGTGACCGGCCGGATACAGGTTCCCCGGTTGGCGAACCAGTCCCCTCGACACCATCAGGGGCCGTGCGATTCAAGGATCGCGCCTTCGTCGGGATCGGGGAATCAACGACCTGACCGGTCACCCATTGGTGAGGGACGGGTGTCGGTCGCGAAACTTACACGAATGACTCTCATTTCCGTCGCTGCCGCCGCCTGACCCGTTTCCGGCGACATCGGGCAGCGGCGTGCCGCTCTCAACATCGCCCAGCTCGATGCCTCAACGGGCGGTTCTGCTGAACCCGTACACAGTAGTGCAGGCGTATACGCGAATTTCTCTGGCCTTACCGATGAAGACGGGTTACAATAAGCTGTTCTCGCTCCGCAGAGGTTCTGTTCCTTGGAACGCGTCATTGCCGCATTGCTGATCCCCCTTCTCGCAATGGGGAGTGTATTCCCTCATTCGCAAGAGGTGAGCGCTGCACACGCATCCGGAGGCCAAGCTGACCGACCGCACATCCACGTCGGTGGGCATTCACATCACCATCATGTGTCCCCGCATGGCCACCACTCGCATCCCGAACCTGCCGAGGATCGCGACGATCGAGTTGACACGGAAGCAACAACGGACCGGAGCGACGCGCCCCCGGTTCCCGCTGACTCGGTTCCCGCTGACTCGGTTCCCGCTGACTCGGTTCCCGCTGACCATGATTCCGATGCGGTTTACTTGGTGGGAACTCCGGTTTACGTCCCTGCGTCGACTACGCCCAAGTGCGAGCCCCCCCAAATCCTCGTGGTCGCTCACACGCATGACGACGGCTCTTCGAAAGTCGAGTTTTGTCGTCAACGCAGGAACGAGCCAATCTCGCTCAATGGCCCTCCTCGCTTTGTGCTTCACGCTGCGCTGAGGTTGTAACGAACGCGAAGGCGACGGCGAAGCAATGCTGTCGCCCACCGTCGGTCAGCCTCCATTGTCGCGTCTCATCAGCGTGTCTCGCTCGCCCATCACCAGGCGAGCCACATCAAAAGCCTGCGTGAACTGGCATCAAGGATTTCCCCAGTTCGCGTCACGAGCACCGGAGCGATCTGAATCGCCATGTCACAAAAGAAACTACTGCGCTCGCTGGTAGCTCCAGCAATTGTCGTCGCCGTCGCCGCATCACTGTGGTCGTTCCGCGGCAGTTTGTTTCCCAAGCGAACAGATTTCGACGAAGTTGCATCGCCAGCGGCCGCCGCATTGTCCGAGCATCAAGTTCTTGAGCTGAGCCAGCAAGCTCGCAAAAACTTGCGTTTAGAGTCCAAACCCGAGAGACCTACCGATTACTGGCGAACCGTCACCATTCCCGCGGTCGTCCAAGACAGGCCTGGTGTGTCCGACCGGAAAGTCACTTCCCCTGCGGTCGGGGTGATTTCCGAAATCCACGCTTATCCCGGTGACACGATTCAACCAGGCGAAAATCTCATTACGATCCGGTTGCTTAGCGAGTACCTGCAAACCACGCAAACCCAGCTTTTCAAGGCGACTCGGGAAATTGCCCTCTTACAATCTGAAATCGATCGTGTTTCGGGGCTGGCCAACACGGGGGCTGTTTCTGGCAACCGCCTCATTGAATTGAATAACAACGTGACACGTCAAACAACGATCGTGGAGTCCGCTAGGCAGGAATTGATCAGTCGTGGGCTCAGTCCTCGACAGATTGAACAAGTCGAATCCGGCGACTTCGTTTCAACGATTCGGCTCGTTGCCCCCCTACCGCAAATCGCCGACGAGCAAGGTGGTAATGGATCGGGGAATCAAGCGAATCAATCGACAATCACTTCGTCCAATGAATCCGATCCCCCGATCGCGTATGAGGTGCAGGGTCTCGCAGTGGAACTCGGACAATCCATCCAGCCGGGTCAACTGATCGCTAGCCTTGCCAATCATCATTTGCTCTACATCGTCGGTCACGCTTTCAATCGAGAGGCCGAATTCCTCGCGCAGGCCGCTGAAGAGTCACGCCCCGTCGAAGTCGAGTTCTCGGATGATTCGACGTCTCGCTGGCCGCCTCTCAACCAGACATTTCGCATCCGGCACCTATCCAATTCGATTGACTTCGAAAGCCGTACGTTTGACTTCTTCGTTCCGCTCGCCAACCAGTCGCGGAAATACGGGAAGGATGGCGAACGCTTTTTTGTATGGCGTTTTCGGCCAGGCCAGCGTGCGCGTATCTATGTGCCGGTGGAAAAATTACCCAACGTATTCGTTCTACCAGCCGAGGCAGTTGCGCATGCGGGTCCGAACGCGTACGTCTATCGCCAGAACGGCGGCCTGTTCAACCAGATTTCCGTGCACGTGCTGCACGAGGATCGCCGTAACGTCATCATCGCCAATGACGGAAACATGACGCCCGGGGCTTACTTTGTGCAAAACGCGGCGGCCTCCCTCAATCGCATTTTGAAAGCTCAATCGGCAAGTGGTGAACCATCAGGGATGCACGTTCATCCTGATGGTACTGTGCACGCGACTCACTAATTGATCAATCCATGCTAGATGCGATCATACGACTGTCTCTTCGCTACCGAACGCTAGTGGTCATTGCCAGTCTGGTCATGTTGCTGTACGGATCGTACCTGGCAACGCAAATGTCCATCGACGTCTTTCCCGATTTGGACCGGCCTCGGGTCGTCATCATCACCGAGGCTCAGGGGCTTGCAACCGAGGAGGTCGAAGCCCTGGTCACGCGCCCCATTGAAATTGCCCTCATGGGGGCGAGTGGCGTTCAGGCGGTTCGTAGCCAAACGACCGCCGGGCTGAATGTGATCTACGTCGAATTTGATTGGTCGACGCCGGTCCGTGCGGCGCGCCAGACCATCAGCGAACGATTGGCCACGCTCGAAGGAAGCCTACCCGACGGTATCCGACCGCAGATGACACCGCCGTCGTCGATCATGGGGCAAATCGTGGTCGCAGGAATGCATCGCCAACGCGGTCCCACCGGCGGAAAGCTTGCTCCGGTTGGAGAAACCGGATTCGTTGCTGAGTTGAATGCGGACGAACGCGACTTCACGCTGCAGGTGTGGAACCCTGAGGTCCGGCATGATCCCGCAGCGTGGAAACCCATCGACTTCGAACTCCTCGATTGGTTGACCGAACCGAGATCGGAAAATGGTGATGCGACCGCCCTTGCGGCTATCTCGATCGATGACCAACAGCACGAGATTGAGTTTCAGTCCCGAACCAGGCAACTGATCGAACTGCGCACCATCGCGGATTGGATCATTCGTCCGCGATTGCTCAAAGTTGCGGGTGTCGCCGAAGTGTTCATGCAAGGCGGTGATCGGAAACAGTACCAGATTTTACTCGATCCGGCGGCGCTCCTTGAGTACGACGTCACCGTCCAGGCAGTCGAGCAAGTCTTACGTGAAAGCAACATCAATACCAGCGGTGGTTATGCGATTACCGGAGAAACGGAGCGGCCGATCCGAGTACTTGGACGACTCGGCAGCGGATCTCGCGATGTGGTCCAGGAGCTGAAAGACATTCCTGTCTCGCGGAATCCGAAACGAAGTGTTTTGCTCGACCAAGTCGCGCATGTGATCGAAGGCCCTGAGATCAAACGCGGTGACGGAAGCATTAATGGCGAAAGCGGTGTCGTTTTTACGGTCGTCAAACAACCACACGTCGATACGAGGCAATTGACGGACGACGTCGCCGCCGCGTTCGATGAAGTTGAGGCCTCGTTGCCGCACGACATTAGAGTCAACTCCGAGCTGTTCCGCCTGAAAAATTTCATCGATCGCGGCATTTTCAATGTCGGAGAGGCGCTGGTCATTGGGGCCACGCTCGTGATTCTCGTATTGTTTTTATTCTTGCTCAACGTTCGCACCACATTTATCACGCTTACCGCGATTCCGATGTCGCTCGTGATGACGACGCTTGTGTTTCGCGTGACCGGGTGGATCAGTGGTAACGAACTGTCGATCAACGTGATGACACTTGGCGGGATCGCGGTCGCGATGGGCGAATTGGTCGACGATGCGATCGTCGACGTAGAAAACATTTTTCGGCGTTTGAAGGAGAACAATCATCTCGCCAGACCCCGCCCGGCCATTCGAGTTGTCTATGAGGCCAGCAAGGAGATCCGAAACGCGATTTTGTTCGGCACTGCTGTGGTCATTCTGGTATTCCTGCCCCTTTTCGCCTTGTCAGGCGTCGAGGGGCGGTTGTTCGCCCCGCTCGGCTTCGCCTACATCGTTTCAATCTTGGCGTCGTTCTTGATTTCGCTGACCGTAACGCCGGTGTTGTCCTACTACCTTCTGTCAAATGCGGCTGCGACCCGTCAAGAAGGAGACGGATTGGTGCTCCGGACGTTCAAGGCGCTCGCGACTCCGCTGATTCGGGTCAGCATGGCGATGCCCGGTACGTTACTTTTGGCCACGTGGATTGTGGTGGGCATCGCGGCGTGGCAGCTCGCCGCGATGGGACGCGATTTTCTACCGCCATTCGATGAGGGGAGTGTCCAGGTAAATGTCACACTTCCTCCCGGTTCGTCGCTTCAGGCGTCGAATCAGGTTTCACAGGCGATCGACGGCGTTTTCAAGTCGATGCAGAAGTCGGCGAGCAATCCCGACGGCGAGATTCTTGATTTCGTTCGCCGAACCGGGCGGGCTGAAAAGGACGAACACGCGTCGCCTGTCAACTTTGGGGAATACATCCTCAGCATGAGTCCGGATGCTGAACAGAACCGTGAAGACATGTTAGCGGAATTACTTGAACGCATTCAAAACGAAGTGCCGGGCGTTGACATTGAGGTGGAGCAGCCACTGGCTCACCTGATCAGTCACATGGTGTCCGGCGTTTACGCCCAGATCGCCATCAAGATTCACGGAGACGACCTGGATACCCTTCTTTCGCTCGCCCAGCAGGTCAAGGGGTCTATCGAGGATGTACAAGGCATCACGCCCCCGATTATCGAACCGGTTCGCATGACGCCGGAGTTGCACATTCAGTTTCGCGGGGAAGATCTTTCGCTCCACGGGCTGACTCGCGAATACGTCGCCGATGTACTGCAGACGGCACTGCGTGGCGAAGTTGTATCGGAGGTTCTCGAAGGGCAACGCAGGTTCGACCTGCTGATCCGGCTCGAGAAACCATCTCGAACCGACTACGCAAACCTGGGTCGCTTGCGAATCGATCTTCCGCATCGAACGGCCGAATCCAAACGCGGTCAGATCGAGTTGCGGGACGTGGCGAAGATTTCTGAGGGCAGCGGCCCGAACTCAGTGAATCGTGAAAACGCGAGTCGGCGGATTGTCGTCCGGTGCAACACGCAGGGCCGAGACCTCGCGAGTGCCGTCACCGAGATCAAGCAGCGAGTCGACGATCAGGTCGCCATGCCGGTTGGCTATTACGTAGAATATGGGGGGCAATTCGAGAGCCAGCAACGCGCGACTCGACTGATCGGCATCCTCGCCGGGGTTTCGGTAATTGGTATGTTCGCCGTACTTTTTGTACTGTTCTCTTCAGTGCGTGTTGTCTTGCAGATCCTCAATGCCCTACCAACGGCGTTCATTGGCGGCGTCGCTGCGCTGGTGGTCACACAGCAGAACCTGACGGTTGCGAGTTTGGTCGGTTTTATCTCACTGGGTGGCATCGCCGTTCGCAATGGCATCCTGTTAGTCACACATTACTTTCACTTGATGAAGGAGGAGGGTGAAGCCTTTTCTCCGGAAATGATCGTGCGCGGCAGCCTCGAGCGGCTTGCTCCCGTGTTGATGACAGCACTGACGGCGGGAATCGGCTTGATCCCACTCGTGCTCGGTGGTCAGGAGCCTGGACGCGAGATTCTCTACCCGGTTGCCACCGTCATCTTGGGCGGACTGACCACATCGACGTTTTGCGAATTCTTGATTCATCCAGGACTGTTTTGGAAATTCAGCGGAAAAGACGCCGAGCGTTTGGCGGACGCTGATGAAGTTAACTCGATTTGAAGGATTGAAGCGATGAGAAAGCTTGCTTACCTGATGTTGGTCCCCAGTTTGTTGTATGCCTCCGGCTGCAACCCGTCGTCGACGTCGACAACGGAGTCGGATTCCCCTGCGTCCACCACGGAGTCAGGGGATGACCATGGCGGGGAAGGCCAACATGGTCACAAGGAAGAAGGTCATGCTCACGGAATAGGGCCGCATGGCGGAACGATTGCTGATTGGGGGGGCGGAGAGTATCACGTCGAGTTCACCGTCGATCACGACCAGCAACAAGCCACCGTGCACGTGCTCGGCGGAGATGCGGAGACACCGGTGCCCATCGATGCCGATTCGATTGAACTGAGCATTGGCGACCCGGAGATGCTGGTGACGCTCGATGCTGCCCCGCAAGGGCGCGACCCGGAAGGGCAATCCTCACGCTTCACGGGAACGCACGAGAAGCTGAGCGTCGTTCAAGAATATGCGGGCACCGTGACAGGCGTGATCGACGGAACGCCCTACTCGGGCGACTTCCAGGAGCATCCACACGGGGATCACGAGCATTAACTGGACAGCGCAACGATCGCACGATTCTAACGACGCGGTTTCAGAATGACCGGCGAGGTATGAGGCTGGAGTCGAACACGAGCACGAGTGGCGCACCGAAGGGATCACCACGAAGGACACGAAGAACCACGAAGGATTGCGACGCTCCCCCCAGTCCTTCGTGCCGCTTCGTGGTCCAAACTCGCCACCGGGCGCTGGCCGCTCCAATCTCCATGCTTGAGATGCGCGGTCCGAATGTTGCGCGGCCTCGTGCTGTCGGCTATTCTGGTGTTGTGGAGGTTGATTTCCCCGGCGAGATCGAGTGCCGCCAAGCTGTGCAGGTTTCCCCGGATAATCATCATTTTCTCGCGGCGGGCCGGTTACGGCCACCGTTGAGGCGAGCTGAGATCATGCTTAATACTCACACAGCCTTCGTGAGCGCTGCTGCCTGCGGACTTTTGCTTGGTCTTTTGGGGAGCATTGGCTGCCGGAGAACCTGCGCCGCCGCCCCCTCGCTGAGCGGAAAGCCAGGTGCCGGCGGCACGCGCCAACTCGAAAAGAGGGAGGGCAATACCACGCTGAGCCGAGCGGATGCTCACTTTCAAAATTGGGATGGAAAGCTGGCCCTGGTGGTGTTGTGCGACTTCAGCGGCTTCGACAGGGGCAGCAGCGCCACCGGCGGGACCGCTCCGGCGCAATTCCGCGGGCACAGCGCCCTCCCCGACAGGCGCGTGGAATGGCAGTGGGAAAGCATGGACGGGAAAAGTGGAACCGTTGTCATCAAGGGCGTGATCGACGGTAAGAAGTACGCCGAGACGTTCAATCGTTCCGAAGGGGGGGTGTTCTTCGTCCACACCCAAGGCGACAAGACGCGGTTCGTGCAGCGAAGGCGAAAGTTCGGAGGCGATGATAAGAGCTTACATGAACTTGCGACGACCGATCCTGAGATAAGGCAGTTCGTTGCCGAGGCATTGGAGCCACTTCCTCGGCCGGCGACCGGTCGGGACTGGCGCGAACGGTTTGATGAGGATTTGAACAGGCAACAGAGGAACCGGAGACCGAAATAGACCGCCTAACAAGCCGGCGAGTTGAGCTTGTTCTGAATGCAACGTTGTTCGTGCCAGCTTGTTCCCGGCGTTGAAACGCCGCGCTTCCGTCGAGTGTCGCTACGCAACGGTAGAGCCGTTGGATCCAACTGAAGACCTCGTCAAATCTTTGATGATGGTCAACGATCCGTTCGGTCCGGGTGAGCGCTGGACGTTCTACCAATAGAGAGGCGGATCCCGTGCCATCGATGACTGCTTCTGCCGAATGTGACTTGCCTGGAAGCTGAGGGTAACATGCGATTCGTGTATCAAGTCCGTGGGCGCGACCCGCTCTTACGGATCTTCCTGGGTGGCGGGAAGTGGCGCTATCGGATCGAGCCAGCGAGCGAATCCGCCTCGCGAGTCAGTACAACGTACCGGTGGAACTTGTGGATGTCGTCAATACTCATGCTCACTCTGGTGAGCGCCACCGGTTGCACCAATGCTGGCGGCACCGACGATGCCGGCACACGTTTTGAGTCGCTTGGTGCTGAGGTCGAACGGAACGACGACGGGCAGGTCGTTGCAATCAGAACGCATATCACCGATCCGCCGGACCGGAAGGGTACGAAAGCTACCGACGCTGATCTCGCGGCTGTCGCACAATTGACGAGCCTCAAGGACCTTCGGTTGGCCGGTACCAGGGTCCGGGGTACTGGTCTTGCGAATCTGCAAGGTCTCGACCAACTCAAGACGCTTGATTTGACGGAGACTCAGATTACGGACACTGCGCTAGCCCACCTCCAAGGGCTGCCGAATCTGCGGGAACTTCGTTTGCAAAATTGCCGTGCGCTGACGAACGACGGTCTGCAACACCTGCACGATTGCAAACAGCTGGCGCGGCTCGACATTCGCGGCATTCATTCGGTCAGGGAGGCGGGTATAAGCGCCTTGAAAAGGGCATTGCCTGAATGTGCGGTTTCCATGCCCGGATACAGGCAAGATGGACCTGCACGGTAATGCCGGGAGCAACGCTCCGCCCACCGCCCGATCCCACCAGCAAGCGCCAGAGGGGCAAGCGGCAAATCTGGTGTGCCGGGGCAGCGGCGGCTGCAGGGAACCTGCCGAGCAGCTAAACTCGACGTTTCCTGGTGAAGACTTTTTCCTGAAGCCCTGAGAGATCCCCAGATGCGCGCATCGAGAAGGCTACCGACGCTGCTGTGCGGCCTGTTTTTGCCGCTGACCCTGTCGCTGGCGAGCACCGTCACGGAGGCCAAGCAGCCCAACATCCTGTTCGTATTCTCCGACGACCACGCGCCCCAGGCGATTGGTGCGTATGGTTCGAAGATCAACGAGACACCGAATCTCGACCGCATTGCGAAGGACGGAGCCGTCTTTCACAACTCATTCTGCGCGAATTCGATCTGCGGCCCATCACGGGCCTGTATCTTGACCGGCAAGCACAGCCATGTGAACGGATTTCTCCGCAACGGGAACCGTTTCGACGGGGACCAGATGACGTTCCCGAAACTGATGCAGAACGCCGGTTATCAAACGGCACTGATCGGTAAATGGCACCTTTCGAGTGACCCCACGGGATTCGATCACTGGGAAGTACTGCCGGGTCAGGGAAGCTACTACAACCCCGACTTCATCCAGATGGATGGTTCACGCAAGCGGTACGAGGGGTACTGCACCGACATCATCACTGAAAATTCGTTGGAGTGGCTCGCTGACGGCCGGGATCCCGACCAGCCGTTCATGTTGATGTGCCAGCACAAGGCGCCGCACCGGAACTGGTCGCCGCCGCCACGTCACTTTTCGCTGTACAAAGACGAAGACGTTCCCGAGCCGGAAACCTTGTTCGACGACTACGAAGGGAGATCGTCGCTGCTGAAACAGAACGAGATGTCCATCAAGGATCATTTCTTTTGGGAACACGACATGAAGTTCCACGGCGAGAACTATTTCCCCGAGCACTTTCGGTCGGGCAACCGGAACGGTGAATACCGCCGCATGACCGACGAGCAGAAGGCGACGTGGGATGCGGCGTACGAACCGGAAAACGAGGAGTTCATCCGTCGCATGCGGGACGAAGACCTCAGCGAGGATGACATCGTCCGCTGGAAGTACCAGCGTTACATCAAGGACTACCTGCGCTGTATCCAAGCAGTGGACGACGGCGTCGGAGAAATTCTTGATTACCTCGACGAGACCGGTCTGGCCGAGGACACGATCGTGATCTACAGCTCGGACCAGGGGTTTTATCTCGGCGAACACGGCTGGTACGACAAACGTTGGATGTTCGAAGAGTCGTTGAAGATGCCCTTCCTGATCCGCTGGCCCGGCGTGATCGAGCCGGGGACGGAATCGCAGGCGTTGATCCAGAACATCGATTACGCCCCGACGTTCTTGGAGTGGGCCGGGGCGGAAATTCCGTCCGAGATCCAGGGCCGCAGCCTTGTCTCCTTGTTCGAGAACCAGGGCGAACCCTCCGCTGCCTGGCGAGATGCGATCTATTACGCCTATTATGAAAATGCCGCGGTCCACAACGTTCCGGTTCACGACGGCGTGCGGACGGAACGGTACAAGGCGATGTTCTTTCCGCGAACCCGCGAATGGAACCTGTTCGATTTAGAACAAGACCCGCTCGAGTTGACCAGCGTCCACGACGATCCGGAGTATGGTGAGATTCTCGCTGCGTTGCAGAAACGTTACCGCGACCTCAAGCAGTTCTACGACGTCAACAGCGCCGTGATTCCTGCCACCCGCGGCGACGAGCAACGTTGGCGGAAGCGCAACCAGTCGCTCCGTCAGCGGGCACAGCAAGGCGACGCCGAGTTGGCGTTCATCGGCGATTCGATCACCGAAGGCTGGGAAGGCGCTGGCAAGGATGTTTGGGACGAGCATTACGGCGATCGCCAAGCGATCAATCTCGGCATCGGCGGCGATCGGACCGAACATGTGATCTGGCGGTTGACCCACGGCAACTTGGGCAAGATCAAACCCGAGGTGGCGGTGTTGATGATCGGTACGAACAACACCGGTCATGCGATGCAGGAGCCGCAGGAGGTGGCCGCTGGCGTGGCACGGATCCTGGAGATCCTGGAGCAACGGTTGCCCGAGACGAAGGTGGTGCTGCACGGCATCTTTCCCCGCGGCGAGGACCGCTTCGACCTGATGCGGTTGAACAACGTGGCGATCAACCAGCAGATCCGGCGTCTCGCCGACGGCGAGCGGGTGCACTTTCTCGAGATCGGCGAACAGTTCCTGGAACCGGATGGCACGATCAGCGAAGAGATCATGCCGGACCGATTGCACCTGAGCGAGGCCGGCTACCGGCGCTGGGCCGAGGCGTTGGAGCCGAAGTTGAAGGAATTGGGCCTGTGAACGCAGCGCCAACGCCATCCGGCTTGTCCGGTCTGGTCGTTCTTTCGGGACGCACGCGTTCCTCGCGGCCGAGCGTCGACGACGACCGTTAAAAGCGGATTTCGCCGCCGACGTTCAGGCCGTGCGCCCAGTAATCCGTTTCGACAAAGCGGAATCGGGGGCGGGGGGATCCGGGAAGCGGATCGAGCGGCGGTGCGAACTGGTTCGGATTCACGTCCCGGTCGATTTGATCCCCGGCGCGGACCACGTTGGGAAAGTACAGCAGCGAATAGCCAACCGTGGCATTCAGCCAATCGGTAACGCGGATGCCCAAGGTCAACCCGAGCTCGGGGATCATCGAGAATTCGTCGCGGCGGTAGGATCCTATGTTGCTGGGCAACGCCAACGTCGCTCCCGAAAAGGTTTCGCTTGAGCTTGGCTCGGTCAGCGTCGTGGTGCCCGCGATCCGGACCCGCTGGCGGTTGCTGCCGACGGCGACACGAAGGAGCGATTCCAGCCAGGCGCGGCGAAAGTTGGCGCGGTGGGCAACGCCTAACTGAAGCCCGTTGAACCGATTTTCGGTTTTGAAACTTTCCGAGCTCGTGATCGTCCCTGGAGGAACGACGTCGAGTTCCTCCAGCCGTTCTGAGAATGCGATCCGGTCTTCCAGCCGCAGGTGGCGGAAACCGACCAACCAATCGACGCGGTCGGGTCGGTCGCAGCTCAGGCAAGCGGCCGGACCGGGAAGGAGTGCAACGCGACCGTTGATCAGCGCGCTCTCCAGTTTGGATGAGGCGTTCACGTTGACGCGGCCGGCGACCAAGTCGGGGAACGAGACCAGCAGTGCCGACTCCTCACCCTCGGTGATGTCAAACAGCGGGCGGCCGACAATCGGTGAACCGTCTCCGCCAGCGGAGAATCGGTCTTCCTGTTCGGCAAACCGGAAGTATTCCCCTTCGATTGCGAAGGAGCCTTGCTGGGTGAGCCAAAATCCCCCCGCGGTGCGAAAGCCGTGGGCGATCCGGTCGCCGATCTCGCCGCCGCCGAAGAGCACCTGCGTGTCCGGTTCGCTCAGGACGCCTGCTTCGGCCTGCGGCGTTCCCGCGGGGCTGCCGGTGACCAACGGAGGAGCCTCCATCCGATCGGTCCACCACAGCAGGTACTCCCCACGGGCCCACAGACGCTCGGACAGCGACGGCCCTGCCGGCGGAAAATTCGGGAGCAAACCGCTGGCTGCCGATTGGTTGGACATCGCGTAGGGGTCACCGATGCCGGATTGGTTGAACCCCACCGGCACGTTGCCGTCGGCCCTGACACCTTGAACTTGAGCTGTCACCGATTGTGCGACCGCCAATGAAGCGATCGACATCACCGCAAATTTCAGCAGGCGAGCCGCCACGGGTGAAATCTCCCTCACGTTTCGAAATGCTGCCGACTTTTTCTCAAGTTCGGCAGTTGAGCTGCCGAACAGTCGGCCATTTGTGGCCTCGGCGTCAAGACGAAACAGGGGCAGCGGGCGGAAATGGGGAAATCGTCAGTCTGGAGCGGCGTCCGCGAACTCGGCTAAAATATCGAGCGACGAAACGATCCCAACGAGATGGCCATCATCGTCAACCACCGGCAAGTGGTGCACTCCGGCCTTCAAGACCTTGCGGGTCGCGTTGGCCAGGGTCGAGTCGGGCAAAACCGTCGTCAGCGTCTCGGACATGAACGAGTCAATCTTTTCACTCCCCATGCTGTGCGCCAGCTTATCGAGCAAGAACCGGCGGGAAGTTGGGTCGACGAGGTCGAGTTGATAAAGATCATCGTCGACATCGCGGGTCATGTCGACCAGGTCGGTCGTCGACAGGATGCCGACACAGTGGCCCTCGCGATCGACAACGGGAATCGCCGAGACGCGATTTTCGCCCATCAGCACCAGCGCCTCGTGGATCGTCCCCCCTGCGACCAACGTCACCACGTCGGCCGTCATGATGTCAGCAACTTTACGATCATAGATGTTGGGCGTCACGGGGTTGAGTTCCTTGATTACGCGGCGATGGCAGGCCGCTTGACGGCGACGCACCGTCGAAGCTGGCCCTCGGTGATGACAAGCTTAACACTGAAGGGGAAGTTGGTGTCAGAGCCTGTCCGAGTTCAGCGGCAACGAGGGGCGAAACTTGGAAAACGTCCCTCGCCCCGCTTGCTTCGAGCGGTGCATCCCCTAACTTGAGAACACACGACCGAGACGCGGTGCCGGTCGTCCACTCTCGCATCCTCCACGGGGTATCCGCGTGTCGCTGTTCGTCGGAGCTGACATCGGTGGTACGACTTCGACGATCGCGATCGGGGACCCACGCCAGCGGGTCGTTTGCGTCTCGGATCAGTTCCCTACCCATTCGGAAGTCGGCCCGGAGGCGACCATCGACGCGATCATTTGCGAGGTCAAGTCGGCATTACTCCGCGAGGGGTTGGAGTTCCGGGAGGTGATCGGAGCGGCGATCGCGACACCTGGGCCTGCGACGTTGGACGGCGTCTTGAAAGCATCGCCCAATTTGACCTCGCCCGACTGGGATGGTTGCAACATTCGCGAACTGCTGCAGCGGAGACTGCGGACCGAGCTTCCTGAGGTCCGCGTACGGTACATCGGTGACGGTCAAGCGGCGGCATTGGGTGAGTATGAATTGAGGCGGGGATTGTTGAGCTGGAGCGGGATTGAGGTAGACGCGGACCTGCATCTCGACTCGCTGTTCATGGTTGCGGTGGGGACCGGATTGGGCGGGGGAGAGGTCCGCGACGGCCGAGTGGTCCGGGGCACTCAAGGCCGGGCCGGGCACGCTGGCCATATCATGTTGCCGCACGATGTCTTCCGCTATGATCACGACCGTCAACTGAAAGTCGGCAATGCGTACAGTACGGTTGAATCGGCCATTTCGCTGACCGCGCTCACCCACCAACTCAGCTACCGGTTGTCGCTGCCCCAGTGGCGCGAGCATCCCTTGCAGGCGGTCCCCGGAGCGATCAGGGACAAAGCGAAACGGCTGCGGGAGCTGGCCGCAACCGCGGACCCATTGGCTTTGGAGTTGTTCGATGACCAGGCCGCTGCCCTCGGCGTTGCCCTACTCTGTCTGAACTACCTTGGCGATTATGATTTGCTCGTCGTCGGCGGTGGCGTTTGCGACCTGGAGCCGGCGCTTCGCGAGCGGTATTTGGAGGTGGCTCGGCAGGCGTATCATCAACGCGCCTTGGACGGTTTCCGCGATCCGCCCCCGGTCGAATTTTCCGTCTGCGGCGACCACGCCTCGGTCATCGGTGCGTTGGCCTTTGCAGGCCGCGGCGTCTGATTGAACGACAACCTTGGGGACAGAGACGAACTGCGATGATAGATGATGCGACACCAAAGTCGGGTGGCACCGGTGGTGTTCCCAGACCCGAATCGGGACGCCAGGGCGACAATGAAAGGCCGTCACGCTCTTGGAGCTCGGACGAATCGGTGAAGCCGTCGCTTGCGGATTATCGCCGGATCGTGCTGATCACCGAAGGGTTCTCCACGCCGTTCTTGTCCAAGACCGCGGTGAGCCTGCTTCGTTACCGCACGGCCGACATCGTGGCCGTTCTTGATTCTCATGCCGAAGCGCCCGATGTCCGTGCGCTGTTCGGAGTGGACGCAGACGTTCCCGTGGTCCGGCGATTGTCGGAGGTGGAGGGTGCGGACGCCTTATTCGCCGGGATCGCGCCGCCTGGGGGCCGGATCCCGGTCACGTGGCGACCGATCTTGAAAGAGGCGATCGAGCGTGGTTTGGACGTCGTGGCGGGAATGCACGATTTCCTGACCGATGACCCCGAGTTGGTCCGCATGGCCAGCGAGCATGGCCGCCAACTGATCGATGTCCGCCGCAACACATTCAAAGAGACGGCGGAGGGTCACGTCTTTCCCCCAGGGTGCGTCCGCATCCAGACCGTCGGACACGACTGCTCCATCGGCAAGATGGTCGTCGCTTTGGAGCTGCAGCGAGAGCTGGCCCGGCGGGGGCATGACGCGGCGTTCTTGGCCACGGGCCAGACGGGTATCATGGTCAGCGGCAAGGGGGTTCCGGCCGACTGCGTCGTCGCCGATTTCATCAACGCCGCGGTGGAGCAATTGGTTCGCGACCACGAACAGCACGAGTTTTTGCTGATCGAGGGCCAAGGGAGTCTTTCGCATCCCGCCTTTTCCGCCGTCACGCTCGGTTTGCTTCATGGGGCGGCTCCGAACGGTCTGGTCTATTGCTACGAGGCTGGCCGCGACTTCGTGAAGGGGCTCGACAATGTCGCGATTCCCCCACACGCGACAATCATGGCGGCATTGGAGGCGGTGGCCCGGCTGCGTCACCCTTGCCGGGTCATCGGGGTGGCGATCAACACCCGCAGCTTATCGCCGTCGGCAGCGGCGGAGGAGGTGCAGCGTGCCGCGGCGACCTTCGGGCTACCGGCCTGTGATGTCTATCGCGACGGCGCCGGGGTATTGGCCGATGCCGCGTTGGCGATGCAAAAAGAATTGGTGACGCAACAAGGTCGAATGACTCCATGAAGATGACGCTGCACCGCCTCTGTTTGCCCCTGGCCCACCCCTTCACCATCTCCCGCGGCACTGTCACCGACCAACCCAGCCTGGTTGTGCAGCTGGATCATGCGGGGGTCACCGGCTGGGGCGAGGTGACTGCCAATGAATACTACGGTCACAGTCTCGACTCGCTCGAAGCCTCCCTGCGCCGCATCGAACCACAGCTGGAAGGTCTCGCCCAGCAGCCGCCGGAGGATGCATGGGAGGAAGCGGGACGCTGGATCGATGGTGATTGGTTTGCCCTATCGGCCCTGGACATGGCGCTGCATGATCTCAACAGCCGCCGCCAAGGGTTGCCGCTGTATCAGGCCTGGGGGTTGTCCTGGGACGCGGTGCCTGAGTCGAGCTACACCATCGGGATCGACTCGATCGACAAGATGGTCGAAAAACTCGCGGAGCGTCCTGATTGGCCTGTGTACAAGGTGAAACTCGGCACGCCGCACGATCTTGAAATCATGCAGGAACTCCGCCGTCACACCGCAGCGACCTTTCGCGTCGACGCCAACTGTGGCTGGTCGCCGGAGGAGGCGATTGCGAACTCGCATGAGTTGGCCCCGTTGAATGTGGAGTTCATCGAGCAGCCGCTGCGTCCGGAATCGTCCCCGGAGGACCATCGCCGCGTCTTTGAGCGATCACGACTGCCGATCGTCGCCGACGAGAACTGCCAGCAGGAAGACGACGTCGATCGCTGCCACGGTAAGTTCCACGGCGTCAATGTCAAGCTGTGCAAGTGTGGCGGTCTGACCCCGGCGCTGCGAATGCTGCGGCGAGCGCGCCGGTTGGGGATGGCGACGATGGTGGGCTGCATGGTCGAGAGTTCGATCGGGATCAGTGGTGCCGCCCACCTGCTGCCGCTGTTGAACTACGCCGACCTGGACGGCGCGCTGCTGCTCCGCGACGATCCCGCCCGCGGCGTGGTGATCGAGCGGGGCGAGGTTCGGCTTGCAGCGGCGCCGGGGAGCGGGGCGAGCCTGCGGTGAAAGCACCGTTCACAGGTGTTCTTGGCCGGTGAAGTTGGTCACCAGGGCCCTGAGTTTTCGTCGCAGCACGCTGTAGCTGAAGAACGCTTTGCCGATCTCGTAGTTAAAGTCGACCATTTCGTTGCGGTAACTCCGATCGCGAATGATCCGCTCGACCTTGCCGACCACATCGCGGGTCAGGTAGCCGTCCATCGTGATCACCTTGGCTCCCTTCGGCTCAATGTCGGCGACGAAGATCGCGTACCGATTGACCAGCATCGGTTTGCGGTAATAGAAGGCTTCCAACAGCGCGTTGCCGAACCCCTCGTAGATGCTGGGATAGGTGATGAAGTCGGCTTGGGAATAGGCGTCGGCCAGCGTGTAAACTTTGCGGCCGTCAAGGGTCACACCCCGCTTGTCGCCCACCTGGTCATCGACCAACCGCAGGTCGACCCCATTGGATTCAGCCAAGTCCTGGAGGGCCGAAAGGTACTCGTTCCCCTCGTCTCCACTGGCGTGGGAGATCACCAATTTGCAGCGATCGTTTTTGAGGGCGGCGACCAGCGCGATCGCGTGCTCGATCCCTTTGCGGGGAACGATTCGGGTCGGCTGCAGGAACAGAATGTCGTCTTGATCAAGCCCCACGTCGCGGCGGAAACTCTGCACGTAATCATCCGGCTCCGGGGGCTCGTTCTCGAAATCGAGCACGTTGGGGACCAACACCGAGGAAACGCCTCGGCGGTGGGCCAGGTCTTCCTGCGCAAAGGAGTTGATCGTGACGTTTTGGATCTGAGGCAGCGCCGGCGGGAAGGCCATCCAGAGCAGATCGGTGACCGCCGAGACACTGAAGCGGTCCCGCTCCCAATAAAAGTCGTGATGGTGCGCGATGGTGGGGAATCCGGTCTCGGCGATGAAATGGGTAATCGCCACACCGAGGGGGATGTTCATCGGGATGCAAAGCGCGTTCTCGATGACCAACAGATCGAGGTCGAACCGCCGCGTGAACTCGTAGAGCGTGCCTTTCAGGTAGTCTGCCAGGGCATAGATCCGCTGGGTCACGTCGGGGGTCCGCGTCCGGGTGCCGAAGGCCCGGCGATTGATCCACTCGATATCGGGATGGCCAAAGTAGGCATGCGGGACGACCATCGACGTCTGCTCGTCGCGATCGCTGAGTCCGGAATACCAATGACTGACATGCCGGTGATCCCACAGGACCCTTGCCCACTTGGCACTTTCCAGCGAAACGCCGTCGGTGCCGGAAAAACGGGTTCCGACAAAGCCGAGGCTTACACCCATCGGTTGTTTCCAGCATGCGGGCAAAAAGTGACGCGATCCAACGAGTTCTCCTGACTACTCCGATTCGATGTCTTCCCCCTTCTTGTACTGGTCCAGGCGCCGGTACAAGGTTCGGGCTCCGATTCCAAGGATCTTCGCGGCTTCCTCGCGGTTGTCGCCGGTGAGTTTAAGCGTTTCCTCGATGGCCCAGCGTTCGATTTTGCTGAGCGGCTGTCCGATCAGGTGCGATGCTTCTCCGGCACCGATGGGCAGCTCGACGGCCGACTCGTCGGTATCGTCGGCCAGTTCCGGTGGGAGGTCATCGAGGTCGAGCTCTCCGTCGGTATCGAGCACGACCATGGTTTCGACAAAGTTCCGCAGTTGGCGGATATTGCCGGGCCAATCGTAGGCATAGAAGCGTTTGGTGACGGCGGGGGTGAAGTGGGCGCTCGGTTTTTCGTGCCGCCGCAGAAATTGCCGTCGGAAGTGATCCATCAGGGGGATCACGTCATCGCGCCGCTCGCGGAGCGGCGGCAATTCGACGGTCACCACCTTGATGCGGAAAAAGAGGTCATTCCGGAAGGTGCCGTCCTCGACCATCCGCTCCAGCGGACGATTGGTTGCGGAGATCAACCGGACATTGACGTTGATCGGTTTGTTGTCGCCGACCCGCGTGATCTGGTTTTCTTCCAACACCCGCAGCAGCTTGATCTGGGTGCTGACCGGCATGTCGCCGACTTCGTCCAAAAACAGCGTGCCGCCGTTGGCGTACTGGAAGGCACCGACCCGGTCGGAGACGGCATCGGTGAAGGATCCTTTGACGTGCCCGAAGAGTTCGCTTTCCACCAGGTTTTCCGAAACGGCGCGGGTGTTGAGCGCGACCATTCGCTTGTTTCGGCGGGGGCTATTTTGATGGATCGCCTGGGCGATCATCTCCTTGCCGGTCCCGCTTTCGCCGGTGACCAGGACGGTGGCATCGGTGGGGGCGATCCGCCGCAGCCGATCGATCACCGTCTGCATTTTCTTACTGGTATAGATGATCCCTTCGAAGCCATACCGTTCGTCGAGCCGCTGCAGGAGTTCGTTGTTTTCCCGTTTGAGCTCGATCTTCTCGGCGGCTTTGCCGACGATCGCGCGAAGCTTATTGGGGGTGATCGGCTTTTCAAGAAAGTTGAAAGCACCGATCTGCATCGCCTCGACGGCGACCGGGATGGTGGCGTGCCCGGTGACCATGACGACCTCGCAGTCGGGCAGCCGCTCACGGGTCAGCTTGAGCAGTTTCATGCCGTCGACCTCGTTCATGACCATGTCGGTCACGATCACGTCGTAGGTCTCACGGTCGACCAGCTTCGCCGCTTCTGGGCCGCTGGTGGCAACCTCGCAGTGGTAGCCAACCTTTTCCAGACTTTCGGTCATCGCCCGCGCGTGGGCGGCTTCGTTATCGACGACCAGGATCCGAAAGTTGCCTGGCTCGGGAACGGTCGGAACCGGCTCCGCCGCCGACTCCCCTTCCCGTTTGACCGCCGCGGTTTCGCTACTCATTTCCCCAGGCCTCGACTATCGACCTTCGACTTCCAACCCTGACCTCAAACCTCGACCTCAGCGTACCGATTTTGCAGTGATTCGACCTCCATCGGCGATTCCCGGGTCGCCCGCATGGCTCGCAGCGCCGCTTCGGCGGCCGCGATCGTGGTGATGCACGGGACGCCGTACTGCACCGCCGCCGCACGGATTTTCCCCTCGTCGGTTCGCGCCCCCTTGCCGCTGGGGGTGTTCAAGATCAATTGCACCTCGCCGTTCTTGAGGTGGTCGATCAGGTTGGGGTGACCCTCGGCAATCTTCTTCACCCGGGTGACGTCGACCCCTTCGGCCTCCAAGCGAGCGGCGGTGCCTGCGGTCGACAGCAGTTTGAACCCGAGCTGCCGCAATTCCTTGCCGAGCGTGGCGGCGGAATCTTTGTGTCGCGGGGAGAGGCTGATGAAGATGTTGCCCTCCTCGGGCAGGACGGCTCCGGCCGCGATCTGGCTTTTCGCAAAGGCGAGCGAAAAGATATCGCTGATCCCCATCACTTCGCCGGTGCTCCGCATCTCCGGGCCGAGCACGATGTCGACCCCGGCAAATTTTCGGAACGGCAGCACACTCTCCTTGATCGACACGTGCCGGGGGATCGGTTCCTCGGTCACGCCGAGTTCCGCCAGCGTCTGTCCGGCCATCACTTTGGTGGCCAGATTCGCCACCGGCACGCCGGTGGCCTTGGCGACGAAGGGGACGGTGCGGCTGGCCCGCGGGTTGACCTCCAAGACGTAGACGACCGGGTGTCCCTGTTCGAGTTTGACGGCGAACTGGATGTTCATCAGCCCGACGACGTCCAGCCGCTTGGCCAGCTTTTGGGTCGCCTGGCGAATCTCTGCCAGCACCGGTTGGGGCAGACTGAAGGAGGGAATGCAGCAGGCGGAGTCGCCGGAGTGCACTCCCGCCTCTTCGATGTGTTCCATGATCCCCATGACAACGCAGTCCTCCCCATCGGAGATTGCATCGACGTCAACCTCGGTGGCATCTTCGAGAAATCGGTCGATCAACACCGGTTGTCCGTCGGCCGCGATGAACGCTGCGGTGACATACCGATCGAACTGGGCGCGGTCGTAGCAGATCTCCATCGCCCTGCCGCCGAGTACGAAACTGGGGCGGACCAGCGCCGGGAACCCGATCCGCTGGACCTCCCGCCGGGCTTCGGCCAAGTTCGCGGCCATCCCCGACGGAGGCTGTTTGAGCCCGAGTTCATCGATCAGTTTCTGGAACAGGTCACGGTCCTCGGCCGCCTCGATCGTCTCGACGCTGGTCCCGATGATCGGCACCCCCGCCTCCTTGAGGCCGCGGGCGAGGTTGAGCGGTGTCTGCCCGCCGAACTGGGCGATCACCCCGTCGGGCTGGATCGCGTCGCAGATATTCAGCACGTCCTCGATCGTCAACGGTTCAAAGAACAGGACGTCGGAGGTGTCGTAGTCGGTACTGACCGTTTCCGGGTTGCTGTTGATCATCACGCTTTCGTAACCCAGTTCGCGAAGGGCGAAACTGGCGTGGCAACAGCAGTAATCGAACTCGATGCCCTGACCAATCCGATTGGGACCGCCGCCCAAAATCACAACCCGCTTTTGGTCCTGTTTCGCAGGCAGTTCGTCCTCGCTCTCGTAGGTGCTGTAGTAGTAGGGCGTGTAGGCTTCGAATTCGGCTGCACAGGTATCGACACTTTTGAACACCGGGCGGACACCGAGTTCCAGCCGTCGGGCGCGGACTTTCATCTCCGTCGTCGAGTAAATCGTGGCGAGTTGGCGATCGGAGAAGCCGCAACGTTTGGCCTGCACGAGGTCCGCCTGCGAGAGCGCATCGAGCGACCCGACTTCACGCAGCCGGTTCTCCTGCTCGATGATCTGGGCCATCTGGTCCAGGAACCAAGGATCGATGTTGGTCAGCGAGTGGATTTCCTGCAGCGTCATGCCCGCCTTGATCGCGTACCGCATGTAGAAAATGCGATCGGGCCCGGGGGTACTCAGCATGGCGCGGATCTCGTCCTCATCCGGTTGTTCATCGCTGCCCCAGACGTCACGGCTGTCACTGCCGAGCCCGAACGCACCCACCTCCAACCCCCGCAGCGCTTTCTGCAGCGATTCTTTGAAGGTCCGGCCGATGGCCATCGTCTCGCCCACGCTTTTCATCTGCGTCGTCAGCGTCGCGTCGGCTTCGGGGAATTTTTCGAAGGCAAACCGGGGGATCTTGGTGACGACGTAGTCGATGGAGGGTTCAAAGCAGGCCTTGGTCTTCTTGGTGATATCGTTGGGCAATTCCCACAGCCGGTAGCCGACCGCTAGTTTGGCGGCGATCTTGGCGATCGGGAAACCGGTCGCCTTGCTCGCCAGGGCACTGGAGCGGCTCACCCGCGGGTTCATTTCGATCACGATCATCCGTCCGAAATCGGGATCGATCGCAAACTGGATATTGCTCCCCCCGGTCTCGACCCCGATCTCGCGAATCACCGCCAGCGACGCATCCCGCATCCGCTGGTACTCCTTGTCGGACAAGGTTTGCGCCGGAGCGATCGTGATCGAGTCACCGGTATGCACCCCCATGGCGTCGAAGTTTTCGATCGAACAGATGATCACAACGTTGTCGTCCATGTCGCGAACGACTTCCATTTCGTACTCTTTCCAACCGATGATCGATTCCTCGATCAAAACTTCGGTGACGGGGGATTGGTCGAGCCCGCTGCGGACCAGGGTGTCAAAGTCGTCGCGGTTGTAGGCGATCGCGGACCCCGAGCCCCCCATGGTGAAACTCGGGCGGACAACCGTCGGCAGTCCGATGTCGGTGAGCGCCGCCCGCGCCTCCTCCAGCGAGTGGACGATACGGCCCACGCAAACTTCCAGACCGATCTTCTCCATCGCCTCCTTGAATTGGTCGCGTTCCTCGGCTTTGGAGATCACATCGGCGCGGGCACCGATCATCTCCACATCATATTTCTTCAGAATGCCGTGGGCCTCCAGGTCCATCGCGACGTTGAGCCCCGTCTGGCCACCGAGGGTGGGCAACAGCGCGTCGGGCCGTTCCTTGGCGATCACCTTCTCGACGATTTGCCATGTCAGCGGTTCGATGTAGGTCGCATCCGCCGTCCCCGGGTCGGTCATGATCGTGGCGGGGTTGCTGTTGACCAGGACGACCTCGTAACCCTCTTCCCGCAACGCCTTGCAGGCCTGGGTTCCCGAGTAGTCGAATTCGCAGGCTTGACCGATCACGATCGGGCCGCTGCCAATGATCAGAATCTTCTTGATGTCGTCGCGGCGTGGCACGGAATCTGTCCCGACGGCTTGGGGGTCGATTGAATGGGGAACACGCAGGACCGTTCAAAATTCCACGGCCCGAATCGCGAGAATAGCAAAAAAGGGACCGATTGCAGAGGACGCACCCGCTCGAAATCACCTCCAGCGGTCGAGCTACGGAATCCACGGGAAATATTTTTCCATCGCAGCGACGAAACTGGGGACGAGAATCGTGCGGACGTAGAAGGTGTCGATCAGCACGCCGAGTCCGAGGGCGAATCCCAGTTCGACGATCCCTCGCAGCGTCGTCCGTCCCGAAGCGAGCGGTTCCCCGATCAAGGTCCCCACCCCCAAAACGTCCGCCAGCGGCGGGACCCAGGCCGAGGCGGTCATGCTGAAAAATGTTCCCGCCATGACCAAGCCGCATGCCGTGATGATCCCACCGGTCCGCGCCACCGCCCGGCGGAGCGCCGAGAGCCACCCCAAGCGGCGACGTTCCTCCAAAATCCGTGTGACCAGATAGACGTTGTAGTCCTGACCGACCGCGACCAGGATCACGAACAGGAACAGCGGCAATTTCCAGTCCAAGCCGATGAAGTCGGGGCCCTGCAGCGCCCGGAAGAACAGAATCGTCAACCCCAGGGTCGCGTAATAGCTGAGCAGCACGGTGGCGATCAGGTAGATACAGAGCCCGATCCGACGGATCACCAGCAGCAAGACGAGAAACACCGCGGCAATCACGGCGAGCTTGATGCGTCGATTGTCCTGGAGCGTGACCGTCCGCAGGTCCATGATCGAGGGGGTCGTCCCGGTCAAAAAAAGACGGGTGTCGCGCCACTCCGGCCCGGTGGCCGCCAGCAAGCCTTCGACGGTTTCCCGGACGTTGGACACCAGATCCGCGGTCTCAATCGAAAATGGATCCCCCTCGATCACCACGTCCAGACGCGTCAATCGGTCTCGGTACGCCGGGGCCTCGGAAAAAAAATACTGCTGGGCGATGCGATGGTTCTGCAGCGCCCGCCGCCGCCAGGCATCCCCCTGCAACAACCCCATCTCGCGATCCGGGGGGAAGTCCCCGAGCGGATCATCGGCGGTGCGGACCGCGACGACACCGGGGACGTCATAGAGCACCCGCTTGAGGCCCTTGGTGACGTTCTCCAGTTGTTGGCGGGGTGTCTCCTCGGCGATCGGCTTCGCGTCCGCTTGCAGCGTCGACTGGGGCCGCAACAACAACACCGTGACCGGGCTGACCTCGCCAATCGGGAAGTGCTCGGCCAACGCCCTGAGCCCGCGGCGACTGGCGGCGGACGGATCGAGCTCGCTGCTCAAATCGTAGGTGACGTCCTGTTCGTGGCGGTAACCGTACGCACCGGGGATGGCCAACAACAACACCCCCGCGGCGAGTCCGATGACGGGACGGCGGGTGATCACGATCGCGATCCAGCTCCACAGCCAACTGTTGCGCCCCCGCCCCGATTCCCCGCCTAAGGAGACGCGGTTCGACGATGGGTCGGGGATCGCTGCCGGCCAAAACACGTTCGGCCCCACAGCCCGGAGCAGGGCAGGGGTCAGGGTGGTGCAGACCAACAGCCCGATCGAAAGGCAGATGGCAATGATCGGGCCGGTGTAGTGGAACTTCCCGAAATCGGCGATCCACAACATTCCCAACCCGGCAATCGTGGTCACCGCGCTTCCGATCAACGCCCCGCTGACCCCGCCCAACGCCCGGCGACACGCTTCCTCCCACTCTGCCTTCCAAGCCTCTTCGCGGAGCCGCGCGATCAAAAACAGACAATAGTCCGTCCCGGCACCGAACAGGATCACAACGACAAAGATGCGGCTGGTCGTAAAGACACGAAGATCGAGCCAGGGAAGGGTTCCCTCCATCGACGCGCCGGTGAGCAAGGCAACCAACGACGAGGAGACAACCACAGCAACACCGATCGACAGGATCGGAATCAGCACCAACAGCGGAGCCCGATAGACGACGGTCAGGATTGTCAGCACCATCAGGACCGTGAACAGTTCGGTGTAGCGGATAGCGTCTCGGGCGGCGATCAATGTCTCCCCCCCGATGGCCGCTGAACCGGTCATCAGCAATTCCGCGCCCGGCTCGCTGAAGCGGGAACTGTAGTCCATCACCTCCTGGAGCAGGGCTTCGGTCGCCTCCACGGTTTCAATGTTGCCGGTGGCGGCAAGCTCGCTGGAAAGCTGCATCACTGCCAACCGAGCCCCGTTGCTGCGCAGTCGTCGCCCGACCACTTGATCGTCCCACGACAGAACATCCAGCAGAGGCGCAAAGCCGGTGAGATTCCGCTGATCGATCGGCACCGCCGTCGTCGGCAACTCCGGGTGCAGCACCAGTGCGGCTTCAAAGTCGGTGGCGATCTCATCCGACGGTTCCCCGAGCCGCTCACGCAACTTGGCTCGATCCCAATAGGCGATCGCCATCCGCGGCTCATGCGAGGTGGGCGGGTCGCGGGGGACCTGCTCGCCGAGCATCTCGTAGAACCGCTCGTCGCTGTCGATCGATTGATCCAACGCCTCACGCGTCAATCGCAGCCACCGCGCCGCGGCCGAATCCTCCTCCGGGATCCCGTCGCGGTAACCGTGGTCGATCGCTCGTTGCCAACTGACCTCGGCCAGCCGGTGATAGAGCCGTCTCAGCAGGTCCAGTCCGATGATTTCGTCTGCCGGCCGGAGCGAGCCATCGCTGCGGCTGAGCACCAGGATGACCTGACTTCGACTCCGTTCCTGGGGAAACGCCCGGTCGAGCAGTCGGCCCCCCGCCACGCTCGTCATCTCCGCGGGCAAGTATTCGAAGTCGCCGTCCAAGGCGATCTCCTGCCACGTCGGGGCCACCACTCGCATCCATACCGTGACCACCAGCCACGTCAAGACAATCGGACGCCAATACGTCGTGACGAAACCAGCCCAACGTTGTGAGAACGGTCGTTGCATCCGATGGGGGGTCAAAGGTTCGAGCTTGCGAACGGGAAGCAGGGCGATCGCGGCAACGATGCGCCAGTCCGCGATTATGATGCCTGAGGGTGACTTGCAGAAGTCCCGACACGCAGCCCCCATGCGGTGTCAGCCCCGGGCATTGCGGTCTCAGGAGGTTGCGCGAAACGAGGCCATCGAACCAGGGCCGAATCGTCGCCGATCAGGAAGAGGGTGCGGCGGAATCCGCCGCTGCCGGGGTTGTCTCCGCCGGACGTCTGTTGTCCGGCTGCCGGTCGCTCGCCCGTGGCCTCGCCGATGCCGGACGCTGATCCCTTTCCGGCTCGCCGCTGGCCGGACCAGCCCCGAATGCCTCCAACGCCCGTGACAGCGAGTTGACGCCAAGGTTCCCCGAAAGCGTCAAGACTTCGATGTCCCCGCTCGGGATCGCCGCCTTGTCGAGTCGCTCAATGACGCCGACGACCAGGTCCAACAGCGATTCCCCTTCGGCGCTGACCACCAGCGTATTGCTGACCTCGTCAACGCCGATCGACAGTTTACCGGCGAAGTTAAAATTGCTGCCCCCTCCCTCGCGACCGCTCTCCTGGTCGGTCAACCCGCTGCCGTCGCCATCGCGGTTTCTCTGCCCGCCGTTCTCCGCGTTGTTGCCCCCGTTCTGTCCTCCGCGTCGGCCTTGACCAAACGCCTTGTCATGACTGCTGAGCAAATCCCGGTACGCGTCCTTGACCGTCTCGGCCACGTCCGCCGCCTTGCTGTAACGAACGGGCACCAGCTTGGTGAACCGCATCTTTTTCTGATCGACCGACTCTTCGACGTCCCACAACTCGATCAGCTCGGCGATGGTTCGCAATTGATCGGTGTTCGCCCCGGAAACGACGATCGTGTTGGTGTCGTTGTCCCACACGAACCGCAACTGATCGCCCTTGCTCAACCCAGTCGGCCCGTCATCCTGGCTGTCGTTCCCATATCCAAAATAATATCGATAGAACGGATCGGAGCTGTCCGAGTCGCTGTCGTCCAAATCCCCGAAGTAATCTTCCAGGTTCAGCGTGACCCAGGAGGCCGTGGCGTGGCGGACCTTGAAGACATGATAGGGACGCCGCGGCGGCTTGGCCTGCAGCATCAAGTTTTCCAGCCGGTCCAAGGCGGCGGTGTCGGAACTGCTGAGGACCAGGTTCCCCTCGGCATCGATGGTGATCTGGACTTCCGCCGAACCGGCAGGGGGCGTCGCGGCTGCATCAGCCGTTTGCGACTCGCGCGAAGTCGCCTCACCGCGGTCGGTCCCAAAACGACGGTCGAACTCCTCGGCCGACCGCACATCCGACGCCCGTTCGTTCAAGGTTTGATCATCGGGCGCTTGATCATCGGGCGATCGATCATCCGAGGTTGCGTCATCGGAGGTCACGTCATCGGTCGACTCGGCGTCCCCGAGTTGCGCCGCGGTCAATCGAACCCCTTCCCCCATCGACCGTCGGCTCACGACGCCATCATCGGTGGTCTCCTGATCGTCGTCCTCCGGGGTGTTGGACCCATCGCGCGTGTCCTCTTCGGCATCGCTGTCCTCTTCGGCATCACTGTCCTCTTCGGCATCACTGTCCACCTCGGCATCACTGTCCGGTTCTGTCTCCAGCGTTTCATCGCTGCCGCCGGCAGCGTTGCCGCCAACGGCAGCCTTGGTTTCCGCGATCGGATCCTTGAACTGGTCTTCGGCGGGAATCTCCAGGGGCGTATCGGAGATCGACTTCCATTGCCGGCGCAGATTCAGCAGGTACTGGTAGGTTTCCGGGGTCGCCGAGGCGTCGATCACGCGCACCGTCTGGGTGTTTCCGCCGGCCGGTGGCAGTTCACCGAGTTTGACAAGCAGCGACCGGACTTCGTTCATTTCGGACGGGTTGGCCCACAGCAGCACTTGGTTGTAACGTGAATTGGCGGCAACACGAAACTCATCCTGGTCCGACTTCGTGTCGTCATTGCGTCCCATGGAACCGTAGTAATAAACCCGCCGATTCGATTGTTGATTGTCTTGGTCATCGTCGGTTCCCATCAAGAATGAGATCGACTCGGCGACTTCGGTCGCGTCGAGCCGCCGCAGTTGCATGACTTCGAATTCTCGGCCGCTGCCGTCGAGCCGTTCGACCAACGAGCCGATGATGAAACGGTCCGCTGCCGAGCCGGAAACGACCACCGCTTGATTCTCCTTGTCCGCCCGCAACCGCGTCGACGGTTCCAGCACGTTCATCTCGCCGATGATTTCGATCAGACTTTCTGGATCAAGCGAGGCCAAACGAAAGACTTCGACTCGCGACTTGACGTCCGCCAGTGAAGTGATGGAGTCGCCGGGGACGTCGATCCGCTTGATGAATTCCGACGCAATCGCGACGCGGTCGATCGGGGCGCGGACGAGGACCGAATTTTGACGAACATTGGCGACGATGGCGATCTCGGGCTTCGACTCCTTCGGCTCCTCCTTGCCCTTGTTCTGCTGCGCCATCCGCTGCATCATCTGAATCTGCTGCGGCGTCATCGGCCCGCTCTCCTTTTCTTCCACCCCCAAGAACTGCTCGAGTAACTCCTTCGCTTCCTCGGCGGGGATATATCTCAATTTGAATTCGGGCGCCAATGCGTCGCGACTGCTCGTGTCGCGTTCTTGGGCCAGCAATTCGGCGATCTGGCGCAGGTTGCTCGCGGCATCCATCGCTTCAATGCGGTTGGTTGTCGTCAGGGCGGTCAACCTGCCGTTGCCGCTGATCATCGGCTCGAGTTCCTCCGCCAATTTTTCTGCCGACAGCCAGCCGACATCAAGCAGCGTCCGCACGAAACTGTAATCCGGCAACCGGACGAGCTCACGCTCGTCGACCCGGCGGACGAGCGCCGGATTGACCGATTCGGTCTTGACGATCGTCAGCCCACCATCGACCTCCAAGATCGCGAAGCCACGGGCCAGGAGATGGCGGTTGAACAGATCTCGCGTCTCCTCGACGGTGTACCGGCCGGGTGACGCCAGGTTGACGCGGTCCCCCGGCAACTCTTGCCAGTCGAGCGGCTCGTCGCTGATCTCCGCCAACCACTCGACCAGGGCAACCCATGGCTGATTGCGAAACTGGAACGCGACCCGACCATCGTCGCCGACGGTGGCGGTTAACTCACGCGGGTCAGCGGCCTCGTCGCCTGTCTCTTCCCGCCGGATCACCTTCAATTCAGACGCATCCTCCTTCTCGGCATCGCCCGCTTGGTCGTCCGGTTTTGACTCTCCCCGCTTCGACTCGCCCGGTTTGGCCTCCGGCTGGTCCCCTGAACTCGGCCGCGAACGCCCCGAATCACCGCTGGGCCTGGACGACGGCGTCTCTTGCGCCGCGGCACGCGCCGGTTGTCCCTCAGTGCGTTGACCCGAGTCCTGGGCCCAGAGATGGCCCGGAATTAGTAAGATTCCGGCCAGCAAGCACAGAGCTGATCGCAGAGGAAATCGTTGCATCGTCAAAACAACCGAGACGTGTGATGGATAAGTCTGACCACCCCTCCCCAGTATGACCGCTTGAGAGCGCCGGCACAAATGGTCACCGGCACCCCCTCGGCAACCGCGACACGCCGATATCGCCAAAAAAAACGGCCGGTTTCCCGAACAGGAAACCGACCGCAGCAGAATTTGCTCGTCGCAGGTTGCTCAGCTTAGTTGAGCATCTTCTTGACTTGGGCTTCCAACGCGTCGATGTCGATCAGGTCGGCGGTGAAGGTGTGGGTGCCGACCACTTTGCTGTCATTGGCGACAACCACGGTGACATCGGAGTCTTCTGGAATTCGGTACGATGCAGGACCGCTCTTGGACTCCTTGGCAACGGTCACCGGCACCTGCTTGGCACCGGTCAGCTCGGCGATCTTCTCGCCCTCTTGCTTCAACGCCGTGGCATCGTCCCCCATCAAGGTGACAAAGCCCTTGAGCTGTGCCGACTCGTTGGCTGCCACCGCCGAATCGAGCTGCTTGATCAACTGTGGGACTTTGCCCCCAGTGTTGCGGGCAAAGACCATCACCATCGGCCGCGAGCCGTACCGGCAACGGTAACAGAGTTCCTGGCCTTCTTCGACGCCGTCACCGTCGGCACCGGCCACCTTGGTGACATAGAACGCGCCGATCGCTTCGCCTTCCTGCAGGCATTCGCCTTTGTTGTCGGCTGCCGCCGCGAAACTGGTGACCATCGCCAACGCCAACGCACTGCCTAAAATCATTCGTAACATCAATAGCTTCTCCGTTTGAAGCGGGGAGGGAGAGAAATCTCGCAACGGGGTGTTCGGGACGAAAGTTCGATTCACCTGTATCGTCTCACCTGAATCGCCGATCACCTGAATCATCGACTCGCCGTGGAAATGTTCATGCAGCGTCACGGTCCGCCGGAGAAAGTCTCCATCATTATCGTTACCGCGCCGGAGGAAGAAACCCCCCACCGCTCAAGCGTCCAACCGAATGAGGCCGGACGCCTTGCGCCGTGCCGTGAACAATGCGAATGGTAATAGGCTAGGCTTTGTCTGGACACCGCTCTGTCTGAACACCGTGAGCGGGCGGCGCTAGCCGCGGGCCAAGCTGTTCAGACAGACCACTCGGGCACCAGCCAATACGGACGGAGCCCCTGCTGCAGCTCGGATCGTCCGAGCCACCGTGTCGTCTCCCGGCGGCCGGTGCGGCGATCGGAGATACCCTGAACTGCCGCCCGGATCTCCCGTTCGATTCCCGCCTGCTCCGCGACCGCCGCTGCCAAAGCCAGTTGGTATCTCGCTTGCGGGTAGACCGGGACCCTCAGCGTCCTCAGCGACCACTCATCAAGGGCTAAATTGTGCCAGTGGTCACCGTCCTGATCGGGCTCGACCGAATTTCGTGCCGAGCTCGGAAGCTGCTCGATCACGGAGCTGTGGATTTCGATCTCCACGCGGCTGTTGTGGGGGGAGTACAGCGCCCAGGAAAGCCAGTGATCCCAGAACCCCCACCGTTCGCCCAGCGGGAGCAACACCGCCGCGATCACCGCGAGGCGAGCCACCACCGCCCCCAAAGTACGTCCGGCTCGCCGAGCCGGATCGTCACCGCGCGCCCCAACCGTCTCCGCCCCCACCGTCTCCACCCCAACCCTCTCCGCCCCGTCCCCTCTCAGTCCCCCGACCGCCAACAACCACGCTTGCGCGATCAAAGCGGCATTCCAAACCAAAACGCCGGGGCTGTGATCGAGTCCCCAGGGGCCCAAGATGCCAATCAACCCGAGATGCATCGCGATGGCCCCCCAGCCCGCGATCCGACGGGTGATCGGAAACAACCAGCCCACACCGATCAGCAGCTCCACCGCCGGCAGCAACAACGCGATCACGGCGCGGACATTCTGCGACATGTTCTCGGGGAGCCCGCCGAGCGGCGCCGCGATCGCTCCAAGAAACTCCTGGCCCATCGTGTGGGCGAATTGATAGTCCAACTTCCCCGCAGCGCTGTAGAGATACACACTCGCTGCGGTCACGATCAGCCAGCGCCGACCCTGGTGCCACGGCAGTGCGGCAAACAGCAGCGCGTAGATCGCGGACTGGTAGGCCCAGGGCTGCAAACGATGCTGGTCCAACAGGAAGGCGGCAAACAGCGAGAATGCGATCACCCACCACATCCCTTTCCGCGGGTTTCGCGACGCGACAATCACCACGGCGGGCAATACAATTCCGACCGCCGCCAGCCAACTCGATCCATCGGGCAGCGCCGCGCCCCAAGGCACCAGCGGCACACGCGGGAAGTCGGTCACGGGAATCCAAAGGCGATCGCTCACGGCGACCAACAGCAACAGCGCCGCGGCCCAAAGCCGTGGGAAGACCGCCTCCAGGCCACCGGGACCGACGCTCTCGGCGGGAGTTGTCGCGTTCACCGAGTTGAAAACAAACGGGCGTCGGACCATCGGGCTCAGTTGAATTTTCTGCATGACTTTGATCGACCGAGCCTACCTAATGAGCCGCCGAGGGGGGAGTCAATCAACCGCCGGTCGGCACTCTCACAGCGACAGCGAGCCGATTCAAGGCTCGGGCAACCTTTCGCGGTCCGGTAGTTGCTGGTTCCCACGCGTTTCGCAGGCAAAACTAGCCACGACGGTGGCAAAACGGACCGCCTCCAATACCGACTCCCCTCGTGCCAAGCGAGAGAGCATCGCGCCACAAAAGACGTCTCCGGCACCGTTGGTGTCGATCGCATCGACAACCAAGGCGGGTTGGTGAAAAGAATCATCGACCGTCAGCACCGTCGCACCGCGGGGGCCGTCGGTGGCGATCACGACCGGAGGTCCAAGTTGCTTCAGCTTTCGCGCGGAAACCTGCTCGTCTCCAAACCAACTGCGGCGAAACAGCGAGGAGGCGACCAGAATATCGACCAGGGGCAACAGCGACTCCATGCCCGGTTTTTTGGAGCCAGCATCCAAGACGACACGTCCGCCGCCGGCGCGCATTCGCTGGGCCGCCCGGATGGCAGCCGCGGCGCCCCAGCCGTCGAGGTGCAGCCATCGGTGTCCGGCCAGTTCCGCATCGTCCACCTCTTCGGCGTCCGGCAACGGGAACTGCCCCCGGGTGTAAACGATCGTACGCCGCCCCGTCTCGGATTCCGTCCAAACCTGGGCGAAACCGCTCGTCCAGCCTTCCTGGGATCGACTTGCGCTGATCTTCACGCCCCGCCGCTGAAGCGTTTCCTGGATGAACAGCCCCGCGTGATCCATTCCCCAGCGGCTCATCAAGGTTGTCTGGGTTCCATAAAAAGCGGCGGTACCAAGCGCCACGGGGACGGGGCCGCCGACCTGTTGCCAATGGCCGGTGATCGGGTTCTTGGTATCCGGCTCAGGGTAATGGCCAAGTTCCACCACATGGTCGACGACGACCGAGCCGATCCCGAAAACGGATCGATTCATTGCATCGCCCGCAGATAGTCAACACCCTGCCGTAGCTCCTGGAGAACTTTGTCAACCGACGAAGCGTCTCCCGCCGAAACGCGGCCGCGATCCCGGGCGTCGCCCCACGGCCGCCCCAGGACATACGGTCCGCGATATTGCACGTTTTCGAGCAAGCCAATGATTTGGGGAAAGTCAGCGGTTCCTTGGCCCAGCGGCACAGAGAGTCCGCGTCCGGCGGCCAGGTCGATCACGCCGTCGACGGCGGCGACCAGTTGGATCCGGTCCCGCAGGGCGACCACGGCGTCGGGGACACTTTGCCGATTGATGATCAGCTGGCCGGGATTCAGCGCCGCGGCAACGAACGCTTGATCGCTGGCGTCCAACATTTCCGCCAGCCACGAGCCCGGCTCGGTCCCGGTCTCGGCCGCCAGCACGGCTCCCACATGGGCGCCGTAGCGACCGAGATCGTCCAACACGGTTTGCAAGGTCTGCCAGCGCCCCAGATCCGAGTCGGGATCGGGAGGCGGTGCGGCGATCGCCCCGGCCGATTCGTCCCCCGCCGGACGACTCGCCTTCACCTGGGACGGATCAGGAACCCGCCCGATTTGGTTGACCACGATCGAGCTGCCCAGGCGATAGGCCAGCTGCATCGCTTGCTTTGTCGCCTCCACCCGGCGGTCCAGCTGGTCCAGGGTGTCGTAGCCGCGGCGGGTCTGAAATCGGACCGCGGCGACACGAAGATTCAGATCATCCAGCATTTTCCGAAGTTGTCTCAGGCCTGTGTCCGACAACTCAGAAGGGCGGATCGTCGTGCGCGCGCACAATTCGACCGACGAGGCGCCCAGGCGGGCTACCGTTGACAACCCCCGCAACAAGTTCGCCCGTCCCCGCAGTTCCCCGGGGATGGCGTCGAGCCGGATCGCAATGTTCAGTTCAGCCACAACCGGTTTTTCCAAGGTGTCTTGATCGCCGTGTTCAACGCCCCGGGAATCTTACGAAGTCGCCCCCAGGTCGCAAACACCGGGATTGGCTGCTGGAAAGAAGCGAACCAAGGGAGGCGACCGCTGAGCTCGGTGCTGCTGCTGTGGCTGCTTGCCGTCAGCACCCTCAGCAGCATCGATGCCCCCGGTGGTGCGGCCCAAGAGCCGAACCAGCGGCTCGCCGCCGATGAGAAAGCCGCCGGCGGGGACACTGCCGACACGGACACTGCCGGTGGGGACACTGCCGGTGGGGACACTGGCGACGGGGACACTGGCGGCGTGATCATCGAGCGGAGTCGTGGCGAGCCGAAGCGCTTTCGCTGGGATTTCAGCCGCAAGAATGACCGCAATTTCAATGGATGGCCAGACGGTTGGAAGCGCTATCGCGGGCCGGGACATCCGCAGTACGTCGAGATCGGGATTGTCCCCCATAACCCCGACGCCGAAGCGTATTTTCGGAAACTCGATGCCGGGGTGATTCGGCTCCACCGTTGGCTGTCGCGACGCTGGCCATCGTGGGCCGTCCCGGTTCCGCCGAACTTGAGTGACTCGCTGGTTGACCGCTATCTGCGGATCGATCTCGACGGCGGGTTGGCCAAGGCGCAGTCGAGTTCCGTCGAGGCGAGCTGGTTGTACCAGTACCGTTTCCGCTGCCGGATCATGACCGAAGGCTTGCGGTACGACCGCGCCCGGGCGGCGTTGGTGTTTGTCGATGCCGACGGGCAAGAACTGGCAAGCCACACGACCCGGCCGATCACCGGGACGTCGCCCTGGACCGAACTGCAGGTCGACCGGATTCGCCCGCCGGCGGAGGCGAGCGGAATGTCCGTGCGGCTGGTCGTTGAAGGTTCCGAGGACGGTTTGGAGGACGTCGGCGGAGCGATCGGTTTGGATGATGTGGTGATCGAAAAGTTTCCGCAGCTCAGCATCACCACCGACAAACCGCTGGGGATTTATCCCTCCGATCGGCGACCGCGGGTGACGGCAACGGTCATGGGCCTTCCGTCGGTCACCTCGAGCTTGCGATTTCGCCTGATGGATCGCGACGGGGTCGAATTGGCCTCGCACACGATGCCCCTCGGCGCCGCGGGCATTGCGGTTCAACCAGGATCCGGCAGAAGTCGAAACCAGTCGATCCATCAGAGAGGTGAACCGAGCGACGCCACGCGGCAGTGGCAGTTGCCGCCGCTGGGGCCTGGCTTCTACCGAGTTACCGTAGCGTTGGAGGACGAGGACCCGCAGGACCTGGTTTCGGAAACGACCCTGGCGATGATCGAAGAACTGGTGCCGGGACCCACCCACGGCGTATTCGGCTGGACCCTTCCCAATGGTTTGGCCGGTTCGGCGGGGGAACGTTCGGTCAAGCCGCGAGAGGTCGGCCGGTGGCTGGCCGATCTGGGCGTCGCTTGGGTCAAGTTCCCCTGTTGGCTCCCCCCGGATGATGACGTCGCGGCGGATCATGTCGCTTCGGTGCTGAGCAGAATGCAGGACCACGGCATCCAAACCATCGGCATGTTGGATGAGCCTCCGGAGAGCGAATTGCCGAACTACGATGTCCGCGGCCGACGCATCCCTTCGATTGCCGATCTGTTGCGCGACGTCGAAACGTGGCAACCGCTACTGGAGCCGGTGATGACCCGGCTGACGCTCAAGGTCAAACGTTGGCAGCTCGGGGCCGACCGCGACCACAGCTTCGTGGGCCGACCGAGGTTGGACGAATCGATCCGTGAGATCGCGAAGGGGTTGCAGGGATTTGGCCAACCGATCGAAGTGGCGATCGCGTGGCCTTGGCTGGAACCCCACCCGCCGGACGAGGACGCCAGCTGGAATGCCGTCACTCGCAGCAGCGATCCGGAGCTGACCGCCGATGAACTCGACGCCTTCTTGACCAACGAGCTTGACGACCGAGCACGTGCCGAACCGAGGACTTGGCTGCTGTTGAGTCCGATCTCGAAAACGATGCACGCGAGAGATCAGCGGGTTCGTGATTTGGTCATGCGGATGGCCGCCGTCCGCAAACACGCCGTCCAAGCGGCCTTCGTCTCCGATCCCCGCGACCGGGAGCACGGATTGCTCCGCGCCGACGGCCGGCCTGGCGAGATGTTGCTCCCCTGGCGGACCACGGCTCGGCTGATCGGAAATCTCAACCACGCCGGCTCCCTTCAGCTCCGAAGTGGGGCGCACAATGCCGTGTTCAGCGACCACCGCCGCGCGGTGCTGATGGTTTGGGCGGCCGAACCGACCGAAGAACTGATCTATCTCGGCCCCTCGGCCCGGCAGGTCGATGTGTGGGGACGGGCGGTCGAACTGCCGAGTGAATCGTACGGTGGCCACGAGGTCCAGCGGGTCTCCATCGGCACCACCCCTTCATTCCTGGTCGATGTCGATCCCACGCTGCTGGAATTCCGGATGTCGGTGCAGCTGAAGCAGAAACAGCTCGACAGCGTGCTCGGGGATCGCCAGCGGATGTCCGTCTCGTTTCGCAATCCGACCAGTGACAACCTGACGGGCGAAATCGAGATCGCACCCCCGGGAGCCTGGGAAGTTCAACCGGAAACCCCCTACTGGGAACTGCTCCGCGGCCGCGAAACGGCGCACCCCTTCGACGTCGTGTTGAGCAATAGCGCCTCGGTGGGAACGTATGAGCTGCCGATCCACTTCAAGCTGCAGACGGTTCCGCCCCAGGAGATCACGGTCCATCGCGAAATCCAAGTCGGCCCAGAAGGACTCGACATGGACGTCCAGACTCGATTGACGGAAAACGGTGATTTGGAAGTTCGACTGCAAATGACCAATCAATCCGACGCCCCGCAAGCCTACGACTGCCTGCTGTTCCCCGGCCAAGGACGGCAATATGACCGCCGGATCATCCGCCTGGATGTCGGCGAAACGCAGATCCGCCTGTTTCGCTGGCCCGATGGTCAGGAGTTGCTCGACAAGACCATCCTGTTGCGAGCCACGGAACAGGACGGGCGGAGGGTGCTGAATTATTCCGTCGTCGCCAAGCCGTGATCGGCCTCAATGCGAGACACCCCGCCCCCGGATGTCATTTACAGGGTCGATGTTGACCGTTAATTATCTAGGGCTTGTAATGAAATCGTTGCTGAGTCTGTTATGCGGTGCCGGCGGGTGGAGTATGCTGGTGCCGTTTCGCGCCGGTGGCGTTCAGTGCCCCGGACGTCGTTCCTCCCGCCGGCAACTTTTTGCCTGCCCTCCCCTCTCGCATGATCAGAAAGGGCCAACCTCGTGACCGTGCTGCCCATCATCATTCTTGTTGTCGTGCTTCTCGGCATCGGATTCGCCCTGCTGATGTTCGGGGTCCGGATCTACAACCGGCTGGTAACGCTTCGCAACCGCGTCGACAACGCCTTTTCCCAGATCGAGGTCCAGCTCAAACGGCGCCACGACCTGATCCCCAACCTGGTCGAGACGGTCAAGGGATACATGTCGCACGAGCGGGAGACGCTCGAGGCGGTGATCCAGGCTCGGAACCAGGCGGTCAGTGGGCTGGAACAAGCGTCGGGGGATCCCAGCAACCATGCCGCGATGGCAAAGTTGTCCGGTGCCGAGCAGGGCCTCAGCGGGGCCCTGGGACGATTGTTCGCCCTGTCGGAATCCTATCCCGACCTGAAGGCCAACCAGAACATGGCGCAGCTGACCGAGGAGATCACCTCCACCGAAAACAAGATCAGCTTTGCCCGCCAGTCCTACAACGACTCGGTGACCTACTACAACACCTACAAGCAGACGTTCCCACCGGTGATCTTCGCGAATTTGATGGGCCATTCCGACGACCGCGACCTGCTGGAGTTCGATAGCGAACAGATCGCCGAGGCGCCGCGCGTGTCGTTCGGGTAAAGCAGGCGGCATTGATGGCAACCGATTTCTTTCAGCGTCAGGACACGGCGCGCAGAAATACGGCGGTGTTGGTCGCCCTGTTTTTGCTCGCTACTGTCGGCATCGTGATGGCCGTCTTTGCGGCCACGGCGCTGGCGACACAGTACGTGGCCGACAACCAGTCGGAGACGAGTCGTTCCGAATTCCAGCTTCCCCATCCGCTGGTCGCCGGATCGATCGCTGGACTGGCCACGCTCGCGGTGATCGTCGGTGGCTCCCTGTTCAAGGTGACGGAACTGAGCTCTGGGGGAGGCCGCAATGTGGCCGAGGCGGTTGGGGGGCGACAACTCCATCCCAACCATGCCGGTCTGACCGAACAGCGACTTCTGAACGTCGTGGAGGAGATGGCAATCGCCTCCGGCACCCCCGTCCCCCCGGTCTACTTGATCGACGACGACGCGATCAATGCCTTCGCGGCCGGCTATGGACCGGACGACGCGGTGATCGGTGTCACCCGCGGGGCCTGTGACCAATTCAATCGCGAGGAGCTCCAGGGCGTGATCGCGCATGAGTTCAGTCATGTGCTCAACGGCGACATGCGGACCAATATCCGCCTGATCGGTACCCTGCACGGCATCCTGCTGCTGAGTCTGATCGGCAAGATGTTGCTCTACTCGCTGCGGTTCGGTGCCGTCGGCCATGGCCGTAGCCGCGGACGAGGTGGGGGCGGCGGGAAGGGGATGCTTGTGATTCTTGCCGTCGGGTTGGCACTCTACCTGATCGGTTCCCTGGGGTCGGCGTTCGGCGGCCTGATCAAAGCGGCGGTATCGCGCCAGCGCGAATACTTGGCCGACGCCAGCGCCGTGCAGTTCACCCGCAACCCCGGTGGGATCGGGGGCGCGCTGATGCGGATCGGCGCCAAGAAGCACGGCAGTCGTCTGCAGCATCCCAACGCCGCGGTCGCCAGCCACATGTACTTCGCCCAGGGCGTCTTTGAAGGGTTGACCGGAATGATGGCCACCCACCCGCCGTTGCCGAAGCGGATCCGGGCGATCCTTCCCGACTGGGATGGACGCTTCCCGGAGCCGGAATCCCAACCGCCGCCCCCGCACCAGCGGAGCGACGAGCGTGGGGAGGATCGGTCTGAGAAACACGACATCGCTCAACAGATCACCGGCGGAGCCCCGGCCACCGGGGCGCTCCGCGCGGCGGTCTTGGGGACGCTGGCCGCGGCCGGCGCCGCGGAGGCGGACAAGCTGGTGCGGGAGACGGCGGACCATGTCGGAGATCCCGACGAGCTGCACCGCCGGCACGCGGCGCAACTGCTCGACTCGCTCCCCCCTGCGATCTTGGAAGCGGCGCATGAACCGGCCTCGGCGCGGTCGATCGTGGTCGCCCTCCTGCTCGATTCGGACCCGTCCGTTCGAGAGAAACAACTTCGCGAAGTGGGCCAGCGGCTGGAACCGACGGTAGCCCGCGAAGCGGTCTCATACTGGCAACAACTCTCCGAGGGGCCGGCGGAACACCGACTGCCGCTGCTCGATCTGACCCTGCCGGCCTTGGCGACGATGTCCGCGAACCAATACGAGACGTTTTCCGAAGCGATCCGCCAGCTGATCCACGCCGACAATCGACTGTCCCTGTTCGAGTGGACGCTGTTGCAAGTCTTGATGAGACATCTGGAGCCAAAGTTCCGTCGCCCACGTCGGACCAGCACACGGTATTACAGC